>JBDTXR010000024.1:0-39490 GCA_040006075.1 Byssovorax sp. | reverse complement strand
GCGACGGGGACGGCTGGCTCGTCGCCGACGGCGACTGCTGCGACAAGCCCGGCCTCTGCGGATCGCAGCCCGAGCTGGTGAACCCCGGCGCGCTCGAGGTCGTCGGCAACGGCCTCGACGACAACTGCAACGGCAAGACCGACCTCTTCGACTCGCTCGACACCGTGGCCTGCGACTCGGGCCTGCTGTCGAACTCCATGAACCCGATCGACTTCGCCAAGGCGCTGGGGATTTGCCGGCAAACGCAGGAGCAACCGCTCTTGCTCAAGGACAAGACCTGGGGGCTCATCGACGCCAAGATCCTCCGCGCCGACGGGAGCCCGCTCCAGGATTTCGAGGCGATCTCCATCCGCCCCGGGTTCGGATCGATCGCCCCGTCGACGACCGAGGGGCAGAGCGTGGTGGTGATCTCCAGCGGCAGCGCCTCGGACGCGACGCAGACCATGCCCGGCCCCAACGGCGGCCCGGCCGGCGGCAACGTCTCGACGACCCACATGCCCGGGAGCAGCGTCGACATCAGCTCGTCGGTCTTCCCCCACACGGTGAAGGACTGGTACGCGACGCCGAACCCGCCCCTGAAGGGCGCGAACGCGCTGCCCGACTCGCCCGGCTGCTCGACCGCGGCCACGCCCACGGCCAACGACTCGGTGGCGCTCTACCTCCGGATGCGCGCGCCGACCAACGCCAAGGCGTTCTCGTTCAACTCGTACTTCTTCTCGGCCGAGTACCCCGAGTTCGTCTGCACCACGTTCAACGATCAGTTCATCGCCCTCGTCGACACGCCGAACGGCACCCCGAAGCCGATCGCCAACCCCATCGACAAGAACCTGATGACCTACACGCAGGGCGGCCAGCAGTGGCCGATCGGCATCAACATCGCGAAGGGCACCAGCCTGTTCGCGGTGTGCGACTCGCAGGCCGCGAACCCGCTCTGCTGGGACACCGACGTCAGCGCGAGCTCGTGCTCGCTCGGCTCGGCGCAGCTCGTGGGCACGGGCTTCGAGGCCGGCGGCGGCTTCGACAACTGCACCATCGGCGGCGGCACCTTCTGGCTGACGACCGCGGGCAACGTCATCCCCGGCGACATCGTCGAGCTGCGGATCGCGATCTGGGACGTGGGCGACACCGCGTACGACTCGCTCGCGGTCCTCGACGGCTTCCAGTGGCTCACCAACGCCACCCTGCCCGGCACCGGAAACTGATCGATCGCGGAATTGACTTGAAATGAAGGAGATCGGAGGAAGAGATCACCTGATCTCTTCCTCGCGATCACCGCCGATCAGAGCTCGGGGATCGTCGCGCTCACGGTCACGCTCTTCCCCTGCAGCACCGAGCCGCGGCCCGGCGCGGCCTTGAGCGGGGTGATCCGCACGGTGAGCACGGCGTTGCCGGGCTTCACGCCGAAGACCTCGATTCGCAGGTAGAGCGACGGCGCGGCGGGCGGCGGGAGCGCGCCCTTCTTGTCGCCGCCGATCGGTGTGAAGCCCGCTTCCATCGCCACGTCGGCGAGCTCGCCGCGGATCGACGACGCGCCCGGCTTGCTCTCGAGCATGGTCTCGACCTCGCCGACCTTCGCGCGCGCGGTGCGCACGAGGCCGGTCTGGAGCGCGACACCCGAGATCTCGATCGCGATGCCGCGGCTCGCGCCGCCCTGGTTCGTGAAGGGGATCTCGATGACGAAGGCCTCGCCGGCCATCATCATCCACGGCGACGGGCGCTGATCGCCCTTGGAGAGCGCCAGCGCCGGCGGGCCCTGGACCCGCAGCGAAGGCGCCTGGACGATGGCCCGCGGGAGCGCGACCACCTTGGGCACCGGGCGCGTCAGCGCTTCGGTGTCGAGGCGACCGCGCGCTCCGCGCTTGACGAGGCGCGCCTTGCCGCCGAGGCCGAGCACGAACGGATCGCTCCCGGTGGGGCCCGTCGCCACGGAAATGCGCCCCGTCGGATGATCGCCCAGCTCGGCCGATTTGGCGACCTCGAGCGCCGGTAGCTTCAGCTCGTGGAGCCGATCCGCGCCCTGCGCGCCGGCCTCGAAGACCAGGATCCGCTCGCCCTGCACCACCGGCGGGCCCATTCCCCACGCCAGATCGCGGCCGATCTTGTGGCGGCTGCCGAGCACCGCGCCGTCGCTCGCGAGGTGGGTGACGGCCGAGTGGCGGCCCTCGATCGCGTGCACCACGATCACGCCGCCCGATCCGGTGCGCGCCGCGAAGATCTCGGTTTCGCCCACCTGCGTGGGCACGCGCAGCGCAAAATCGATCTGGCTCGCGTCGCGCGGCAGCGCCACGACCAGGCCCACGTACACGCCGGTGACGATGATCCCGTGCTCGTTCGCCGAGATCAGCACCTCGTCGTAGAGAAAGCGGCCGTCGGTCTGCGGGTAGCCCAGGGCCAGGGCGTCGAGCGCCAGCGGCTCGTCGCCTTCCTCGATGTCGTCTTCCGGCCAGGCGACCTCTTTCTCCCAGATCCCGCCGGGCCAGGCGATCCGCGTCGCCGCGGGGAGCGTGAGCTCGGTCGCGCCCGCGAAATCGGGATCGGCGCCGTCGACGACCACGAGGCGCGGGCTGCGCTGGCCGGGGAGCACCGCGCACGCCAGCACGCGGCCGTCGCCGAGGCCGACCGCGTCGAGCACGTTGGCCTTGATCGTCCGCTCGATCTCGACGCTCTCGCCGAGCGTCACCAGCTTCACGTCGGAGCCGCTGCCGACCCAGACCCGGAGCGGCTCGGCGCTGACCACCGCGAGCACGTCGCGCGGTGGGTGGGCGCGCTTCTGGGGTTTCCCGAGCGCGTGAAGCACCGCCGCCGTGTTCGGCCGGTGCACTTCGATTCCTTCCTCGCCGGAGACGAGGTGGAGGCTGCCATCAGTCCAGACCCGCATGGCGGCGCACGATAGCCCAGGCGATCGATTTCTGGACCGCCTCCGAGCACGGGCGTGGATAATCGCCGCCCGCTTCCTCAGGAGATCCCCATGCGCCTCGCCCCGACCTCGATCCTCGCCGCGCTCCTGGCCCTCGGTGCTGCCCATTGCGGCGCCCCGGTCACCAACACGCCCGTCAACGACATCCCGAAGCTCACCAGCCTCGAGACCGTCATGGACAACCAGGCCACCGTGGCCGATCCGCAGTGGAAGAAGATCGGCGCGACGAGCTACGTCGACACCGACTGGGCGGCGTTCACGCTCGTCTCGGAGCGGATCCAGGCGACGAGCACCAAGATCAAGGATTTCTCCAAGGGCCCCGAGTTCGACGCCTTCGCGGTGACGCTCAACGAGAAGGCCAAGGCCCTCGGCACCGCCGCTTCGGCGAAGGACGCGGCGGGAGCGAGCGCGGCCCTCGCCGACATGAAGGCCACCTGCAAGGCCTGCCACTCCAAGTTCAGGTGATCGGCGCCGGCCCGTCGGGCGTGGCCGTGGTCGCCGTCGTTGACGACGTTGCCCACGAGGTCACGGTCGTCAACGACGCCGAGCGGTGCAGAGCGACGCAGGCGACGATCGCCGACCGCGGGGAAATGAGCGCCAATTTCCCGGGGATCCCCCGCGCCGGCCGCCGCGCTCGATTTCGCGGCGCAGGTGCGCTCTGATCGCGCCCGCATGAGCGAGCCGGTCGAGCTGCTGCGCACCCAGGTCGACCTCGCCGGTCTGCTGCGGGTGCTCGGGAACAACCTCTACTCCACGCCCCACGTCGCGTTGCGCGAGCTGGTCCAGAACGCGCACGACTCCTGCGTGCGACGGCAAATCGAGGATCCCTCGAGCTTCGAGCCGACCATCGTGGTCACCCCCGATCCGGCGAAGCGCACGCTGACGATCCTCGACACCGGCGCGGGGCTGACCCGCGAGGAGATCGTGAAGTACCTGGCCACGGTGGGCGCGGGCTACACCGGGAAGCTGCGCGCCGAGGGTCGCGGCGGCGAGGCCTTGATCGGCGCGTTCGGCCTGGGGTTCCTCTCGGCGTTCGTGGTGAGCGAGCGCGTCGATCTCTTCACGACGTCGTTCCAGGATCCCACGCAGGGATGGCACTTTCAGAGCCGCGGCGGCGAGCGCTACCAGCTCGGCCCGGCGCCGGCGGGGCCGATCGGGACGCGGGTGGTGCTCCACCTGGGCGAGCCCTTCGCCCTGCTCGCGAGCGTCGATCTCGTGCCCAAGCTGCTCGAGCGCTACGCGTGCTTGCTCCCCTTCCCGATCCACGTCGGCGGCGCCGATCGCGAGCCGGTGAACCGGCCGCCTCCGCCCTGGCGGATCGAGGGCGACTCTCCCCTGCTCCACCGCCGCCGGAGCCTCGATTTCGCGCGCCGCTTCGAGTCGCGCTTCGAGCCGCTCTGCACCCTGGATCTCGCGCCCGATCCCGCGGCGACCAGCGGCGCCAACGACGGCGGCGGCGGGGCGCGCGGGCTGCTCTGGATCCAGGACGGCGGGACCTACGGCACCTCGGACAACCGCAACCTCTCGATCTTCGTGCGCGGGATGCTGGTCAGCGCCGACGAGCGCGATCTGCTCCCGCCGTGGGCCGGCTTCGTCGGCGGGGTGATCGAGGCCGACGCGCTCACCCCGACCGCGAGCCGCGAGGACGTGCAGCGCGACGCGGCGTACCACGGCGTCGCGCTCCGGATCCTGACCTCGCTGATCGAGGGCCTCGCCCACCTCGCGGAGCACGAGCCGGCCACCTGGCGTCGGGTGCTCCTCCGCCACAATGAGGCGCTGCTCGGCGCGGCGATCTGCGACGCGCGGCTCTTCGATCTCCTCGCGCCGGACCTCAAGGTCCCGACCAGCGAGGGCGAGCTGAGCGTGCCCGCGATCCGCAAGAAGAGCGGCGGCAAGATCCACATTTCCATGGGCGAGCAGGGCGGCTACGAGGAGATCCTCTTCCGCGCGCTCCGCGTCCCCGTCGTCACCGGCGTGCGCTACGCGGCGCTCCCGTTCTGCCAGATGTACGCGCAGCGCATCGGCGGCGCGGTCGTCCAGCTCGGGACCAAGCAGGGCAACCAGTCGCTGTTCCCGCGCGCCGAATTGCCTAAAATTCAAGCCGATCGGCTCCGTTCGCTCTTCCACGTCGAGCGCCAGGAGGTGGTGCCCGCGCGCTTCGCGCCGGACTCGCTCCCGCTGGTGCTGGTGCCGGATCGCGACGTCGCGCTCAAGCAGATCCTCGAGCGCGACGAGGCCGACAAGAAGGTCTCGACCGCGGTGCTGGGCATGGCGCGGCTGTTCACGAAGACCATCGACGCCGCGGTGGAAGCGCGGCTCTACGTCAACCTCGACGCCCCGGTGATCCAGCGGATCCTCACGGCGAAGGGGCCCGCCGAAGAGGCCCGCGCCGCGGAGGCCGCGCGGCTCCTCGGCGGCGTGGCGGGGCTGATGGCCGGCCGCGACGAGGGCGCGTCGGGCGAGGTCGCCGAGCACCTCGCGTCGCTGTCGGGCGCGCTGCTCGCGCTGCTGGGATCAGCGTAAATTCATGGATATCTGGCGCTGGGTCAACGAGGTGCAGGAGGAGCTCACCGAGAGCGGGAGGCCGCGCCTCGCCGAGCTGATCGAGCGGATCCCCGGCCACGTCGTCAACCACGAGCACGCGCAGCTCGACGCGATCGTCCCCGAGGCGCTGGCCCTGGCGCGCGAGGCGAAGAGCCCGTGGCTCGAGATCTTCATCCGCCACTGGAACCTCCAGAGCCGGATCCTCCATCGCCACGAGGCCACGGCGTACCTCCCCGAGGCGGTGCGGCTGCTCGAGCTCGCGTCGCGCGACGAGGCCCGCGAGTGCCCGCAGAGCGTGTGCGTGATCCAGGATCTCGCCGGCTGCTACGCCGAGCTCGACGGCCCGGGCTACGCCCCGGAGCGCCTCGCCGTGGCCCGCGAGACGCTGGCGCGCATCGACGCGAAATGGCCTTGTTTCACCTGCATTTCCAGCGAGTACGCCTTCGGCCTCATCGACGACGGCGACGCCGCGGGCGCGCTCGCGTTCGTCGAGGCGCAGACCGCGGCGCTGGTGCAGGCGCAGCGCGGCGCGGCGGCGCACAACCTCGCCGACGCGCGGATCGAGGCGCTCTTGCGGCTCGCGCGGCTCGACGAGGCGCTGGAGGTCGCCGAGCGCGCGGTCGCGAGCGAGGTCGATCTCAACGATCACCTGAGCAACGCGCTCAACGCCGCGAGGGTGCTGGCGCGGCTCGGTCGCCACGACGAGGCCCTGCGCGAGCTGCCGCCAATCGAGCAGATCCTCCCCACGCCGAGCCTCTACGAGCGCTGGGCGCAGGCCACGCACGCCCTCGCGCTGGCCGGCGCCGTCCCGAGCGACTGGAAGCTCGACGGTCGCCTCTTCGAGCTCCAGACCAGGCTCGCCGACAACGGGGTGATCCGCACCGCGATCGCCATCGCCCACCAGCGCGCCGAGCTGGCGATCGCCCGTGATCGCCTCGGGACGGCGGAGCACGCGGCCGCGTCGATCCGCGAGCTTATCCCGCGGCTGCGACGATCGCTCGGCGCCGACGACGATCTGGCGAAGCTCGAGGGCGCGATCGCCGCGGCGCGCGACGCCGACGCCGACCCGCGCTTCCCGCCGGGCAGCGCCGAGCTCGCGCTGGCGCAGCTCACCAGCGATCCCGAGCGCGATCTGGAGATCCTCGCCGCGGGCCGCGCGCGCTTCCCCGACGAGGAGCGGCTGGCGATCATCCAGGCCTCGGCGCGCCGCGCGATCTCGCGCTACGCCGAGGCCGAGGCGGGCCTGCGCGCGCACCTCACGGCGTTCCCCGGCGCGCACGGCGTGCTGATGACGCTGGGCCAATCGCTCCTGGATCAAAGGCGATCGGTCGAGGCGCGCGAGCTCGCCGAGGCCTCGCTGCTGGCCGAGCCGAAGGGCGAGGTCGCGGTGGGCGCGCATTTCCTCCTGGCCACGGCGTTCCAGCAGGAGGGCGAGCGCGACAAGGCGCGCCCGCACCTCGAGGCGATGCTGACGCTGGAGCCTGGAAACAAGCAGATCGAGCTGCTCCTGGCGAGCCTCGATCGCGACGCGGGGCGCCTCGACGAGGCCCTGGCGCGCCTCTCACGCCTGGTCGAGCGCGAGCCTCGCCCGGGCAACCACGACTGGGATCTCATGGTCGTCGCCACGCTCGCCGGCCGCTGGGACGCGGTCCGCGCCTCGGCGATCCGGATCGGGATGAAGGTAGAGGGCGAGGGCCCGATCGACGAGGCCTGGGGCCTCTGCCGGATCGAGCTGCGCGAGCCCGACGGCGAGGTCTCCATCCAGCACGCGCTCCGCACCGGCCCGGTGACCGCGCGGATCCTCGACGTCGCCAGGCCGCGCACGCCGCAGCACCACGGCGACGAGATCGTCTTCGAGGCCGCCCCGCGCAACGCCGCGCCGAAGCCGGGCGAGGTCGATCACAGCTACGTGTACCCGGCGATCGCCACGCGAAAACCCGGCGGCTACGAGGCCTTTTTGCTCGACGGCGTGCACCCGGGCAGGGCCACGCTCGACGAGCTCCGCCGCGAGCTCACCGCGCTCGGCTGCGTGCTCGCGGTGCAAAACGAAGAGGCCTACGTCGTGACCAGCACCAGCACGGGCGAGGCGAAGCCGGGCCTCTACGCCTACCTCGCCGCCCCCGAAGCCTGCTCGCGGCAAGCCCTCCACGAGCTGCTCACGCGCCTCGTGGGATCGGACGAATCGCCCCTGGTGTGGCCCGGCCTCGCGCAGGCGCTGGAGCTCGAGGACGAGCTGGTGAGGCAGGCCGCGATCATCGAGCGCCTCGGGTTGTAGAGACCGCGACGGGACCGGATCCCTGGTCGATCGGCCCGTCCGCGACTCTCGACGACGCCGCGGTGAACGACTTTTCCTTTGAACTTGCGCCGGAGCTTCGCCCCGCGTTTACTCTCGACCCATGCAAACCCGGTTCGCCGGGATGACGGACGTTGGACTATTGCGCGAGCACAACGAGGACAGCCTCGTGCTCCTGCCCGAGCACGGCATCGTCGCCGTCGCAGACGGCATGGGTGGACATAGCTCGGGTGACGTCGCCAGCCAGCTCGCCGTCTCCACCCTCATCGATTTCTTCACCGTGGTCGTCGGACGCGACGGTACCTGGCCGTTCCCCGCGGATCCGACGCTATCGGACGAGGAGAACTACATCGTGACGAGCCTGCGCCTGGCCAACCGGCGCATCTTCGATCGCTCGCTCCGCACGATGGCCGACTTCGGGATGGGGACCACGATCGTCGCGGCGATCTTCACGCCGGAGGGCGACAAGATCTCGGTCGGCCACGTCGGCGACAGCCGCTGCTACCGCATTCGCGCCGGCGAAATCGTGCAAATGACCCGCGATCACTCGCTGATCAGCGACGCCCGCCACATGGCTCCGTGGATGACGGCCGAAGAGATCCGCCAGCTCCCGCCCAACGTGATCACCCGCGCCCTCGGCATCCGCGAAGACGTGCTCGTGGATCTGGCGACCGAGACCACCGCGCTCGGCGACGTGTACCTGCTCTGCTCCGACGGCCTCTCCGGGATGATGACCGACGAGCAAATCCTGGAGACGGTGACCCGGACCGAAGACCTCGACGAGGCGTGCAAGACGCTGATCGATCGCGCCAACTTCTTCGGCGGCACCGACAACATCACCGCGATCCTGGTGCGCGTCGAAGAGGGCGCCGGACGCCCGCCGATCCCGGCCTGAGCGCGGCCTCGGGGTCGCGTCGAGACCCCATGTGGCGGGCCTCTGTGCCCACCGCATGGACCAGCTCGAGCCACCCCCAAGCCTTCTCGACCCGGGCTTCAAAGGCACAAACGACAACACCCCCGGATTGCGTCGAATGGACGCAACCCGGGGGCTTTTCTCACTTTGGTGATCCCAGCGGGATTTGAACCCGCGTTACCGGCGTGAGAGGCCAGCGTCCTAACCACTAGACGATGGGACCTGCTGCAACTGACGAGAATGAATTTTCAATCGAGCTGGGGGACAGGGATTCGAACCCCGATAGCCAGAGCCAGAATCTGGCGTCCTGCCGTTAGACGATCCCCCAAAGAGACCTTCGCGACCGGCGTGACCAACTTCGTCGGCCGGGGCGCGGGACTATATTCACAACCGCTGCAACGTCAACTCTTTTTTCGGGAGGGCGCGCGCCAACCCACGGCACCCGGACGCTCGGAACGGGACCCCTTGTAGCACCCTCGGCAGCCGAACGCCAGCCCAGTCGAAATGAATCGGCGATTCCTTCAGCGCCCTTGACGCGTTCGCCCTGTGATTTACTTTGCGCGCGGTTTTAGCCATCGAGCCGGTCGAGTGCCAGCCGCCCCTTCCCACCGGGTCCCACGGGGATCGCTGGGGTCGGGCGGCGGCCGGGAGCGCGAGGGGGCCCGCCCCCCGGGCCGGATCGACGCCACAGCCACGGAGAAGGAAGAACACCATGAAGATCAGGCCGCTGCAGGACCGCATCGTGATCAAGCGCCTCGAGGGCGAGAGCGTGACCAAGGGAGGGATCATCATCCCGGACTCGGCGAAAGAGAAGCCGATCGAGGGTCGGGTCGTCGCCGTGGGCAACGGCAAGGTGCTGAAGGACGGCAAGGTTCGCCCCGTCGACGTGAAGGTCGGCGACGTGGTGCTCTTCGGCAAGTACAGCGGCACCGAGGTCAAGCTCGACGGCGAGGAGCACATGCTGATCCGCGAGGACGACATCCTCGCCGTCACGCGACTCGACGGCACCGTCCGCTCCGACGGTTGCTAGCTGATTCAGTTCTTCACGGGGGATGTTCCAGATTCAGGCGGCGCGTGGCGCCGTGAGAGGTTGAGTTTTTTATGGCTGCCAAGCAGATCGTTTTCAGCCGTGGCGCTCGCGCCGCGATCCTCAAGGGTGTCAATACGCTCGCCGACGCGGTCAAGGTCACGCTGGGCCCCAAGGGGCGCAACGTGGTGATCGAGAAGTCCTGGGGCTCGCCGGTCATCACCAAGGACGGCGTCACGGTGGCGAAGGAGATCGAGCTCTTCGGGAAGCTCGAGAACATGGGCGCCCAGATGGTGCGCGAGGTCGCCTCGAAGACCAGCGACAAGGCCGGCGACGGCACCACCACCGCGACCGTGCTCGCGCAGGCCATCTACGGTGAGGGCCTGCGCCTCGTCGAGGCCGGGATCAACCCGATGGATCTCAAGCGCGGGATCGACGCCGCGGTCGAGAAGATGCTCGCCGCGATCAAGGAGAGCGCCAAGCCGACCAAGGACAAGGAGCAGATCGCTCAGGTCGCGACCATCAGCGCCAACGGCGACCAGGAGATCGGCAACATCCTCGCCGAGGCCATGGAGAAGGTCGGCAAGGAGGGCGTGATCACGGTCGAAGAGAACAAGAAGATGACGACCGAGCTCGAGACGGTCGAGGGCATGCAGTTCGATCGCGGCTACCTCTCGCCGTACTTCGTGACCGATCCCGAGAAGATGCTCGCGGTGCTCACCAACCCGCTGATCCTCGTGCACGAGAAGAAGATCTCGGCGATGGCCGATCTGCTCCCGCTGCTGGAGCAGGTGGTCAAGGCCGGGCGCGAGCTGCTGATCCTGTCGGAGGACGTCGACGGCGAGGCCCTGGCCACGCTGGTCGTGAACAAGCTCCGCGGGACGATCAAGGTCGCGGCCGTCAAGGCCCCGGGCTTCGGCGATCGCCGCAAGGAGATGCTGAAGGACATCGCGATCCTCACCGGCGCGCAGTCGTTCATGGAAGACCTCGGGCAGAAGCTCGAGACGGCCACGCTGAAGGATCTCGGCTCGGCCAAGCGCGTGGAGATCGACAAGGACAACACCGTCATCATCGACGGCGCCGGCGACAAGACGGCGATCAAGGGCCGCGTCGAGTCGATCCGCAAGCAGATCGCCGACACGTCGAGCGACTACGATCGCGAGAAGCTCCAGGAGCGCCTCGCGAAGCTGGCCGGCGGCGTGGCCGTGGTGCGCGTCGGCGCCCACACCGAGACCGAGATGAAAGAGAAGAAGGCGCGCGTGGAAGACGCTCTCCACGCGACCCGCGCGGCCGTGGAAGAGGGCATCGTCCCCGGCGGCGGCGTCGCGCTGATCCGCGCGCTCTCGGCCCTCGATTCGCTCAAGTTCGGCGACGAGCGCGACGCGGGCGTGCGCCTGATCCGCAAGGC
This sequence comes from Byssovorax sp., assembly GCA_040006075.1. Taxonomy (GTDB): domain Bacteria; phylum Myxococcota_A; class Polyangia; order Polyangiales; family Polyangiaceae; genus JANYGI01. Next base: position 28,388 of record JBDTXR010000024.1, on the reverse strand, counting down.
CGCCGAGGCCCCGCTCCGCCAGATCGCCCAGAACGCGGGCGTCGACGGGTCGGTAGTGGTCGAGAAGGTCCGCGAGGGCAAGGGCGCCTTCGGGTACAACGCGGCGACCGACAAGTACGAGGATCTCCTCGCGGCCGGCGTCCTCGATCCGGCCAAGGTCGTGCGCCACGCGCTCTCGAACGCGGCCAGCGTCGCCTCGCTGATGCTCACCACCGAGGCGCTGATCGCCGACAAGCCGAAGAAGGCCGAGTCGGCCGCTCCCGGCGGCGGCGGTGGCGGCGGCATGGGTGGGATGGGCGGCATGGGTGGGATGGGCGGCATGGGTGGAATGGGCGGCATGGGCGGCATGGGCGACTTCGACATGTGAAGCGCTCGTGAGAGGCCCGCGGAGCGCTCCGCGGGCCTTTTCTGATTTTACCGCGGCGCTTTTTGACCCGTGAACGCGCATCGCTGTAGACTCGCCCGCACCATGTCCGACCCGTTGTTCGCCCGCTTCGGGCGCGAGTATCAGCCGGGCGAAGTGCTGTTTCGCGAAGGCGAATCGGGCGAGGTGATGTTCGTGATCCAGTCCGGTGCGGTCCGGATCACGAAAGAGGTCGGCGGCGAAGCCAAGAGCCTCGCGGTCCTCGGCCCGGGCGAGTTCCTCGGCGAGATGGCGATCCTCAACGGCAAGCCGCGCACCGCCACGGCGACGGTCGTCGAGACCACGCGCTGCCTGGTGATCGAGGCCAAGACGCTGGAGTCGATGGTGGCGCGCAACGCCGAGATCGCGCTCCGGCTGATCAAGAAGCTCGCGAAGCGCCTCGACTCGGCCGACACGCTGGTCGAGATCCTCATGCACCGCGATCCCAAGGCCCGGGTCATGCTCGCGCTCGCGCGGCACGCCGACGCCTTCGGCGAGCCCACGGAGGAAGGGATCCGCATCCGCACCACGCCCGAAGACATCGCCCGCGAGGTCGGCGTCGATCGCTCGGTGGCCGAAGAGGTCATGGCCCGGCTCCGCCGCCTGCGCCTCGTCACCGAAGAGCCCGGCTGCGTCATCGTCGCCGACGTGGGCCGCCTCCAGGATTTCCTCGAGTTCCTCGAGATGCCGCAGAAGTTCGGCGGAGAAGGCTGAATTCCAAGGTGGATCTCCGGGTGATCGGCTGCCACGGGGGGGAAACCCCGAAGCACCGCACGAGCGCGTTCGTGATCGGCGACACGCTCGCCGTGGACGCGGGCGCGCTCACGAGCGGGCTCGAGATCGCCGATCAGATGAAGCTCACCGCGTGCCTCGTCAGCCACGCGCACATGGATCACATCCGCGATCTGTCGACGCTCGCCGACAACCGCTGCCAGATGCACGCGCCGCCGCTCACCATCGCCGCCACGCGCGAGACGATCACGCTGCTGAAGCGGCACTTCTTCAACGGGTTGCTCTGGCCCGACTTCACCCAGATCCCCTCGCCCCAAGAGCCGACGATCCGGTATCTGGAGCTCGAGCCCGAGCGCCGCGTGGAGATCGCCGGTCACCAGGTCCGCGCGGTGATGGTCTCGCACACCATCGAGGCCGCCGCGTTCGTGATCGAGGGCCCGGGCGGAGCCATCGCCTACAGCGGCGACACCGGGCCGACCGATCGCCTGTGGGAGGTGCTGAACGAGCTGCCCGATCTCAAGGCGCTGCTCATGGAAGTCAGCTTCCCCAACAACGAGCAAGGCCTCGCCACGTCGAGCGGACACCACACACCGCAGACCCTCTCGCGCGAGCTGCGCAAGTACCGCGCGCCCGAGTCGCTGCCGACGCTGCTCTACCACATCAAGCCTGTTTTCCAGGCGATCGTCGAGCGCGAGTGCGCCGCGATCAAAGGGCTCTCGCTCGAGGTCTTGCAGCTCGGCGATCATTTCGTGCTGTAGTTCCCGACGAGCTGCGCCGCCCCTACGGTGATGCGCACCTCGTGCTGATCTCGGATCCCACCACGCGCCGTCGCGTCGCCACCGCGGCGATCGTCCTCAGCCTCGTGGTCGCCGCGTTCGAGGGCACGGGCGTGACCGGGGCGATGCCGTCGATCGCCGCGAGCCTGGGCGGCCTCGACGCCTACGCGTGGGTGTTCTCGGCGTTCCTGATCGCCTCGACGCTCGGCGTGCTCACCTGCGGGAAGCTCGCGGACGCGTACGGGCGGCGGCCGGTGTTCGCCGTCGGCATGGGGCTCTTCCTGGTGGCCTCGGCGGGCTGCGGGGCCGCGCGATCGATCGAAGCGCTGGTGCTCTTCCGGGTGATCCAGGGGCTCGGCGCCGGCGCGATCCAGCCCATCGCCATGACCATCAGCGCCGATCTCTACTCGATGGCCGAGCGGGCGCGGGTGCAGGCGCTGTTCACCGCGACCTGGGGCGCCGCCAACGCCATGGGGCCGCTGCTCGGCGGCTTCCTCGTGGTGCACCTCTCGTGGCGCTGGGTGTTCTTCGTCAACGTCCCGGCGGGGCTGCTCGCGGTCACGCTGCTGTTCGCCTCGTTCCGCGATCCGCCGCGGATCCGCGGCGCGTCGTCCGGCGCCTTCGGGGCGGTGCTGGCCGGGCTCACGGCGGGGCTGGTGCTGCTGGCGATCGAGCCGGCGGGCCTCGATCGGCGCAGCCGCCTCGCATTCGTTGCTGCTGCAACCATCGCCGTCGTCGTCCTCGCGCGGCACCAGCGCCGCTCCGCGAACCCCGTCCTCGCGCCCGCGCTCCTCGGCAGCCCGGTGATCCGCGCCGGCCTCCTCGCGGGGGCGTGCGCCGGCGGGATCCTCTACGCCACGACGGCGTACGTGCCGCTGTGGATGGCGCAGAAGCTCGGGCGCGACGCCATCGGCGCCGGCGCCGCGCTGATCCCGCTCCTGGTCGGCTGGTCGGTGGGCTCGACCTTCGGCGTCCACATCCTCGTTCGCCGCGGGATGCGCGCCAGCGTCGCCGGCGGCTTCGCCGTGGCGCTCGTCGGCGCGGTCGCGCTCGCGCTCGTGGTCACGCTGGAGCTCCCCGTGGCCGCCGCGTACGCCGCGCTCGGGGTGCTCGGCCTCGGCCTCGGCCCGGCCGTCAGCACCGCGCTCATCGCCCCGCAGAGCCAGGTCGCGTGGGACCAGCGCGGGATGATCACCAGCACCGTGTACGCCGCGCGGACGCTCGGCGGCGCGGTCTTCGTCGCGGCGCTGGGATCGGTCCACGCCACCCGAGACGGCGTGCCCGCCGCGCGCTTCGAATCGATCGCGATCCTCACGCTCGCGGCGCTCGCGCTGGCGTTGCGCCTCGCGCCGAGCCGCCTCGAAGAGGCGCCGCGCGGGGGCGCCGATCAGCCGGTGAGCTCGCGCGCGCTCAGGTGAGGCCTGGAGTCCGCGGTGAGGCCTCGCTCCGAGGACTGCACCCCGCTGTCGGGCGGCGCGGGGATCGCCGGCTCGCGCGTCGATCGGAGCTGCAGCGTGAAGCGCCGCAGCGTCCAGTAGGTGACGCTGATCCCCTGCCCCACGAGGCGCCGGTGCACCTCGCGCAGGCGCACCGGCGGATCCTGCGCGAGCCACGCGCCGATCTGGGCCTCGTGCGCGGCCAGCGCCGAGCGCGCGGGGCTGGATCCGGCCTTGGTCCGCGACTGGACGCGCTTCGCCAGATCGGCGAAATCGGCTTCTGTCGGCGGCCTTTCACGCGTCAGCTCGGCGCGCTCGGCGGCGGCCAGGTACCGCCGCACGGTCTTGCGATCGATGCCTGTGAGCCTCGCGATCTTGCGCTCGCTCTCCCGGCCCACCCAGTGGCCGACGAGCGTTGCGATGTCCTCGAGTGAGAGTCTCCGGTAAGCCATACGCGTTTTCGAGCCCCTTGGTTGACCGGGCCCTTGAGCACGCGCCGTACCACTCACCTCGATCGTCAGTACGCCGTTTCAGCGCGGGGTCACGACGCCGGGGTGCGGTCCTTGGCCATCGGCAGATCGAGGCCCGCAGCCCTCGCCATCCCGAGCACGCCATCGACGGCCGCGACGATGTAGCCGAACGGGTTCTCGCCGCCGATCGCGGTCACGTTGACGTGCCCCATGTTCTGCTGGAACGCGGCGGCGAGGTCGGGCATGCGCTGCGCGACCATCAGCCGCACCGCCTCGGGCGAGACCGAGTTCTCGATCTCGCGGAGCGCCCGGGCGCGCGCCAGCTCGGGCGCCTGCGCCAGGATCGCCTGCCGCGACGCGATCTCCGCGATGGCCACCTCGGACTCGGCGATGGCCCGCCGCGCCGCCGAGATCTCGGCCTGGATCCGCAGGTGCGCGAGCTCGTGCTCGACGCGCGCCAGGCTCGCGGTGTGGCGCGCGGCCTCGACCTCGGCCTCGAGCTGCGCGCGCGCGCCCTCGATCGCCAGGCGCTGCTCGGCCGCGCGCTGCTCCTCGGCGAGGCGGGCCTCGGCGAGCCGCGCCTCCTTCGCGAGCTCCGCGACCTGGTGCTGCTCGGTCGCGATCCGCCGGCGCTCGGCCAGCAGCCGCTCCGACTCGATCTTCGCCAGCAGCACCACGCGCCCGGCCTCGATCTCCGCCTCTTCCGTCACGCGCTTCTGCGTGAGCTTGGCCTCCATCACCCGCGCCGTCGCCGCGATCTCGCCGAGGCGCCCCGCCTCTTCGGCCTCTTGCCGTCGCGAGTGCACCTCGCTCGTCGCCGCGAGCTGCGCCAGCTCGATCCGCCGCGTCGCCTCGGCCTCGCCGAGCTTCACCGCGCGCTCGGTGGTGAGCGCGGCCTCGCGCGCCTCCAGCTCCTGCGTCTGCCGGTAGCGCGCCTGCATGTTCGAGAACACCGCCGAAGAGAGGATCCGCACGTCCTGGATCTCGATGGTGTCGATGATCACGCCCCAGCCCATGTCGGTCTCGTCGTCGATGCGACCCTGGCCGGAGACCACCGGCGCGATCTCGCGCATCAGCTCGGCGGCGATCCCTTCCTTGCGCCGCGAGAGGCACTCGTCGACCGTCAGGTTCGCCACGAGGCGCCGCGTCGCGCCCGCGAACATCTCGATCAGCATCTCTTCGAGCTTCTGCTGCGCCCGCTCGGGGAACGAGAAATTCAGCATCCGGAAGGCGATCAGCGGCTCGGCGATCCGGTACACCGCGAGCCCGGTGATCTCGACGCCGACCTTCTCGCGCGTGACCTGATCGGCCGAGAAACGAAGCTTCTGCACCGTCGTCGGCACCACCGCGACGGCGTCGCTCGGGAGCTTGAAGCACGACGCCCCCTGCCCCGACGACGACGTCCGCACCTTGCCGGCGCGCATGTGGATCAGGTACTCGCTCGGCCGCGCGCTGACGCGCCCCCAGCGCTTGAGCTTCTCGGGATCCTCCGTCGGCTTGCCTGCGCGCCAGCCCTCCAGGGTTCGCGCGCGCGCGCCGTCGCTCAGGTCGCTCTGCTGCACCATCGCCGTCTTCCGTTGATCGACACCGCTCATCGATGCACCTCGTGAGCGGACTCGATTGCAGATCCGGGGCCACCTGGAATCGCGCCATTTTCGGCCGGGAAACCTGGAATTTTCGCGCTGTGCGCCGCGCGTCGATCCGTTCTGGATCGGCCCCGCGCCAGAATCGATCGCCGGGGCGCGAGCGCCGTTGTTCCACGTGCGCTAGCGTGCGCGCCCTCCATGACGGCCCCCTCGAACGACAGCGCCTGGACCGAGCTCCGCGCCCTCGTCCGCCTCTCGCTCCCGATCTCGCTCGCGCAGCTCGGCCTCGTCCTGATGGGCCTCGTCGACACCGCGATCGTCGGCCACGTCTCGGTCGACGATCTCGCCGCGGTGGCCATCGGCCGGTCGATCAGCTTCGGCATCTGCTCCGTCGGCATGGGCATCGGCTTCGCGCTCGATCCGCTGGCCTCGCAGGCGGTGGGCGCGGGGCGGCCCGAGCGCGCGTTCCAGGCGCTGCGCGCCGGGATCCAGGCCGCGGCGCTGGTGACGATCCCGACCATCGTCCTCTCGTTCGTGGCCACGCTCGGGCTCGGGCCGCTCGGGGTCGACACCTCGATCCTCCCGCGCGTGCACGCCTACCTGCTCGGCAGCGCGCCTGGGATCTTCGGCTTCCTGGCCTTCCTCGCGGGCAAGAGCTTCCTCCAGGCGCACAGCGCGACGCGCCCCGCGCTCGTGGCGTCGCTGGTGGCCAACGTCGTCAACGCTGTGGTCTGTAGTCTCCTGGTGCGCGGCGACGACGCCCTCGCGGCGATCGGCCTCCCGGGGATCGGGCTGCCTCGCCTCGGCGCGGTCGGCGCGGGGGTAGCGTCGAGCGTGGGCTCGCTCTTGCTGGCGGCGATCGTGCTCAACGCCGCGCGCTCGTACCGACCGGCGGTGATCGCGCGCGCGCCGGATTTGCCGCCCGACGACGCCGTGGGCGGCGCCGGCGATCCGGTCTCGCTGGTCGAGGTGCTCCGCCTCGGCCTGCCGGTGGGTCTCCAGCTCCTCGCCGAGATTGGCGTGTTCTCGCTGGTCGCCCTGCTCGCGGGGCGACTCGGCACCTCGGTGCTCTCGGCCCATCAGATCGCGGTGGGCCTCGCCAGCTTCACGTTCATGGGCGCGCTCGGCGTCGGCGGCGCCACGGCGGTGCGCGTCGGACACGCCGTGGGCGCGGGGCGATCGCCGCGGCGATCGGGCGTGGTCGGGCTCGGGCTCGGCGCGTTTGTCATGACCTTTGGCGCGCTCCTGTTCACGGTGATCCCCCGGCCGCTGATTGGCCTCTTCACCACCGACGGCGAGGTGATCGCCATCGGAGCGCGGCTGCTCCGGATCGCCTCGCTGTTCGCGCTGTTCGATGGAATCCAGGCCGTCGCGTCCGGCGCCCTGCGCGGCGCGGGCGACGTGCGGTTTCCGTTTCTGGCCAACGTGGGGGCCCACTGGCTCGTCGGGTTACCGATCGCGATCGGCCTTGGATTCGGCCTTGGGTGGGGCGCGGTGGGTTTGTGGTGGGGGCTGACGGCGGGGCTGGTCTCGGTCGCCGTGCTGCTGACGGCGAGGTTCTTTCACCTGCTGCGACGCGGGATCGCGCGGGTGTGAGCAGCGGAGAGCGCGGCGTGCACGGTCAGGGCTTCAGGTGCTGCGCCGCCCAGCACGTGTCGACCGTCGTGCAGGCTTTGATCGCGGCGAGCGTGTCGTGAAATTTCATGATCTTGCCCGCGGAGAGCCCGGCCGCGGTGTTCTTCAGCTCGAAGGGATCGGTCTTGCGGTCGTGGAACTCGGTCTCTCCGCCCACGTACTCCACGTACACCTGATCGACCGTCCGGAGCGCGGCGTAGGTCGGCGGGTTGATGACGACGCCGCTGTCCTGATCGGGATCGGCCGGATCGAACTTGGGATCGTGGTGCTCGATCATCGCCACGTCGCGCCAGCCGGCCACGGTCTGCCCGTGGAGCAGCGCCACCAGGCTGTGTCCATTCACCGTGCCAGGGGGCGGCGTCTCCCCGATCTCGGCGAACGTCGAGCAGAGATCGATGTTCTGGGCGATGTTGTCGATGGTCAGCCCCGCCGGCACGCCCGGTCCGGTGACGATCAGCGGGACGTGGATGTCGGTGTCGAACGCCGTCATCTTCCCCGGCATCTGGCGGTGCTCGCCCAGGTGATACCCATTGTCCGACGTGAAGAAGATGTAGGTGTCCTTGTCGTGCCCGCTGGCCACGAGCTGCTTTTGCAGCGCGCCGATCATCTCGTCGATCGACTGGACTGCTCGCGCGCGCTTGGCATAGATCGTATCCATGCTCTTGATCTGCGCGGGTGTCAGGGCGGGAATGGGCTTGAGCCAGTCGGGATCGGTCGCCGCCGGAGCCGCGTTGAACGACGGCGTGTGCGGGTACTTGAGGTTCGGAAACAGGTTCGCATGCCGGGGCGCCGAGGCATACGGGGAGTGCGGGCTGAAGGGCGCGAGCTCGATCAGGAACGGCTTCGCCGACGGATCCCCGACGAACGTCTGGCCGAGCCCGGAGAGGACGTCGGTGAGAAAATCAGCGTCCGCGCTCCCATGGGGCACGACCGTGCCGTTGATGTTCAGAGGGTAGCCGTACCCCTTGTAGCCATTGTCGGTCACGTCCCACTCGGTCCATCCCGCGGCGGCGTCGTTGGCGTTCGCGTCGTAGCCATTCAGGAACTTGCCCATCATCGCGGTGCGATAGCCGCCGGCAGAGAGCGCCGTGGCGAAGGTCTGCGCGTCGTTTCCCTGGCTCAGGTAGGTGGCATAGCCGCCGTCGGCTCCCTGGTTGGTGAAGACTCCGCTGTTGTGGGGGAGCTTCCCGGTGAACATCGAGGTTCGCGAAGGGCAGCAGAGCGAGTCCGCGACGAAGTAGTTGGAGAAGGTCGCGCCGTCCTTCTGCATCTGGAGCACGTGTGGCATGAACTGCACGAGGTTCATCGAGAGATCGTCGGTGAGGACGAAGATCACGTTGGCCTGGCCCGCCGGGGCGCCGCCTCCTCCGGTGCCGCTCGTCTGCTGCGACGAGCCGCCGACGCCCGACGAGGACGACGACGGCTGTCCTCCGGCGCCGACCGTCTGCGTGCCACTCGGGCTCTGGCCTCCTTCTCCACCCGCCGACGACGACGGCGAAGACTGGCCACCACAGGCCATCGAGAGCCCCGCGGGAGCGGCGAGCAACGCGAGCACGATCCGCGTGATCCGGCGCGCACGAGGCGAGCTTTGCCCAACCGGGTGCTGGAGCAGAGGAGTGATCATGGGGTGAGTCCTTCCGAAGCGCGGGCCACCTGGGCCGGCGTTGAATCGAGCGCGACGAGGCATTTTCGGCCTGGCTTCGCGCCTCGTTGAGCAAGCGCGGTGCCACGACCCGGGCCTCGAAAAGATGCGATATCCGGCCACCTGCAGCGCGACAGACCACTCGATCGTAGCGGCCGCGCCACGCCCGTGGCGTCGCCGCAGCGTGGCACTTCGGCGGACGGTGGTGCCCCTCCGGAGCAGGTGGGGGTAATAACCCCACCTCCGGTTCCTCCCCTTCCCCGCCTTTTGCGCCTCTGCGTGAAATGTCCTCTCCTCGGCTCTCCTCTATCGAGATGGAGATCGAGAACAAGAACAAGCCGCGAGCAATCACGCCGTGACGCGCGCCCGAAACCCGGCAAGACAGGGTGGCAACAGCTCATGATTTTCGCGTCGAGGGTTGGTGTGACATGCGTTCGCCCAACGCGAGGTACACGCGCCGGGCGTCGGGCCGTGATCACCTCCCGGTTTCTACTGCCGTTCGCGGGGTAGCCCCGCTGCGCATGGCCTGGATTGACGCCCGCCTCGCCCGCCGGTAACGCTGGGGCTCGATCGCCCGCACGGCCACGACTCACCCCACGCGATCTCGCGACAGCTCAGGACAACCTCGATGACGAAGCATGCCAGTGGAACGTTCACCGTGAAGATCGTCCCCCAGGCCCCCGAAGAGGCCGTCGGCGATCCGACCGTGGGCCGACTCGCCCTCGACAAGCAGTTCTCCGGCGACCTCGAGGCCACGAGCAAGGGCCAGATGCTCGCGGTTCGCGCCGAGATCCAGGGCTCCGCGGGCTACGTGGCGATGGAGCGGGTGATTGGCACTCTCCACGGCAAGAGCGGCACGTTCGCCCTGCAGCACAGCGGTACCATGGACCGCGGCAACCCCCGGCTGATCATCACCGTGGTCCCCGACTCCGGCACGGCCGAGCTCGCCGGGATCGCCGGGACGATGGCCATCGTCATCGAGGGCGGAAAGCACTCGTACGATCTCGACTACACGATCGGCGAGCGGCCATGAGCGAGCCCCGCGCGGTCGGCGCCGGCGCGACGTGGAGCTCGCGCCCGCCTTGCTGACCGTCTATTTCTTCATCGTCGATTTCGTCGTCACCACGCTGCGCCCCCCGCCCGACGCGACCACGACGAGGATCCGGAAGGCCGGCGCGCTGACCGCGGCGCTGGGCCTCGTTCTCCTGACCGCGGCGGTCGCGCTGGCGGCCCTCGTCACGTCCAGATTCGGCTCGGTGCGAGCCGCCGTGTGGGTCGTGGCGCCGCTCTGGATCGCCGGCTTCTCGGGCACCATCCTCGGCGCGTTTCGCCTCGTCCTGGCGACCGAGCCCGATCAGATGAGCCCCGCCAAACGCATGGGCCTCGGCGTGCTCTTCGGCTGCGGATCGCTGGTGGTCTTGCTGGGGCTCGCGGTGCTCGTGGCGGTCCTCCTCTCTTCTCTTTGAGCGCCGATCGGGGACCTCGAACATGACCTTGCTCGTCCGCGTCGCGACTCCCGACGATCACCCGGCCGTAGCCCGCCTCTTCCTGGAGCTCGGCGTCCCCGATCCCCCGCCGACGCTCGACGATTTCACCCGCGTCATGCTCCCGCGGATCCTGGTCCTCGACGGCGGCGGCGAGGTGCTCGGCTACGGGTACTGGCAAGTCTACGGGCGGACGGCGCACGTCACCCACCTGGTCATCGATCCTGGTTTTCGCGGTCGACGCGCCGGCCTCCTGCTGATGCGCGCGGTGCGCGAGCGCGCGGTCGCCGAGGGCTGCGAGCGCTGGTATCTCCACGTGAAGCGCGACAACACCCCTGCGATCCGTCTCTACGAGCGCTGCGGCCTCCGCACCGAGCTCGAGACCTGGTCGGTGCGACTCGGGTGGACGCAGATAGCCTCTCTCCCTCTCTCACGCGCCGCCGTCGCCTTGCCCGTCTTCACCCCCACGCCGGACGACGACGCCGCGATCGCAGCGTGCTTCGGGATCGACGTCGAGCGCCTCGCGCGGCTCCGCTCCTGGGGCCGCCGGATCTTCGTCGCGCTCCGCGAAGGCGAGGCGATCGTGGCCTTCTCCGCGTTCGATCCCACGGCCTCCAGCGCCCACAGCTTCCGCATCACCCGCCGCGAGCTCGTGCGTCCCCTGCTCGAAGCGCTCCGGGCGCACGCTCGCGAAGGCGGCCCGGAGACCCTTCATTTCCCGATCGAAGGCGATCGAGCGCTCGTGGACGCCCTGGTCGCGGCCGGCGCGGAGATCGTGTTCGAGCTCCTGCGCATGGAGGCCGAGCTCTCGGCGCTCTAGCGAAACACCCGCCAGGCCGAGCCTTTTCGCATCAGCAGCAGATCCATCTCGACGCGGTTGCTCGCGTCGCCGGCGGCCACTGCCTCGATCGCGGCGCCGCCGTCGCGCCGGGTCACGAAGGCCACCCGTCCTTCGAGTCGGCTCTCGAACGAGAGCTCCTTCAGGCTCCGCAGATCCACGGGCCGGATCCGCCATTTCTTGGCGAAGCGCGCGGCGATCTTCTCGCGGCGCCGCGGGGCCGAGAGCTCGGCCACGCCGGGATAGGCCCTCTGCCGCTCCTCGAGCTCGAGCTTGATCGCGCGGAGAAAGAGCTGCGCGTCGCCGGATTCGAAGGCCCGGTAGATCTCGCGCACGGCCTCTTTTTGCTCGGGCGTGCCGTCGCGGTTGAAGCGGGCGCGCGGGGACTCGGCGCACGCGGGGCGGACGAGGCGCGTGTCGGCGTGGAACCTCGAGACGTGCTTCCACGGCGCCTTGCGCTGCTCGGGCGGGAGCTCGGCCCAGAGCTCGGCGGCGCTCACCGAATGCACGAGCGTGTCGGCGTCGTCGTCGACGCGGAGGACGAAGGAGAGGTGTGGCGGCGCCGACAAAAGCGCGGCTGCAGCGGCGACGGACGGGGCCTCGATCGCGAGCGTGAGGACGTTTTCGCCGGGCACGAGCAGGTGATTCGCCGGACCGGTCAGCGCCGCGGGCTCGCCCGCTCGACCCCGGTAAAACGGGAGGTCACCGAGCGTCGCGCGGACGGTGAGCAGGGGCCCATGGGCCAGGCTGAAGGTGTACCGCGTCGCGTTCATGGATCCGACCTGAAGGATCGAGCGGGGAGCCCCCGACGATCCACCTCCGGCGGCCGCGCCGGGGCAATGGTATCTGGCGGCGAGACGCCGGTCGAAATGCTACTTGGCCGGCGTCATCGCCGTCAATTCTCCGGGGAGCAAAGCCACGACATGGACGCGCACGGCCGCCACGACGTCGCATTTCAAGGGGTCGCCGCCGCCTTCGCGGAAGACGCGGCGCTGGCCTTCGCCGGCCCCTCGGCCCGCACCCTGCCCTGCCACCGGCTCGAAGAGGCCTTCGACGCGGTCGAGTCCGGGGCGGCGGCCTACGCCGCGCTGCCGATCGAGAACAGCCTCGCGGGCCCGGTGCTGGCCAGCTACGACCTCGTCGCCGCCCGCGCCCTCCACCTCGTCGGCGAGGTGGTGATCCGCGTGTCCCACGCGCTGATCGCCCCGCGCGGCGTGCGCCTCGAAGCCCTGCGTCGCGTGCTCTCGCACCCGGTCGCGCTCGCCCAGTGCGAGGAGTTCTTCCGGCAGCACCCGCAGATCGAGGCCGTCGCCGCGTACAACACGGCCGGCGCCGCGCGCGACGTGATCACCGCCAACACCGGCGACGCGGCGGCGATCGCGTCGAGCCGCGCCGCCGAGGTCCACGGCGGCGTCGTGCTCCAGCGCGAGCTCGAAGATCACCCGCAGAACTTCACGCGCTTTCTGCTCGCCGCGTTGCCAGGCACGCCGCCGCCCGCGGGAGCGTGGAGCAGCGCGCGCAAGACCTCGCTGGTCGTGACCTTGCCGCATCGCCCCGGGACGCTCGCGGCGGTGCTCACCGTGTTCGCCGATCGCTCCATCGATCTCAGCAAAATCGAGAGCCGCCCCCTCCGCGGGAGGCCGTTCGAGTACGCGTTCTTCATCGATCTCGCCGGCGACGCCGACGATCCGGCGCTCGCCCAGGCCATCGACGAGATCGGCGCCCGGGCCAGCACCGTGCGCCTCCTCGGATCGTACCGCTCGCTGCCCGGGAGCCCCGCGCGCGCGGCGGACTGACGCGCTTGCGTGCGCCGGGCGCGCCCGGCATTCTGACGGGGAACGACGTGCCGAATCGCCCCAGCACCGCCGGATCGGGTTCGCGGCGGATCTGCGTGCAGCGCTTCGGCGGTCCGCGCGACATGCTCCGCGGCGCCGCGTGGTGCCTGACCGGCCTCGCGCTGATGGGGGCGATCACGAGGGTGCTCCTCGCCGGGTTCTCGCCGGGCGCGATGCTGCTGGCGATCCCGTTCGTGCTGGTGTCGCTCGGCCTCGTGGTCATCGGCAGCCTCTGCGCCGTCGGCGCGCCGCTGCTCTGGCTCAGCGCGAAGCTGGCGCGCTTCCGCGACGGATCGCTCCGCGTCGACGACGGCCTGGTCCTCGGCGAAGGCGGCCTCGAGACGGTGCTCCCGCTGGTGAGCGTCACCGCCGCGGCGATGTCGCTGCTCGACGACGAGCTCGAGATCCGCACCCGCGACGGCGACGTGATCCGCGCCAAGGTCCACGGCCACGAAGAGGGCTTCGCCATCGTCGACGCGCTCGCCGCGAGCAAGGTCCACGGCACCTGGCTCGCGAGCCTGCACCAGCGCAAGCCCGCGGCGCGCTGGGTCGAGTGGCCCTGGCTCACGGCGCTCGCGGCCACGCTGCTGGGCTTCCTGCTCGCGGCCCCGTTCGTGAGCCTCGATCTCGCCGCGGCCATCGCCGGGATGCTCGGGGGCGCGGCCCGGGTCCTCGCAGCCGGCGCGTACCGGCCGGGCGTGGTCGGATCGATCGTCCTCGGCAAGGATGGAATCGCCCTGAAACAGGCCGGGAAAGACCGCTTTGTTGCCTTCGGCGCGATCGAGAGCGTGGCCGGGACCGACGCCGGAGCGAGCCTGACGCTGACCGGCGGCGAGATCGTCGCGATCGACATTCTCCCCGTGCCATCGCCCGAAAAAGAGCCGTACGGCTCGCTCACGGCGCGGCTCGCGGCGGCGCGGCGCGCTCGGCTCCTGGAGCTCCTGCGCGACGGGATGCTGCCCGGCGGCCCCGAGATCGTGCGCGCCGGGGCCCTGCTCGAGCGCCGCGGGCGCACCGTGCGGGCCTGGCGGCTCGCGCTCTCGGAGCTGGTGCGCGAGGCCTCGAGCGGCTACCGGACGGCGATGCTCCCGAAAGAGCAGGCCCTCGCGGTGCTCGAGGACGGCCACGCCCCGGGCGAGCTCCGCATCGGCGCGGCCCTGGCGCTCACCGTCGGCGGACGGGCCGGCGAGCACGCCCTCCCCCGCGGGCTCGACGCCGACACCGCCCTCCGGCTGCGCGTCGCCGTGGAGACCTGCGTGAACCAGGACGTGCGCACCGCGCTCCGCGACGCGATCTACGGCGATCTCGAGGAAGAAACGCTCGATCGCGCGATGATTGCAGGCCGAGCCGCGCGCTGACGCGTTGAGGGGCCGGCGCCCCGGGGTGAGCTACCCGGCACTCCGGGCGCATTTTGTCGAACGATCGATCCGTGCCGCGCTCTACCATCCGTGCAGCGACCGAGCCTGGAGCGCCATGACGCGAGCCCCCTGGAGAACCCTCGAATGAGCCCCGACGCGCCGAAGGCGGGGGATCTGGTCGCCGGCAAGTACCGGATCGAGCGGGTCCTCGGCGAGGGCGGCATGGGCGTGGTCCTGGCCGCGACCCACCTCCAGCTCGGGCAGCGCGTGGCGGTAAAGGTCATGCGCCGCGAGGCGATCAACGACGAGGCCGTGGAGCGCTTCCTCCGCGAGGCGCGGGCGCTGGTGCGGCTCCGGAGCGAGCACGTCGCGCGGGTGATCGACGTCGGCGAGACGGCCGACGGCGTGCCCTTCATGGTCATGGAGTACCTCGAAGGGAGCGACCTCGCCGGCGTCGTCCACCAGCGCGGCGCGCTCCCCGTGAAAGACGCGGTCGAGTACCTGCTCCACGCCTGCGAGGCCATCGCCGAGGCCCACGCCGCGGGGATCATCCACCGCGATCTCAAGCCCGCGAACCTCTTCCTCACCCGCGCGCCCGACGGCTCCGACTCGATCAAGGTGCTCGATTTCGGGATCTCGAAATCGACCGAGCCCGAGCAGGGCCCGCAGTCGAAGAAGCTCACCGCCACGACCACGGTGTTCGGATCGCCCGCGTACATGTCGCCCGAGCAGATGCGATCGGCCCGCGACGCCGACGCCCGCTCCGACATCTGGTCGCTCGGGGTGATCCTGTACGAGCTCCTCGCCGGGGTGATCCCCTTCGACGGCGCGACGTACCCGGATCTGGTGCTCGCGGTGAACATCACCACGCCCGCGGCCTTCTCCACGCTCCGGCGCGACGTGCCCCCGGCGCTCGAGGCGGCGACGTTCCGTTGCTTCGAGAAAAAGCGGGAGGATCGCTTCGCCTCGGTCGCCGATCTCGCCGAGGCGATCGCGCCCTTCGGCCACCCCGAAGCGGCGGCGGCGGCGCGACGGATCGGCCGGACCATGAGCGCGGCGCAGGGACTCGAGAGCTCCGCGAAGAGCGCGGCGTCGCGCGCCACGGGCCCGATCGATCCCGCCACCTCCACCGCGGCGGCCTCGATCACCAGCGTCGCCGACACCACGGCCACGCAGCCTGCGCCGCGCGATCGTCGGCTGCTCCTCGCCGGCGCGACGATGGGCGTGGCCGGCGTGCTCATCGGCGTCTTCGCGCTGACGCGCCCGGGCAGCTCCACCTCGAACGCGCACTCCACCCTGCCGACGATGACGAGCGCCTCGCCGTTGATCACCGCGACCACGCCGATCGCCTCGGTAAATCAAGCCGATTCCGCTCCGGATCCCGTTCCCAGCGTCGCGGTCTCCGCCGCGCTGCCCGCGGTGATCCCCGCGCCGCCGCCCACCGCCGCGCCGCGCCCGACAGTCGTCGCCGCCACGACCGCGACCGCGAAGCCCGTCGCCGCGCCGCCGCCGACGATCGCCGTCCCGGTCGCGCCGCCGACCGCGACCGCGAAGAAGAGCCCGTTCGACGTCACGATCAAGTAGCGAGGAAAGCGCGACGATGCGACCGAGCCACAGCTCTTTCTGGTGCCCCGCCGTGGGGCTCGCGCTGGCCCTCGCGGCCGCGCCGACGCCCGCGCTGGCGCAAGCTCCGGCCGCGCCCGCCGCCGCGCCGGCGCCCCTCTCGGCGTCGCTCACCGGGATGGCCCGCGCCGAGTACGAGGCCGGCAAGCTGCTCTACCAGGACGGCGATTTTCAGAACGCGTTGATCAAATTTCAGCGCGTGTACGAGCTGTCGCACGACGGTCGCCTGCTCTGGAACATCGCGGTCTGCGAGAAGAACCTCCGCCGCTACACCCGGGTCCTCACCACGCTCGATCGCTACCTCGCCGAGGCCGGCAAGGTGATCTCCGCCGAGGATCGCCAGGAGGCCAAAGACCTCGCCGCCGCGGCCCGACCGCTGGTCAGCGCGCTCCGGATCACCGTGACCGAGCCCGGCGCGGCCATCGTCATCGACGACGTCAGCGTCGGCACCTCGCCCCTCGCGGCGGCGGTGTCGCTCGACGTCGGCACGCGCCGGATCCACATCCAGAAGGCCGGCTACAAGCCCTTCGATCGCCCGCTCGAGGTCCCCGGCGGGACCGAGATGACGCTCACCGCGGCCCTCGAAAAAGAGGTCCACCAGGGCCGGGTCACGGTGGCCGCGGGCGCCGCGGATCTGATCAGCATCGACGGCCGGGCCATGGCGCAGGGCAAGTGGGACGGCCAGCTCTCGAGCGGCGGCCACACCCTCCGCGTCACCTCGCCCGGCATGACCATCTACCAGTCCGAGGTGGTGGTGCAGGACGACAAATCCCGCGAGATCCAGGTCACGCTCACGCCGCTCCCGAAGGCCTCGAGCACCTCGAAATGGCTCTGGATCGCGGGCGGCGCGGCGCTCGTCGCCGGCGCGGTCGTGACCGGCGCCGTCCTTTACAAGCCGACGCAGCGCCCTGCTGTCGACGGCACGCTGGGTACCTTTCCACTCTCCCACGGGGGCTTCCGATGAGAACTGCTCGCTGCTCAAGCATGCTCGCCGCGCTCGCGCTGGTGTCCGGTCTGCCGCTCTTGCTCTCGTGCTCGCCGGCGCCGCTCGGGGAGATCGTGATCGCCATCCGCACCGACATCGCGATCCCCAAGGACATCGATCGGATCATCATCGACGTGACCATCGCCAAGACCGGCGAGTCGAAGTTCACGATGGCCTACCAGGCGCTCGATCCCGCGCACACCTTCAAGCTCCCCGCGACCCTGGCGTTCACGGCCTCGGCCACGGATCCGGGCGCCGCCGTGCGGGTCCGGGTCCTCGCGCTCCGCGGCGACGGCGCCCCGCGAATGGTCCGCGAGGTGGTCACCACCGTGCCCGCCGATCGCACCGTGACGCTCCCGATCCCGATCGAGTTCCTCTGCGACGGGACGACCGAGATGGTGCTCGATCCCCTGACCAAAGAGCCCGTCCGCGACAAGAAGGGCGATCTGGTCTTCAAGAGCACCTGCGACGACGGGATGACGTGCTCGGCCGGCAAATGCGTCGACGTGACCGTGCCCGAGGTCTCGCTCGCGAGCTACAGCGGCGCGCTGATCTTCGGCGGCGGGACCGGCAGCCAGGACGGCGACTGCTTCGACGCCGCGAGCTGCTTCGAGGGCTCCACGTTCGCCGACGTCAACCTTGGCAACTGCACGATCCAGGCGGGCAACGACGTCAACGTCGCGCTCCTGACCCAGGGCGCGGGCTCGTGCGGCGCGTCCGGGTGCTTCGTCCCGCTCGACGCCGAGAGCGACGCCGGATGGCAGCCGGACCAGAACGGCGCGCTCCGGCTCCCGCCCGCGGTGTGCGACAAGATCAAGAGCCGCGAGCTCGGCGGCGTGGTCACCGCGCCGGCCGGCAAGAGCCCGTGCGCGCGCAAGGCGAGCTCGCTCCCGATCTGCGGGCCGTTCTCGTCCTCGGGCAAGTACGTCGCCCCCAGCGCGACCGCGCCGATCGTGGTGGCCTCGGGCCAGCAGAACCCGGTGGCGCTGGGCCTCGAAGAGACGCCGGCCGCGAGCCGCGTCTACTGGACGGTGCGCGGGACGTTCGACCCGAACGGCAACCCCAGCAGCGACGGCGCGGTGAAGCGCGCGCAGACCACCGGCGAAGAGGCCGTGGTGATCGCCAAGGACCAGCCTTCGCCGCACGACATCGTCGTTAGCGGGAGCCAGGGCGTCGCCTTCTGGACCAACGCGTCGGGCAGCGCGATCGGGGCCACCGCGCTCGGTTCACCGATGGCGATGGCGCTGATCTCGAACCTGGGGCGACCGGAGGGCATCGCGCTCGACGGCACGACGGTGGTGTGGACCGATCTCACCTCGAATCAGGTCTCCTCCACCCAGTTCACCCTCGGCAAGGGCGGCACGATCTCCAGCGGGCCGTCGGTCGTCGTCCCCGGGCCGAGTCCGATGGGCTCCGCGCCTCGCCGCATCGCCGCGGCGAACGGGCTCGTCTGCTGGACCTACGAGGACAAGCTCGACTCCACCAACGGCGTCGTCGCGTGCAACGACGGAACCGGCGCGATCCCTGCGGCGTCGACGGTGGCGACGCCGCGATCGATCGCGCTCGTCCCGACGGGCGTCGGCGCGGGGGCCACCGTGTACTTCGCGAGCTTCGCCGATCGCAACCACCGCGGCGGCGTGTACTCGGTGGCGTCGACCGGCGGCGGCACGCCCACGCTGGTCAACGCCGACGGCGAGGATTACCCGAACGGCCTCGCCGTCGACAACGGCGTCGTCTACTGGACCAGCCGCACGCGCGGCGCGGTGATGCGCCTCAAGGGCGGCACGCTGACCGAGATCGCCAGCCACCAGATCAACCCCGGCGCGATCGTCGTCGGCAAGGACGCAGTGTTCTGGGTCAACGAGGGCACCGTCGACAAGGCCGACGGGGCGATCGTTCGAAGCGCAAAATAACGCTACTTCGGCGCGGGGCAGCCGTTGGTCGCGGCGCTGCCCTTCTGCTTCGGGCAGCCGTCGAGGCCGTCGGGCACGCCGTCGCCGTCGCTGTCGATCGGGCACCCGTTGCGTTTCGGATCGGCGCTCTTCGCGCCCGCGCGATCGGGGCACGCGTCGCCTTCGTCGGCGATCCCGTCCTCGTCGGCGTCGAGCAAAGGGCAGCCATTTCGCCGGCGATCCGCGCTCGCGACGCCGTACGCGAAGGGGCACGCGTCGTCGCGATCGACGACGCCGTCGGCGTCGGTGTCGGCCAGCACGGCGTCGGTCGGCGCCGCGGCGCTCTCCGGCAGGGGCGCCCAGGCGAGCGCCCCGAGCGCGCGAAACGTGGGCGTCCCGATCGCGTCGGTGAGGCCCGGCCCAGCGGCCGCGGTGAGGAACAGGCTGCGAACGAGGCGCACCTTCACGCCGAGCTCGACCTCGACGTTGGACCCGAGACCGCGGGCGATCCGGGTCTGCGGATCGAGATCGAAGAACGAGGCCTGGACCGGCGTCGCGCCGAAGATCTCGACGCCGAGCTGCGCGCGATCCCCGCCGAGACGCACGCCCGCGGCGGCGCCCCAGGCGAACGTCGACGGGTTGGGATCGCCGTGAAAATCGACGCCCGCGGCCGCGCTCCACACGAAGCGCGAGGCCTGCCCGCCGGCGACCACGCGCGGAGAGAGCCGCGCCGATCGTTCACCCGCGAACGATCCGGCCGGCGCCGTGGGCGCGTGAACCGCGGCGGAGACGCCGAGCTGAAACGGCGCGCCGTCGTCGCCGACGAGGCGGATCCGCGCGCCGATCCGGAGATCGCCGACCTGCGCCGACGATGGCGAGGCGAACGTGAAGTGCCCCGCGCTCGGCGCCTCACCGCTCTGCACGATCGCCACCGGGAGCGAGAGCGAGAGCAGCAGCCGGTCCCACAGCGCGAACGACGCGCCGAGGTGGAGGAAGCCTTGCCCGCTGACGACGGGCCGCGAGCTCGATGTCGTGACCAGCGTGAGCGGCCGCGCCGCGTAGTCGAAGAGCGCGATCCCGCGCGGGACCAGGTGCCCCGCGGCGAAGGGCGAGGGCACCGCGGTGAAGGTGTCGCCCGCGGGCGCGGGATCGAGCTGGTCGAGCGCGATCCCGCCGAAGGTCTGCGCGCGCGCCGACGCCGGGAGGATCGAGGCCGCCGCGAAGGCGAGGATCATGGCCGCGACGGCGGCCTCGCGAGCCCGGCGCTCACGCATCGCGCGACCCTCGCGACGATCGGTCGGTCGCGCGCCGCGGTCGCCGCCGCGCCGCGAAGAGCAGCCCGACGAGGATCCATGCGAGGCGGCTTTCGCCGGTGTTGACGTCGTTGACGTCGTCGACGACAGAGCACGCGCCGCCCGCGAAGTGGAACAGACCGCCGCCGGCGCCGCCCTGGCCGCCCGCGCCGGTCGCGCCGCTCACCCCGGTCGCGGCGCTGCTCGTCGCCATCGCCCCGCCGGAGCCGCCGCTGCCTTGGGTCCCGGTGAGGGTGAAGCAGCTCCCGGCCACGCAGATCCCCGCGCCCTCCGGGATCTTGCACGGCGCACCGTCGAGCCGCGAGCGGACCACGCACGCGCCCTGCGCGGTGACGTCGCAGAGGCGCGTCTCGCAGACGCCGAGCCCGTCGGTGGGGCAGACCTTGACCGACTCGGCGCCGCACTTCCCGGTGCCGGTGTCGCACGTCGGCGCGAGGTGACACGCGTCGCCCGCGGCCAAGCAGACCTTCGCAAAATTCGCGCACACGCCGCCGCTGCACACGTCGTCGGTGCACGCGAGGTTGTCGCCGCATTGCCCGGCCGGCGCCGGCCCGTTGAGGGGCGTGCACGCCCCGTCGCTCGACGCGCCCTTGGCCACCGAGCACGCCTGGCACGCCCCGCCATTGCAGGCGGCGTCGCAGCAGACGCCGTCGGCGCAGAAGCCGTTGGAGCACTGCGATGCGACCGCGCACTTCGCGCCGATCGGCTTCTTCGGCACGCAGGTCGGGACCACGCAGTACCCGTTCGGCGCGCACGCCGTGTCGTCCGAGCAGCTCGTCATGCAGATGGTCCCGAGGCAGCCCGCCGGGCACGGCGTCGAGCCCCCCGGGACGCAGTTGCCCGCCCCATTGCAGGTCGACGGATCGAGGGCCAGGCTGCCGCTGCACGATCCCGGCGCGCACGGAAACCCGGGCGATTTCTTCGCGGTGCACGCCCCCGCGCCGTCGCAGGCGCCGGTGCTGTCGCACACGGCGCCGGTGGTGGCGCACTCGTTGTCGGGATCCTTCGTCGCGGCGATCGGGCCGCATTGCCCGTCGGCGCCGCTGAATTTCTTCGCCGCCGTGCACGCCATGCACGCGCCCGTACAGTCCGAGCTGCAGCACACGCCGTCGGCGCACGATCCGGAGAGGCAGTCGGAGCCGAGCATGCACGTCATGCCGTCGACGAGGTGGATGATGATGCTCGACCCGGTGGACGAGCTGGCGGCGGCGGTCGAGCTCGACACCGCGCTGGACGACGACGAGCTGCCCGGGGCGCCGCCGGCGCCCCCCACCCCGCCGCTCGAGCTCGACGAGCTGGCCGGGGCGCCTCCGACGCCGCCTGCGCCGACGCTCGAGCTCGACGAGACGACCGAGACGCCGCCGGCGCCCCCCGCCGAGCTGCTCGAGCTCGAGCTCGACGACGAGCTGGTCGAGACCTTGTTGCCGCCGCTGCTCCCGCTGGAGCTCGACGACGACGAGCCGGGGATCCCCATGCCGCCGACGCCGGATCCGCTGCCCAGAGGGCGCACGCCCAGCGATTGACCCATGGGGATCGGGTCTTCCTCCACGCTGCATGCAGCCGCGAACAGCACCGTCGCCGCCCCGAAGATCGCCAGCCGTCGAATCCACGCGCTCTTCATCGTCGCGCCGCCTCTCGCATCGGGGCCGTGCCCGATGCCCGCTCGCATCCTACACGACAGGCGCGCGAGTCGGCGTGCTGCTCGTCCCGGAAAGCGCTTTGCAAAGGCGCCCGATTGGTAAAGTATCGCCAATCGCCATGAACCAGCTCAACGACGACGCCACCCCCGCCCCTGCCGTTCACGCGCCGGATGCGCCGCAAAATCCTGCGGATCCCGCGGCGCCGGCGGCTCCCCCGGCGTCGCACGACACCCCGCCTCCGAAGGCCCTGCTCGACTTCATGGTCCAGGACTGGGGCGCCGCGCCCATCGCGCCCAGCGATCCGATCACCAACCACGAGGCCTTCGCGCGCCGCCGCCGCGCCCTCTCCAAGCTCTTTCCCGGCGAGACGCTGATCATCCCCACCGGCCACGAGAAGGTGCGGTCCAACGACACCCACTATCGCTTCCGCCCCGGGACCGATTTCTACTATCTCACCGGCAACCTGGAGCCCGACTGCGTGCTGGTGATGCTGCCAGTCGAGGGCGGCCACACCGACGTCCTCTACATCGAGCCGAACCCGGGGCGCAGCGACGCCACGTTCTTCACCGACCGGATCAAGGGCGAGCTCTGGGTCGGCCCGCGCCTCGGCGTGCCGGAGAGCCTGGTCCGCTTCGGGGTCCACGAGTGCCGCGGGCTCCCTGAATTGAAGGGTTTCCTGGAGACGCTCGCCGGCGACGCCGGGGCCAAGCGGGCGGTGCTCCGCGGCTTCTCGGCGAAGGTCGACGACGTGCTCGCCTCGGGCGATCGCGACAAGCCGCTCGCCGCCGCGCTCTCGGAGATGCGGCTGATCAAGGACGAGGCCGAGATCGTCGAGCTCCGCGCGGTGATCGACTCGACCAAGCGCGGCTTCGAAGACGTGATCCGGGGCCTGCGCAAGGCCAAGAGCGAGCGCGAGGTCGAGGGGATCTTCAACCTCCGCGCCCGGGTCGAGGGCAACGACGTGGGGTATGGCACCATCGCCGCTTCCGGCCCCCACGCCTGCGTGCTCCACTGGACGAAGAACGACGGCACGCTCCACAAAGGCGAGCTGCTCCTGCTCGACGCCGGGGTCGAGGGCAACTCGCTCTACACCGCCGACATCACCCGGACGCTGCCGATCAAGGGCCGCTTCTCGAAGGAGCAGCGGGCCATTTACAAGCTGGTGTACAAGGCGCAAAAGGCCGCCTTCAAGGCCGTGAAGCCCGGGAACGACTTCATGGAGCCGAACAAGGCCGCCATGAAGGTCCTGGCCGACGGCCTCTCGTCGCTCGGCATCCTCAAGACCACGGCGGCCGAGGCGCTGAAGGAAGAGCACCAGTTCTACAAGCGGTACTCGCTCCACAACGTGAGCCACATGCTCGGGCTCGACGTCCACGACTGCGCTCAGGCCCGCTCCGAAGTCTACAAGTTTGGCAAGCTCGAGGTGGGGATGGTGCTGACGGTGGAGCCGGGCCTTTATTTCCAGGAGAACGACCTCACGGTCCCCGAGGCGTACCGCGGCATCGGCGTCCGGATCGAGGACGACATCGTGGTGACCAAGCGCGGCTACGACAACCTCTCTGCCCACATCCCGAGCCAGGTCGACGACGTGGAAGAGTGGATTGCCCAGGTCTGGAAGAGCAAGAAGGGCTGAGCCGCGCTCACCCCGGCGGCCGCGGCTTGACGCTGCTCAAGATCGCCTGTTGTACCGCCCGACCCAGCTTGTCGGGGCGCGGGCGCCCCTCGATGCGCCGCCGGGCCTCGACGTAGTCCGGGACCCAGCGCAGGCGATCCGGGAGCAGCGGCCACCCGAGCTCCACCGCGCGGAGCGTGCGGCGAAACGAGGCCTCCTCGGCGGGGCCGAACGCCAGGCCAAAGGCCTCTCGCAGCCGCGGTGGGAGGAGGCCAGTCGTCAGCGCCGCATAGCTGCGCATGAACGGCCCGAGCACCCCGCGCGGCGGCGTGAGGAGGAAGCGCGCGGTCTCCCGCGCCGGCCTCCCCACGGCGACCGCGTCGCAAGCCATGGTCTCTTCGCAGTAGCGCTTGAACGCCGGCCAGTCGGGCGGCATGGCCGCTTCGGCGATCCCGAACAGCCCCGCAAAGAGCTTGATCTCCTGGTAGTAGGCGTCTTTCTCCGCCGCAGAGAGCCGGCCGACGCCGAGCTCGTAGGCCATCACGCTGGTCTCGGTCAGCGTGGCAAAGACCCAGAGCAGCGCCGGCTCGTCATGCGCCGTGTAGCGGTGCCCGCGCGGGTAGCGGCCCACGTCCTCGTCGATCACGCCGTGGATCCGATCGTGAACCTTGCGAACCCGCCGCGCCGCGGTGACCGCGCTCTCGAGATCGCCGAAGATCATCCCGTACACGTGGAGGAAGGTGCGGTTGAAGCGCCCCACCGGATCGGCCCGCGTCGCCGAGTGCTGCTCGATCCCGTGCGCCACGTACGGATGCGCGAGCTGCAAGAGCGCCGCCCGCCCCGCGCCGAGGAAGACGATCGACTCGCGCGAGATCCGCCAGGTCATCGAGCCCGGCCCGAAGAGCCCGGCCCGAGGATCCTTCACGCCGGCGCTGATCTCCGCGATCCGCCGTTCGAGCTGGCTCTGGGTGACGATCATCGCGGAACACCTCGCGGCCGCGAGTATGCGCGAACCCGGACCGCGCAGCACCCCGCGTCGCGATCGTCACGCGCGGTGGCGCACGGATCCGTCGGCGTCACTCGCGCCCCCGCCGGATCCGGGGGACCGCTTCAGAACCGATAGCCCAGCGAGAGGCCGATCACCGGCAGCTTTGCGTACTTCGTGTACGTGCTGTTCAACGTCGTATCCACGGCCTGGCTGATCTGATCCACCTTCGCCGTGACGCCCGGCACGGCCGACGCGCCCGCGGGCACCGCGAGGCTCGACGACGATCCCACCGCCTGGAGGTACGCGAGCGAGGCGCGCACCACGAAGTGATCGCCCACGATCCACCGCCAGCCCAGGGAGACATGGAGGCTGTGAATGGTGGTGCGGAGCTGGATCTCCGCGTCGGGGATCTCGGCCGGCACGGCGATCCCCGCGGCGGCTTCGACGGCCGTGCGCGCGCTCACGCCGCCGCCGAGCGAGGTCAGCGTGTAGCCGCCCATGATCTCCAGGCCATGCGTGGAGAAGGGTCGGAACCCCGCCGAAGCGCGGACCACGAGCGAGCTTTGCAGCGTGCTGCGGACCAGCGCCGAGGTCGTCGCGTCATAGGCCCCCGCGCCGGTGAGCACGCTGTCGATCCCGTTGACATAGGCCGCGGGGAGCACCCCCACCTCGCCTTGCAGGAGGATCCGATAGGGCAGCTCCAGCGTGAGCTGGCCGCCGACCATCAAAGGCACCTCCGTCGCACAGCCGAGGTCCAGGCTCGGACCCCCTTCGTCCTTCGGGGCGCGCTCCGTCACCGCGTCGGGCGGCGGCCGAGCCGGCGTCGTGACGCTGTCCGTGCTGCCCTCGAAGCGCGTGGGTGACGGCCAGGATCCGTACGCGTAGCCGATCCACGGAGCCGGATCGGCGGCGGCAGGCGCGGCCGCGAGGAGCGTGGACGACGCCGCGATGGCGGAGAGCGCGACGAGCGCGATCGAGGAGCGGCAGCGCGACGAACGGCGTGATCGAGCGGGGAGAGACGCGTGATTCATGGATCGATCCCTGGCGAGCGCGGACGCGCGCCGGTAACGCCTCCGCCGGACGGCGGGGCACACGGGTGTTTCGTGATCGAATCGAGAGAGCGCCGGCGGCGCGGGAGGGCGCGCTCTGCCTCGCCGCGGGCAGCGCCCTGCCCGGCGTTCGTCGCTCGCTTCGTCGATCGGTCGGATGCCCGGCCTCCGTGCCGCGTTCATGCGTTCGCACCGGAACCTGACCTCCGGAGCGGAACGCTCGTTGACATCGGGCCCCGCCCGCGCCGTACGCTGCGCGCCGATGACCGCGCCCTTCGCCGCCCTGATCTTCCGCCCCTCCGAGGTCCCGGATCGCGCTCTCTCCCGGGGATTCGCGGTCGCGCTCGCCGGCTTCGACGTGCCGTCTCCGCACCTGCGGGTCGCGCCGCTGCGGGGCATCCCCGATCACTGCGCCGCGTTCTACGCGAGCGGCCTCGGGCGCGACGGCGACGATCTCGAGCACCTGATCGAGCTGTTCGAAGCGGAGGTCTCGCCCGCGGTCGGCGTCCTCGACGCGGCGGCCGAGCTCGGGTTTCCCGGGGCGCAGGTGCTCTGCGCGGTCTTCGCCGAGGACGTGATCCACGACGACGGCTGGCGCTGCTCGGCGAGCGGGTATCTCCGGCATTTCGTCCGCGAGAGCGAGGACGGGATCGAGGCCGGCGTCGAGACCGGGCAGACCAGCGAGGTCCACGAGATCGTCGTCGACGTCGACGACGAGGCCACGGACGCCGAGGCGATCGCCGCCGAGGCCGCCGCGATCCGGCCTTACCGCGGCTCGACGTTCCTCTCGGGCGAGCTCCGCGCGCCGGCGCTCCCCGCGCTGATGGGCGCGCTCTTCGACACCGAGCGGCGCGTCGACGTGCGGCTGATCGAGCCCGGGCCCGCGGCCATCGCCGACGAGGCGCGACGCCTCAACCGCGCGCTCCGGCGCGTCGACGGACGGGGCGCATTCGTTGCACCTCAAACGATCGCCGGGATCGCGCAGCCCGCAGCGCACGCCGCCCTGGTCTCGACCTACGACTGGGCCGATCCCACCGATCTCGCAGATCGCTACCGCGAGCTGTCGATCGGCGCGATCGAGGGCACCCTCCAGTTTCTCCGCGAGGCCGACCTGCGCGCGCGGGGCGCCGACGCCGCGTGGGCTCGAGGCGCCGCCGCGGGCCTCTACCCGGTCGCCAGGCTCCTCGGCTCCGCGCTCGGCGCCTCGTCCACGCAGGCCGTCCTGGGCCTCGCAGCGGACGGCGAGGCGCTCTCGCTGGTGCGCGCCGGCCGCGTCGTCCCCGCCGGCCCGACCCTGGGCGAGCTCCTGCGCTACCTCGCCCTCGGGTGGTCGCAGCGGAGCGACGCCGAGGAGGATCTCATCGGCGCGCTCATGCTCCGCGCCCGGATCCGCGTCGATCGAGACTGACAGAGCCGACTCGGATCGGGGATCGCGCCTCTCCATGACAGCGAGAGAGAACGGCCGATCCGCGTCGACGCTTAACAGTATTTACGACAGGCAGAGCGCCCGAGCCGCTATGTCGTGCGGTGATGCCCGCCGATCCGAAGCCGACGTTTCGCCCCGACTCCTTTCGACGGATCCTGGAGCTGGCGAAGCCCGAGCGGAGCAGCATCGCCGTCGGGACCTTCTTCCTCGCCGTCGGCAGCGTCGCCGGCCTGGTGCTGCCGCGGGCGATCGGCGTCATCGTCGACCAGTCGATCGGCGATGGAAAGAGCGTCACCGCGCTCGATCACGCGGCCCTGGGGCTCCTCGGCGTCTTCTTCATCCAGGCCGTGGCGGGGGCGCTCCGCTCCGCGCTCTTCACCATCGCGGGGGAGCGGGTCGTCACCCGGCTGCGCTCGGATCTCTTCGCCCGGTTGATCGAGCAGGAGATCGCCTTCTTCGACGCCACGAAGACGGGTGAGCTCACCAACCGCCTCTCCGCGGATACCACCGTCCTCCAGAACACCGTGAGCGTGAACATCTCGATGGGTCTCCGCTTCGCGGCCTCGGTCGTGGGCGGGATTGGCTGCCTCTTCTACACCTCGCGCGTCCTGACGCTGGTGATGCTCTCGGTGGTGCCGCCGGTCGCGCTCGGCGCCGTGGCCTATGGACGCCGCGTCCGCAAGCTCTCGCGCGACGTGCAGGACACGCTCGCCAAGAGCAGCGAGGTCGCCGAGGAGTCGCTCGGGGGCATCCGCACCGTGCGCTCGTTCGCGGCCGAGCCGAGCGAGGTCGCGCGCTACGCGTCGGCGGTCAACAAATCGTTCGACCTCGCGCGGGCGCGGGCGATCATGGCCTCGAAGTTCACCGGAATCGCGTCGTTCGCAGCCTATGCAGCTATCTCCGCGGTCCTCTGGTACGGCGGGCGCCTCGTTGCATCGGGCACCCTCACCGTCGGTGAGCTCACCTCCTTCCTCGTGTACACGATGTTCGTCGCGGTCTCGCTCGGCGGCCTCACCGATCTCTGGGCCGACTTCATGAAGGCCAGCGGCGCGGCCGAGCGGATCTTCGAGCTGCTCGATCGCACCCCGTCGATCCCGGCGACCGGCGGGCTCGAGCTCGCGTCGATCGAGGGCCGCGTCGACTTCGAGGACGTGACGTTCTCGTACCCGACCCGCCCCGACGCGCGGGTGCTCAACGGGATCAACCTCGCGGTGAAGCCCGGCGAGATCGTGGCGCTCGTCGGGCCTTCCGGCGCCGGCAAATCGACGATCGCCGGCCTCCTCACCCGGCTCTACGATCCCGACGGCGGATCGATCCGCATCGACGGCCACGATCTCCGCGAGCTCGCGCCCGACGGCCTGCGCCGCAAGATCGGCGTCGTCTCGCAGGAGCCGATCCTCTTCTCGTGCAGCATCGCCGAGAACATCCGCTACGGCCGCGCCGGCGCCACGGGCGCCGAGATCGTCGCCGCCGCGCGCGCCGCGAACGCGCACGACTTCATCACGCGGTTTCCCGAGGGGTACGCGACGCTCGTCGGCGAGCGGGGCGTGCAGCTCTCGGGCGGCCAGAAGCAGCGCGTCGCGATCGCCCGCGCCGTCCTGAAGGACCCGCGGATCCTCGTGCTCGACGAGGCCACGAGCGCCCTCGACGCGGAGAGCGAGCACC
>JBDTXR010000023.1:0-39493 GCA_040006075.1 Byssovorax sp. | reverse complement strand
TCAGGCTCACCCAGCTCGCGCCGAGCGTGCGCGCCTCGACCATCGATCGCGCGCTGGCGTGGGAGCCGTAGCCCTTGCCTTCGTGCCGGGAGTTCTCGATCGGCCCGAGGGTGATGCCGCGGATGCCCCCGAGCCCACGATCGGCGAAGCCCTCGGCGCCGGCCAGCGGCGGCGGCAGCGTCTCCGCCCACGAAACGCCGCCGATCGCCACGATCGCGAGCCAGAGCACCGCGCTCGCGGTGACCCGCCGACCCCTCGCCCCGAAGCTGCTCGCGCCGTTCACAGCGCCGCCTTGTAGCACCTCGCTCGCATCGGAGAGTCAGGAGCGGTTGGTCGCGTGGCGGATGCCGTCTTCCAGCGTGCCATGGAGGACGAGGCCTTCAAAGCTCACCCCGAGGCGAGCCAGCGTCGCCGCGGCGGGCGGGGAGATCCCGGTCACCACCACCTCCACCCCGAGCAGGCCGGCGGCGCGCGCCGATTTGAGCAAGGCCTCTGCGATCCGGGCGTCGACGTTGCGCGCGCCGGTGACGTCGAGGATCACGATCCGGGCGTGGGCGGCGGTGATCCCCTGCAAGAGCGCGGTGAGCGCGTGCGCCAGGCGGGCCTCGTCGAGAGTGCCAATCAGCGGCATCACCAGCACGCTCTGCGAGATCGGGATCAGCGGCGCCTGGAGCTCGACCAGGGTCGCCTTCTGCGACTGGATCACCTGATCGTTGAGGGCTGCCCTCGCCTCCTCCGCGAACCGGCGCTCGGTGATGTCGAGGGTGACGCCGAGCGCGCGGCGGACCGCGCCGCCCTCGTCGTGGATCACCCGGAGGTGGGTCTCCACCCAGCGGATCTGCCCGTCGCGGGCGACGACGCGATACTGCATCTGCCCGCCCCCGCCGGCGTGGATCTGCGCGGTCTCCTCGTCGACGCGCGCCCGATCGTCGGGGTGGGTGATCTGGTTCCAGATCCAGGGCTTGCCCACGACCTCGCCGGGCCGATAGCCCACCAGCGTCAGGAGATAGTCACTCACGAACGTGGGCGCCGGGCCGGGGCTCCCGGGGTCTACCCGGGACTCCCAGACCAGCCCGGGTACGCCGGCGATCAGGTTGTCGAGCCGCGCCGCGAGCTCTTCGGCGCGGGCGAGCTGCTCCCGCCGCGCCCGCTCCGCGAGGACGCGCTCGGTCACGTCCGGCGCCACGACGCACCGGCCCACCACCGCGCCCGACTCGTCGCGGCGGAGCGCGATATGGGTCTCGACCCAGACCGAACGACCGTCCTTGGTCAGGAACCGGAGCTCCGACAGGCGGCCGCCGGTCGCGGCGACCTGCGAGAGCTCTCGGGCGACGATCGGCGTGTCGTCGGGGTGGACAATCGAGGTCCAGAAGCTCGGGTGACGGAGGCACTCCGCGAAAGTGTAGCCGAAGATCCGCTCGACCTGCCCGCTCACGAAAGGCATCTTGTAGTCGGCCTGTCCGGGGGATCCCTCGCTCTCCCACACCGCGCCGGGCACCACCTCGATGGTCCGCTCCAGCCGCTCGACCCGCTCCTCCGCGCCCCGGAGCGCGGCCTGGAGCGCGGCGGTCCGCGACCGCAGAGTGGCAATCTCCAGGTGAAGTGACTCGGCGGTATCCGGCTCTCCCATGGCGTCGGCTCTCCTTGGATCCCGCGGTCAGCGCCCGCGCGATCGCCGGGCGGCGTGCGCTAACCCGCCCTCGAGCGTGCGGCAGGTGGTGAGCCCGCTGAAGTCGGTCCCGAGGGCCACCAGGGTCCGCGCCACCTCGGGGCGAAGGCCGGTGAGCACCACCTCCGCGCCGAGGAGCCCCACCGAGCGCGCAGCCCGGAGCAGGCCATCGGCAGCGTCGCTGTCGAGGCTCGGCACGCCGGTCAGATCGACGATGGCCACCCGCGCCCGCGCGGCGTTCATCCCCTCCAGCAGCACCTCGGCAACCTGCGCGGTCCGCGCGGCGTCGACGACGCCGATCAGCGGCATCACCAGCACGTCGCCCGAGATCGGCAGGAGCGGAGTCGAGAGCTCGGCCAGCGCCTCGGCCTGGGCGGCGATCATCTCGTTCTCGAGCTGCTCCTGCGCGCGCTCGGCGAGCTTGCGCGCGGTGATATCCATGATCACCCCGCAGATGCCGCGGAGCTCGCCGCCCTTGCCCTTCACGGGCCGGACCCGGGTCTCGACCCAGAGCGTGCGTCCATCCTTGGTCAGGAGGCGAAACTCGACCGGCGCGCTGCTCTTGCCGAGGTGGGTCCCGAGCTCGTGGACCACGCGGGCTTGGTCCTCCGGGTGGAGGATCAGGCGCGCTCCTCCCTCCACGCCGAGGAGCTCTTCCGGCAGATAGCCAGTCAGGGTGGTCAGATAGCCACTGTAAAACGAGGGGACGTGGGACGCGCCGTCGATCCGCGTCTCCCAGACCACGCCGGGCACGCTCGCGAGCAGGTCGTCGAGGCGCCGCGCCAGCGTCTGGGCCCGCAGGTGGAGCTCGGCGCCGGCGCGCTCCGCGAGCACCCGCTCGGTGACGTCCATCGCGAAGATGCTGGTACCGACGATCGCCCCGTCTTTGCCGCGGAGGACGCGCATTCGCGGCGACACCCAGACCTCGTGTCCGTCGCGAGCGACGAAGCGATGCTCGGTGGGGTGCCCCGAAGGCGCGGAGTCACGGAGCACCCTCGCCCGATCGTCGGGGTGGACGATCGAGGGCCAGAAGGCCGGGCTCGCGATCCACTGTTGCCTTGAATACCCGAGGATTTGCTCGATCTGTCCGCCGGCGTAGGTGACTCGATAGCCGGGCTCGCCCAGCGTCCCTTCGCTCTCCCACACGATCCCCGGCACCGCGGCGACCAGCCGCTCTAACCGCCGCGCCGTCCGCTCGGCCCCCGCGAGCGCGACTTCGAGCGCGGCGTGCTCGGCCCGGAGCGCCGCCGCTTCGAGGCGCAACGACTCGACTGGATCCTGGCTCTGCACGCGGGAGATCTCCTGAGGCAAACGGGCGAGCCGCGCCTACCGGTGATCCTCGGCGCGGAGGGCGGCGGCCACCTCGCGCCACGCGATGTCCCCGAGCTCGACCGGCGGATGAACCCGCTGGCACCCGGCGCAGGTGCGCAGCGCGGCGTCGGCGTTGAACACCTCGACAGCGTGCCAGTATTCGCCTTGCACCACGCCGGCGTCGAGCGCGCGCGCGTGCACCCGCGCCCCGCAGCCGCGGCAATACCAGGCCACGGCCTCGCGCGCCGGGGGATAGGCCTTGAGCTTGATCTGGAGGTTCTCCCCGCGCGGGACGAGCCGGCTGGGCACGCCCGCCGGGATGTACACGCTGTCGCCGGGGACGAGCCGCATCCGGGTCGGTCCAAACGCGGCTCCTCCCCACGCGTCGTCCCGGGTCTCCGGCTCGCCGCCCTCGCGGTCCATCAGCTCGATCTCGCCCTCCCCGGCCATCTGGATCAACACCTGATCTTCCTCGCAGACCAGGAAGAACGGCTGAGCCACGCGGTTGCGGCTGAGGTGGGGCATGGGATCGGTGCCGTTCGGGCCCACCGGATAGTCGTCGTAGGAGCCCCAGGCGTGCGGAGCCTCCTTGAAGACGTTGAGCGTTTTCTTGCGTTCGAGGGCCATGGTGCCTTCCTCAGCGGGCCGCTTGCGCTTCGATGTCGGCGCGCGCGCGGTTGCAGAGCTCGGCGTACTGCGCGTACCGCCGCCAGCCCATCAGCTCTTGCGGGAAGCGGGCCTGGACCACGCCGCATTTACCGCAGGCGCGCGGCTCGGCGTTGAAGGCGTCGACCGCGTCGGCGTAGAAGCGGACGTTGGCCAGCTCGGGATAATAGCGGTGCTGAACGCCGGTCCACACGTCGCGATCCATCCGGAACACGACCTCGTTGCAGCCGGAGCAGCGGAGGATGAACCCCTCGTTCTGCGGCCCTTCCCCCTTCATCCGTACGATGATGAGCGAGATCTGGAAGACCCGCGCCTCGTCGGCCACCGGCTTGCGGAGGAACGTGGTGACGCCGTGGGTGCCTTGCTGCAAATAGAGCTGTCCGGTGGCGAGCAGGGCGCCGTCGCCCGCCATGGTCAGGATCACCTCGGGGACGTCGTTGTAGTGATAGAAGTGCACCCGGGGCATGTCCGGGAGCGAGATCGAGAGCGCGGAGGTGGGTACGATGTCGCCGGGACCGAAGTACGGGAACAGGGGAGTCTGCTCGAGCATGCCCTGGTGAGCGAGCATGTTCTCGAAGACGTTCACCTTGCGAGGCACCTTGTTCGGTGTCCTGGCCTTCCCGAACCACAGGCCCTCTTCGGGGCGGATCTCGGTCGACATCGCGCTACCCTCGCCGCAGGCTCACTGCCCGATCATTTTGCGGAGCTCGGCCGCCGAGCCCTCGAACTGGATCGCCTGGATCTCGTCGAAGGGGAAGCCGACCCGCTCGAGCTCGCGGCCGACGGCGGCCTCGCTCTCGCCCTCGTAAATGTTCACCACCGTACCGCTGGCGATGTTCACGTAGGTGTGGAGGAAGGTGGCGTGCTTGCCGGCGAGGACCTCCGGGATGTTGCGCTGAAAATCTTCCTGGCTGATGCCGGGGGCGTGATGGATGACGAGGTAGCGGGGCATGGCTTCCGATCTCCACGGCGTGACCGTCGCCGCGCCCGCCAGTCGGTCAAAAGCCCCTCCGGTTGTCAACCACTATTCCACGTCGGCGAGCCGATCGCAGCGTTTTTCTGCGCGCTGCTCATCGCTTCTCGGCCGCGATCGCCCCCTGGAGATCCGCCCCGTAGCGCGTGAGCTCGCGGTGGAGGAGCCGGGCGTCCTCGCGCAGGCCGTCGAGGCTCGCCGCGGCGCGCGCCCGGCCGTCGAGATCGATCAGGCTCTTTCGATCGCGGAGGCGCCGCGCCTCGGAATCGGGCCGCCGGGGCGCGCCGTCGAGGGCCTCGACGCACAGCGCCGTCACCGAGGTCCAGACGCGACGATCGTCCTTCACCGAGCCCGCGGCGAGGAGCTCGAGGTAAACGAACGTCGCGTCGAGCGCCTGCGCGAGGGGGCGCCGATCGTCGGGCGAATCGGCCGATCCGACGGCCTCGAGATAGGCTATCAGATCGGCGCGCGCGCCCTTCGTGAGCCCGAGCGCATAGGTGGTGTCGAACCAGGCGACGACGTCGGCGAGCGCGGGAAAGCGGCCGTCGTGGAAGTACGGCGCCGACTCCAGCGTCCCCAGCAGCGTCGGGGTCTCGAAGCCGGCCTCGAAGCCGCGCGGCGAGGCGCCGTCCCCGGTGGGCAAGCGATGCGCCTTTCCGTCGCGGAAGAACGACGAGGTAACATGGCACGACGAGCAGGCCTGTCCGCCAAAGCCCTTGCGAGGCTGGTTGAACTCGGCCTCTCCGCGCGCCGCCGCGGGCCCCGCCGCGGCGGTGATCCGGCTCTGCGCGTCGAGCTTGCCCGTGGGCAGAAAATCGAAGTCTTGCAGGTAATGCACGAGGGCCGAGAGCTCGCCCCACCCGAGGGGCGCCCCGTCGAACTCGTTCACGACGACCGATTGGGTGAAATCGTGGAGCGAGGCGGTGCGCCCGTCGTGGCCGTACGGACCGGTGAAGCGGACGCCGCGGAGCGAGGGAATGTTGACCGGGTTGGCGCGGCCGTCCTCGGCCTCGGGTCGGAACAGGCCTGTCGTCACATCCACGCTGCCGGGGTGAGCCGGCTTCTCGCCGGGGAGCACGAAGCGCGGATCGGTGGCCCCGTTGGGGTGGCAGGCGTTGCACGAAATCCCGAGCTTCTGCGCCTTCGGGCCCAGCGTGCTCGGCGAATGAAACAGGAAGTCCCCGAGCAGCAGATCGGTGACGACGTTGACGCGCTCGGGGTTGTAGCCGCCGGGATCGTGGGCCAGGGTGCGGAGGAGCCGCGCCGGCCGCGGCGGCGGAGCAGGCGAGTCGGGCGCCGCCGCGACCAGCGACGCGCCGAGCAGCGCCGCCGCCAGAGTGGCTCTCTTCGTCATGGAACCCGCTGCACCGTGACCTGACTCACCACGGTGATCGTCGGCGCCTGGACCATGACCATCTTCGAGTAGATCTGCTCGTGCTCGCCGGGCCCGCCGGGCGTCACCTCGCCGGATCCGCCGGTGGGGGCGCCGAGGTTCACGCGGAAGGCGTAGTGATCGCCGTTCTTCGCGGTGGCCTTGCCGACGAACTCCACGTAGACCCCGCCCTGGCGCATATCCACGCTGGTGAACGAGAACGGGGCGCCGGCGCCCTTGGGCTGGTTGTACCGGTTCATTTCCACGGTTACCCGCGTCTCCAGCTCGTCGAGCTTCACCTCACCGATGTTCCCGAGCTTGCCAGTCGCCGGCTCGGCCAGGTGCGAGGTGAAGCGGTACATTCCGCCCTTCTTCTCGCCGTGGGTCTCCACCTCGCCGTCGACGATGGGGCTGACCACCGCGTCGAACTCCAGCGCTGTCCCCGCGCGGGCCACCAGGGTTTGCCGGCCGCGCTCCTTCGAGCTGATGGTGCAGTGAAGCTCGACGTCGCCCATCAGCACCGCGGGCGGGTACGGCGAGGCCTGGACCAGCGCCGAGGGGACGACCGGGGCCGAGAGCGGGCCCGGGACGGGGTACGGCAACGCCACGGGGACGGGATCGTTGACCCGCGGCGCGGCCTCGCCGCACGCGGCGAGAGCGACGGAGAGGAGCAGCGCAGCGGCGAAGATCGAGGGGCGAGAGGCCATGCGCCGCATCCTACACAGGGCGGTTGGTCAGGACATCCTCGCTCGTGAATCACCCTCGACCGAGGCGGGCCGCGGCGCGGAGGATCCCCAGCACCCGCGTCAACGTCGTCCCCTCGCAGAGCGAGACGTTGACGCGCATCCACGCGTCGCGGATCCCGTCGTCGGGCTCGTCGTCGGTGCGGAAGAAGTTCCCCGACGAGACCAGCACGTTGCGCTCGCGGGCCGCGCGGTAGAGCGCCATCGCGTCGATCTTCGGAGCGAAATCGAAGCGCCAGAACAGGCCTCCGGTGTAGAGCGAGGCGAAGCGGCCCAGGTCGGCGAAGGCCGCGCTCTGGTGCCCGGCGACGCGCGCGCGACGCCCGAGCTCGTCGCGCACCTCGACGAGGTGCCGCTGGTAGCCGCGGCGATCGACGAAATCGGCGACGAGGTTCTGGGTGGAGGCGTCGCGGACGAAGCCGGCGCCCCCGGATGAGCGGGGCTCGCTGGTTCGACGCACGGGCCGCGCCCGTCTCGACGCCTGCCGCGCGAAAGGTCAAATCGACACGCAAATCGGGTCGAGCCGCCTGAACGACGTCGCTCGCCCCGCGTCGCCGAAGCCCTCGCGAGCGTCGGACGATGCAACGCGAGGAGCTTCGTCGCGGGACGCGATGCGACCCGCGTGCTAGCCCGTTCTCCCCCGTGACCAAGCCCTCCGCTGCCGAGAGTCGCTATCCCGCCATCCCTGTCGGCCCGCGCCTCGAAGCCGTGCTCGAGCTCGCCTACCGCGCGCGCCGCCCGGTGTTGCTCGAAGGGCCCACGGGCATTGGCAAGAGCGATGTCGTCCGGCACGTCGCGGCCAGGCTCGGGATCAGCACGGTGGTGCTCGACCTCAGCCTGCTCGAGCCTCCGGATCTGGTGGGATTGCCGGTGATCCAGGATGGCCGCACCGCCTACGCCACGCCGCAGGCGCTCCCGCAGGACGGCGCCGGGATCCTCATGCTCGAGGAGCTCAACCGCGCCGAGCGCTACATCCAGCAGCCCGCGCTCCAGCTCCTCACGGCGCGTCGGCTGCACGAGTACGAGCTCCCGCCGGGGTGGGTGTGCTTCGCGGCGATCAACCCCGAGACCGCCGAGTACCAGGTCACCGCGCTCGATCGCGCTCTCCGCGCGCGCTTCCTCGAGATCAGCGTGCGCGCCGATCGCGCGGCGTGGCTCGCGTGGGCGCAGGTCAGCGGCGTTCATCCCGGCGTCGTCTCGCTCGCGCAGGCGCACGAGCGGATCTTCGAGGAGATCCCCCCGCGCACCTGGACGTACGCGGCGCACGTGCTCTCCGCGTTGCGCCCGGAAGACCTGGAAAACCAGGCTCTTTTGCGCGACGCGCTCGGTGGGTATCTGCCGCCGGCGTGGGTCGAGTCGCTCCTCGCCACGCGCGCGGGGTGGGCGCAGAAGCTCCCCTTCGACGTGCGCGCGCTGCTCGCCGACTACACCGCGGGATCGGCGCTGGCGAAGGAGATCCAGGGCTACCGCGAGCGCGGTCAGACCGATCGGCTCGACGAGCTGGTGACGCGCCTCGTGCCGCTCCTCGAAGGGCCGGAGGCCGGCGTGCTGATCCAGAAGCGCCAGCTCTCGCTCGCGGCGTTCGAGGCGCTGATCGCCGATCTCCCAGGCGATCAGCGCGAGCGCTTGCAGGACGCGCTCGGCCGGAACGCGACCGCGACGTCGCTCGTGGACGTCGCGCCGAAGGATCTCTTGCAGAGCTACCCGGGCAGCGCGGCCGAGAAGAAGATCCTCGCGTGGCGCGCCGATCCGCGCTTGTTTCACCGCACCGGCCTCGCCGTCACCGCGCTGCGCGCGCACCTCGAGCAGCCGGCCAACGCCGTGGAGATGAAGCGCAGCAACGTGGTGCGGATCTGCCTCGGCCAGCTCTTGCCGCAGCTCCCCGAGGCCCAGGCGATGGGGCTGGTGGTCACGCTGAAGAAGCTCGGGATCACCCCGGTCCGGCCGCAGTGAGCGCCACGGATCTCGGCGCCTGGCTCGACGCCTTCCTCCGCGATCCAGGGTTTCTCGAGCGCTATCCGTACTACGCGGCGATCCTCGCGCGGCTCTCGCCGGTGGCCGATCCCTCGGTGCAGCGCATGGCGGTGTCGCTCCACGATCGCAATTTTTACCTGCACATCAACGTCGACGCGTTCCTCGCGGAGCCCCAGTACCTCCGCGGCGTGCTCTTGCACGAGGTGCATCACCTGGCGCTGGGGCACCTCGGGCACCCGAAGTTCACCGAGGCCGACGAGGCCGAGCTCATGGATCTCGCGCTGGAAATGTCGGCCAACGAGTACATCGAGGAGCCGCTGCCGAACCCGATCGTGTGGTCGATGTTCGCGGCTGTCGGCATCCGCGCCGGCCAGAGCTCGATCGAGCGGTACGATCTCCTGGTCGAGGCGCATCGCTCGGGCGCGCTCGATCCAAAGCCCGGCCAGGGCCCGCGCCACGATCACGCGAGCCGCGCCGACGATCACCGCTACCTGAAGCGCCGTGAGCGCGATCCCGGCGCGATCGAGCACACGCGCAAGCTGATGCAAGAGGCCATCGATCAGGTGCAGCAGCGCGAGCCCGAGGGCGACCACGAGGATCCGAAGCGGCGCTTGCTCGCGGGCAAGACGCCCGGCCGGCTGCTCGAAGAGCTGACCGGCACCGTGGGCGAGGCCGCGATCTTCATGGACTGGAAGGCTGCGCTCCGGCTCTTCATCGCCCGCGCGCGCGCGCCGGTGCACACCTGGTCACGCCCGAGTCGCCGCTTTCCCGGCCGGATCGGCGAGATCCCGGGGCGAACGTACTCGCCTCGGGTGATCGTGAAGCCGCACCTCCTGGTCGCCGTCGACACCTCGATGAGCATGAGCGCGAAGGAGCTTCTGGAGATCGGGAGGCAGCTCGCGGCGCTCGCCGATCACGCGCGGATCACCGTGGTGGAGTGCGACGCGGAGATCACCCGCGTGTACCCCTTCGCGGGCGCGCTCGGCGACGTCGCCGGCCGCGGCGGGACCGATCTGCGGCCGGTATTCGAAGCGGATTTTCTCGCGGCGCACCGGCCGCAAGGGGTCGTGTATTTCACCGATGGAGACGGCCCCTTCCCCGACGACGCGCCCGCGCTCCCGGTGCTGTGGATCCTCACGAAACCGCTCGATTTCGCCTGTCATTTTGGTGATCGGGCCTTGCTCGTCCGCAAGGGCGCGCCTCCGGCGAAGGGCGCCAAAGGCCGGGCTCGCCGCGCGCCCAGGGCTGGCTCATGAGCGCAGGTCGTGAGCCTCTCGCCCCGCCTCGTCGTCGCCGCTTCCCCGCTCCTCGTCGCGGATCGATCGCTTCGGCGATGTGCGGGTGTTCAACGAGCTCGGGCTGATCGCCAAGGCGACAGGGCACGTCTCGATCAAGCTCACGTTCACGTCGGCGAGAGCATAGAGCATCTCGCGATCGAGAGTGCCTGTGATTTCTCGGTGCTGGGGGCACGAGATCGCCTGACGAGCGTCAGGCGTTTGTCGCGAAGCGAAGCCGGCTTCACGGCAGGACTGACGCGTTCGCAGCGGCGCCCGGCTCCGTTCGCGCGAGGAGGCGCCCCGGGAGGCTCGCCGGTGATCCACCCCGCAAATCCGCGCTGGGGCGATGGATGTTGCCCTACATGTTCCGTTACGGCACCCTGTTTGCAGGTGGCCCTATCTCGCGCTCCAAGGGGTGTTTTGGAGGCGAACGCGCTGCGGGCCCGCGTACCATCGAGTGACGCGACAGGCACGCTCCTGCGCGCCAGGGCGAAAGAAGAGGGTGTGTATGACGACGAGCAGCGGGCGTGAGGGGGTGGAGACTGCGCCGCGCGAATGGACGCGCCGCGCGCGCTGGCTCTGGGCCTCGGCGGCGATTCCGCTGCTCTCGGCGTGCGCGGCGGAGGCGCCTCCGCTCGAGGCCCTGCCGCTGCGCGACGCCTTGACCGCAGAGCCCGACGTGATCGCGTCGATGCCCGACGTCGCGCGGCGCGAGCTCGCCGAGCGGCTCGAGGATCCCGACGCGGCGAGCGCGCCGATCGAGGCCGAGGCCGAGGCGATCCCCCACGCCATCGGCGCGACGACGGCGGACGAGGTGCGGACGATCGACGACGCGCGCGAGGCGCGAGGCGACGACGTGGTGGTGCTCTCGGCGCTGGAGCGAGGGCCCCGCGGCGCGGCGATCCGCGCCCTCCGCCTCGCGCGCGCGCCCGACGCGGATCCAGATCTGCCGGCGCTCGAAGGGCCCGAGGCCGATCGCACGATCGCGCTCGAGCAGCGCGCGCTCGATGGACAGGCCGGGCGCGTGCTCACGCGCATTCTCACGGCGCAGGGCGCGCATCACCTGGTCCGCGTCACCGGCTGGCCGGTCGGCGCGGTGGCCTCGGGCGACGTGGTCTACGTCAACGCGTCATGGCTGGTGGCCATGGCCAGCCTCGAAAAAGAGGGCTCGCGCGGCGGTCCGTCGCGGCCCGCGACGCCGGTGCTGCACCCGCTCTCGCTCGGCGGGAACCCGTACCTGACCTACGCGACGATCGAGGCCTGCGTCGCCGACGTGGGCCAGCGCTGCACGAGCTGCGTCAGCTCGGGCGCGTGCGACGATCCGCCGGCGCTGAGCGACTTCACCAGCGCGCGCGCCGAGTGCGATTTCCTCGCCAAGGATCCGAAGCACACCGAGGAGCTCTGCGCGCTGGCGCTGCTGAGCATCCCGGCGTTCGCCGACTGCGTGCGTCGCTCGGCGCCGACGTGCCCGATCCCGAGCGCGCCGGCCACGAGCTCGGGGCTCAGCGCCGCCGATCCCTTCCTGACCACCGCGGGCTGCTCGGCGGCGCTCGACGTGTGCATCTCGGGCGCGCCCGACACCTCGGGATCCGGCGGCAACGTGACGTTGATCAACGTCGACACCTCGGGCTGCACCGATCCATTCACCGCCTGCGCGTCGAGCTGCAAGGGCCTCTCCGACGGCTGCAAATCGGGCTCTTGCTCGGGCTCGAACAACCAGAGCTGCACCTCGTGCAGCGGCAACTCGGGGTCGAGCTCGTGCAGCTCGTGCTCGAACAGCAGCGGCAGCTCGTCGTGCGGCTCGTGCTCGAAGGGATCGTCCGGGACCAGCTCGGGCAGCTCGTGCGGGAGCAGCGGGAAGGGGTGCAAGTGCGAGCAATCCGCGGCGGCGCCCGCGCCGTTCGGATCGATCGCCTGGCTGCTCGCGCCGCTCGGCTTCCTGTACGTGAGCGCGCGGAGGCGCTCGTGAGGCCCGCGCTGGTGCTCTGGCTGCTCGGCCACGGGCTGCCCGGCTGGCTCGCTCCGGACTACGCGGCCCTCGTCGGCGTCGCGGGGATCGTCGGCGCGTATCTCTTCCTGCGGCTCGCTCGCCGCGATCGCGCCGACGTCGCCGTCGAGGCCCGCGCGCTCGCGCTCGGCTACGCGGCGGCGCTGCTCGGCGGCTACCTGTTCGAAGCGATCCGGGCCATTCCGGAGGCGATCGCCGAGGGATCGTGGGCTCCCATGCTCTTCGTCGGACGCGCGGCGTACGGCGGGCTCCTCGCGGGCGTGGCGGCGTGCGTCGGGTACCTGAGCTTCAAGCGCCGCCCGATCGCGCCGTTCCTCGATCGGATCACCGTGGTGCTCGGCGTGACGTTCTTCTTCGTGCGCGCGGGCTGCTTCCTCGCGGGCTGCGACTATGGCGTGGTGACCGCGGGCCCGCTCGGCGTGCGCTTCCCGGCGGGCAGCCCGGCCGCGATCGATCACGCGGCGCTCGGGTGGATCCGGGCCGGCGCGCCGAGCTTGCCAGTCCACGCGACCCAGCTCTACGAGAGCCTGGTCGGCGTCGTGGCCACGCTGATCGCCTATCGCTGGCTCCGCCGCGGCGAGCGCGACGGGCGCGCGTTCCTGGCGTGGATCCTGGTCTATGCGACCGGGCGCTTCGCGATCGAGCGGCTCCGCGGCGACGCCGAGCGCGGCGTGTACCTCGGCCTCAGCACCGCGCAGCTCGTCTCGATTGGCCTGCTCGCGGCGGCGCTGGTGGTGATCGCGCGGCGACGACGAACCCTGGTGAGCGCCGCGGTCGCCGCGGGGATCCTGGCGTGCGCCCCGAGCGCCGCGCGCGCCGACACGCCTCCGGATCCCCCGCCCGTGCGGACCATCGTCGTCGCCCTTCCCGAGGCCACGCCGCCCGCGCCAACGCCGCCGGCGCCCGCGCCGCCGGCCGCGCCGGAGAAGCCGAAGGAGGTCTGGCCGCGGCGCTACGTGACCTTGCGAGCGTCGTTTGGAGGCGCCCTCGTGCTGGGCAACCCCAGCATCCCGAGCGGTGGAGTCGCCGAGCTCGCGGGCCTCTTCCGCGTCCCGCTCGACGGAAATCGCTTCGAGATCGGCCTGGAGACCAGGCTGTTCCGCAACGCGGTCGCCACGCACTACGCGCTCGGGCTCCCGCTCCAGCTGGTGTTCGGCGTGGCCCGGCACTTCGAGATCTCCACCCTGCTCGCCGCCGACTACACCTGGATCGTGTTCGATTCGCCTTATTTTCGCGGCACCAACGCCTGGAGCGCGCGGGCGGAGCTGGGGTTTCAGTTCCCGATCAACTCGCGCGCTTCGCTGGGGTTGTCGCCCCTCTGCTTCGAAGTGCTCACCTCGCGGCCGATTGGCATCATGACCACCTACGAGCCGCGAGCGTGGTTTGGGTTGGCCCTCTGAAAGAGGGCAAAGCGAGGGTTACTTGCAGCTCGCGGGGTCGGGCCGGGTGCAGATCCCGGCGGTGACCACGCTCGCCGCGAGCTCGAGGCAGGGCGGTCCGGCCACGGTGTAGCATTTGCCGCCGTCGGCCGCGGGCGCGATGCAGGTTCCGCTCTTCATGCCCGCGGGGATCAGGCACATTGCGCCGGCCTTGCAGACCGCCACGCCGGCCGGGAGTCCCAGCCGGCGCGCTCAAGGTGAGGTTGCCGCCGTCGATGTCCCAGGTCTCCGGCGCCGCGAGGGCGCTCGGAGGTCACGAATCGCGGGGGATCCTTGGGCCCGGCACCCGCGCAGCGTCGCTGTCCCCGCCGGCCCAACGAACACAGAGACCCTCCCATGCGCACTTACAAACGATACGACAACCGCGGCTTCACCCTGGTGGAGCTGATGATCGTCGTGGCGATCATCGGCGTGCTCGCGGCCCTGGCGATTTACGGCGTCCGTCGTTATCTCGCCACCGCCAAGACCTCGGAAGCCAAGAACACCATCGGCGCCATCGCCAGCGGCGCCCAGGCCTCGTACGAGCGAGAGACCGTGGCGTCGGAGATCGTGACCGAAGGAGCCTCGACCACGGCGGCGAGCCACGCGCTCTGCCTCGGCGCGGCGGGTACAGTGCCCGCCGGCATCGCCTCGGTGAAGGGGACCAAGTACCAGCCCAACAGCGCTCCCGGGGCTGACTTCCAGATCGGTACGTCGCTCGTCGGCTGGCCGTGCCTGAAGTTCGTGATGAACTCGCCCATCTACTACGTGTACGGCTACAAGCAGGGCACCGATCTGGCGCCCGGCAACCCCGCGCCGGGCGGCGCCAACGGCTTCGAGGCCTCGGCCGAGGGCGACCTCGACGGCGACGCGACGGTCTTCAGCTGGTTCGCCCGCACCGGGCAGATCAACCAGGCCACGAAGACGATCAAGCTCGCTTCGCAGGTCTACGTCTTCAACGAGTTCGATTGATCGAGGCTGAACAGCTCGGTCGACCCGGTAGACCGTTTGAAAGCAACCCTCGCCCAGGCCGCGCAGGGCGAGAGCGGTGCCTCCGTCGCGGCGGCGTGCATTACAGGCAGCGTCCCGTGCGGGACCCTATCATCGGGGGATGCCGTCGTCCCGGATCTGATCGCGGCCGTCGCGACCGCGACCTGGGACGCCAGCGGCAGCGAGCCCGCCGGCTCCCTCACGCTCACGTTCGACCTGACGTTCGCCGCCGAGTAGGCGAGCTTCCCCCAGGTCGGTGGACATCGAGCCTCCGGAGCGCCCGCCCCTCGCAGCCTCGGCCTCCGCCGACGAATCCCCCTGAAACACGTCCACCATCTCGAACACATGAGCAGACATTCGGTCCATCCCGCTCCCTCGGCGCGGAGGTGATCATCCGAGCTTCTAAGGCTCGTCGCTGCGCTGCGAGAGGCCGGGACGAGCGGGCCGCCGAGGTCCAAGGCCGCAACGAGGCGGGGAATCAGACTCGATATCCGCGCCCTCAATTGCACCGGCGTCATCACGAGGTGGGTCGCGCCGTTGCGCCTTGGCATGCACCGCAGGTGCGCGATGCGGCCATCTGACCGAGCAAGGCTCATGTGCGCCGCTGCGCGTCAGCGCGGCGACGACGCGAAGAGGATGCCCGGCGGAGAGCTGTTCCCGACGACGACTGCGTGGTAATGTGCGACGATGGCAGCCACTCTCCCGCGCACGGCAATCGCCGCGCCCAACTTTTTTGTCTTCGTCGTCGCTTACGCGGGCTGGGCGACCGTACTCATGATGTGGGCGCTGAGGCCGGTGATCAACGGGTCCGACCCGAGCTTGGAGAAGGCCCTCCTCGTCTATGCGCTCGCCCCGGTCCTGATCCTTCTTAGCTCGCGCTGGGTCGGCGCGTCGCCGAACCTGGCGACGCTGCTCCGCCGCGCCGTCACCGCGCATGTGCTCTCCCTCGTCCTTCCGGACGTGCTCGAGGGGCTGGCGCGGTCCTCGGATCCCGGGTTCTCGGGCCACGGAGGGATCGTTCTTTTCTTGATGATCGCCCTCGCCTACGGCACATTCGCGGCAGCGATTGTCGGCCTCGTCGGCGCCTTCTCCGCGTTCGGCGCCATGCGCCTCCTCCGCAAGCAGCAGTAGCCCCTGCCGGAGGCCTGGATCAGGGCGCCGCCCCGGTCTCGAGGCGCAGACTGGCATGCAGGGCTGGGTCGAGCGCGCTCACGGCCTCCCGGACCAGGGACTCTCGCGGAGAGTCGATATTCCTCGCGCGCCCCGGCCACGCGATCCACGGCCTGCGGATGACGTACGGCGCGAGCGAGCCGGCGGTCGCGACCGACGCGCCCTTGCTCGAGCTGGCTGCGTGCCAGAGCGTGCCTCTGTGCTCGCCGTCCAACGCGGCGAGCTGCGCTCCCTGATCGCCGCCGTCCGACAAGGCCCTGTGCTTCGCGCGGACGGCGACGAG
This sequence comes from Byssovorax sp., assembly GCA_040006075.1. Lineage (GTDB taxonomy): Bacteria > Myxococcota_A > Polyangia > Polyangiales > Polyangiaceae > JANYGI01. The sequence goes on along the minus strand of JBDTXR010000023.1, from coordinate 23,639 downwards.
AATCCTCCGCACGATCGCCGGCTCCGTGGCGACCAGCCAATGCCGCCTCGCCTGAAGAGGGTCCGAGTCGGGCGGCGGGGGACCCGTCCGGATCCGCTGAGCATTGTAACCACTCCCGGACCGGTCGATCCCCTCACGGGAGCTTGACGAGCGAGGGCCACTTGCCCGAGATCACCACCGGCGTGGGCGTACCGTCGACGTCGACGGTGAGCGTGTAGCGCTGTCGGTAGTCGCCAAACGGGTGAACGGCGAAGACGGCGCGGTGGCCCGGCGTGCCCAGGAGCAGCACGATCGGGAGTCGGTTCGCGGCGACGTCGAGGAGGGTCGCGTCGCCCTTCGCCACGCTGCCCGGCGTGCCCGGGAGCGAGTAGGAGGCGAAGGACCAGGACGAGAGGCGGTCTTCCACCTGCTTCACCTGGTACTGACCGAGCTTGCCATACGAGAAGGCATACTCGTGCATGCGGGGATACGCGCCCGCGCCGTCCGGGACCCAGGGCGGCGGCGCGCCGGGGCTCGCGGCGGCGGGCTCCCACTGCGCGTCGCCGTCGCCCGGGCCGAGCTTGGTCGGATCGTCGCCGCGACTGACCTGCTCCGTCCACCAGTGGTAGCCATCGCTGACGATGTTGCCCAGCATCTCCACGGTCTGGGCCCACGAGGCCGGCTGCGGGTGGCGCACGTAGTACGAGGCGCGCCCGGTGGGCAGCGGGATGGTGAGCCGCGTCGCCTGGTCGTTGTCGCTCTGCGCCCAGCCGAACCACAGCACCCGGGCCGTGGGCGGCACGACCTTCCGGATCACCATCGTGTCGTAGATCATGCTGTAGAGCTGGTACGACGCCCACGATCGATCGGACTTGTCGGGTGAGCCGTCGAACGGGCCAATCCCGCGGGTCGGATAGGCATCCACGGTATAGACGCTGATCACGTCCCGGATCGAGGCCGTCTTGCCGTCGGTGTTGGTGAACGAGCGAAACGCCGGGGTGACCCCGTGGCCCTCCGGATCGTTGAGCCGCTCCAGGTACTTCGGATTGGCGGGATCGGGGTTGCCGTCGTCGGGAGAAGGGAACGCCTTGGACCAGACGATGTTCCGGTAGTAGTCGCCGAGCTGCCGCTGCGGATTGAGGTCGCGCATCGTGTGGAGCAGGCGGTAATAGCGCGGCAACGTGGCGTCTTGAAGGTCGGTGCTCCAGAACGCAGACGGATCGCCATACGAGGTGATCTTCTCGAGATCGGTGAAGAAGAGCCCCGTGCCGGCCTGCATCCCGGCCGCCTCGTCGATCTGGGCGTCGGTCATCTTCACGAACCCTTGCTCGCCGATGTTGTTGAGGCTCTTGCCCGAAGGGTTGATGCCGAGCTGGTCAATCCAGTCGGCGTTCACGTCCATGCCCGAGGTGTAGCCGAGCCTGGTCTGATCGGGCTCGCCGGGGTTGCCGTTGGCCGAGATGTGGGTGGCGCCGTGGCCGTACATGTCGTCGAGCGTGTCTTTCTCCCACCAGCGATAGACGAGGTTTACCTTGTCCTTGATCGGCTCGAACTTCGGCAGGAGCTTGACCTGATTGACGATGAAGTTGTCCTCGATCTGGAAGCTCTGGGGCACGGGCACTTGCCCCGGCTCCATCATCGGTCCGGGGACGCGGAACCACACGACGTGGCTCTCCATCGTCGCGGGCTGCTGCCACCACAGCTCGCCTGCGAAGCGCAGGCAACGCACGCTGTAGACGCCGCCGCGGACGATCGGGCCATAGTCGAGCGTCGAGCCCACGTAGCCGAAGTCGATGTAGAACGCGCGGGGCCGCGGGTCGCTATAGGCCGCGACGTTGTCGCGCAGCCAGTACTGCGTCGCTCCGTCGACGATCTTGGTGTAGAGCTCGGGCTCGCAGAAGCCTTCTTTGACCTGATTGGCCAGCACCCCCGGCGCGGCGTCGTAGGTGCTGACGACCATGGCCCCGCCGCCCGCGCCGCTCGACGTCGCGGTCGCGGTTGCGCCTCCCGCGGCGGCGGTGACGGCGCTGCCGCCGCCGGTGCTGGTCGCGGCGCCGCCCCCCGTTCCAGCGGGGCTGGTGGAGCCGCAGCCGGGAAGAGCGAAGAGAAGAGACAGGACCGTGAGCGGGATCGTGGAGCGGAGCATGGGTATCCTCATGAGCTGTCGGGTCCTGCGAAGGCAGGCACGCGAGCGCATGGGAAGCACCCATTGCACGATCCGCACCGCCACCTCGTCGCGGCGCTCGAAGCTCGGGCCACCGACGCGGCGTTGCCCTCGCGCCCGCGGTGCCGCTACACTCCGGGATCGCATCGACGTGGTACACGCCGCGGGGTGCAGCGCGATCCATGAACCCCGAGCCCGAGCAACGAGCGCCCACCGTCAAGCGGATCGGGCGCTACACGCTCCACCGGGAGATCGCCGCGGGCGGCATGGCGACGGTCCACCTCGGCCGCCTCAACGCGCAGGCCGGCTTCTCGCGCACGGTGGCGATCAAGCGCCTGCACCCGCAGTTCGCGAGGGATCCCGAGTTCGTCGCGATGTTCCTCGACGAGGCCCGGCTCGCCGCGCGCATCCAGCACCCGAACGTGGTCTCCACGCTCGACGTCGTGGCCGAGCACGACGAGCTCTTCCTCGTGATGGACTACATCCAGGGCGAGTCGGTCGCGCGCGTCGCGCGCCTCGTCGCCGCGCGCGGCGAGCGGATCCCGCTGCCGATCGTCGGCGCGGTGATCGTCGGCGCGCTCCACGGCCTCCACGCCGCGCACGAGGCCCGCGACGAGCGCGGCGCGCCGCTCCGCGTCGTGCACCGCGACGTGTCGCCGCAGAACATCTTGATCGGGGCCGACGGGATCCCGCGCGTGATCGATTTCGGCGTCGCCAAGGCCGCTGGGCGCCTGCAGGAGACCCACACCGGGCAGCTCAAGGGCAAGCTCGCCTATATGGCGCCCGAGCAGTTCCGCGAGCGCGAGATCACCCGCAGCGTCGACGTGTACGCCGCGTCGATCGTCCTCTGGGAGCTGCTCACGGGGAAGCGACTCTTCGCCGCCGACACCCAGGCGGCCACGATCGAGCGCGTGCTCTACGGCTCGTTCCAGCCGCCCACGGGCCTCGTGCCGGGGCTGCCCGCACCCCTCGACGCGATCCTCGAGCGAGGCCTGGCGCAAGCTCCAGAGGGCCGCTTCGCCGACGCGCGCGAGATGGCTTCCGTGGTGGAGGCGTGCCTCGGCGTCGCCTCGATGAGCGAGGTCGCCGCGTGGATCGGCGCTCTCGCCGGGCCGGAGCTGAAGAAGCGCGCCGACCTCGTCGCCGCGATCGAGCTCGAGAGCGAGGCCGCGCCGATCGCGATCGCCAGCCTGATCGCCGCGCCTCCGCCGCCGCCGTCGCGGATGTCGACGCCGACGCTGCCGCTGTTCGCCCCGAAGAACCCGGACGACGCCGCCGCGAAGACCTCGCTGACGATCGCCGCGAGGGCGCGCGAGGGCGTCGTCGACGCCCGATCGGTCGCGACCGCGACGGCCGAATTTCCGAAGCGAAGCCGTCGCCGCGCGGTCGTCGCCGGCGCCGTCGCGATCGCGGCGATCGTCGCCGTCGCGGCGCTCGCGGCGTCGACCTCGGCGCCCGCGCCCGTGGCCCTCGCGACGCCCGCCCCTGCCATCTCCGTTGCACCCGAGGATTCAAGCTCATTTCGCGCGCCGGACGCGCCCGCGCCCGCGCCCGCGATCGTCGCCTCGACGGAGATCCGCCCGGCGACCAGGCGCCCTGCCGCGCCGACGCCGACGCCGACGCGGCCAGCCGGCGCGCACAAGAAGACCGCGAGCAGCGGCCTGCCCGCGGACCTCCCCTCCGAGCGCAACTGATGCACACTCCCCGGCGGATCGTCTCGCTCGCCCTGCTTTGCTCGCTCCTCGCCGCCGCGCGCGTTTCGTCCGCGCAGCCGACCGCGGGCCAGCTCGCGATCGCCGAGACGCTCTTCCGCGAAGGCCGGCAGCTCATGGCCGAGGGGAGGTTCCACGACGCCTGCCCCAAGCTCGCCGAGAGCCAGCGCATCGACGCGCAGGTAGGGACGCTGATCAACCTCGCCGCGTGCCACGACGGCGAGGGAAAGACGGCGTCGGCGTGGGCCGAATACAACGACGCCGCCGCGCAGGCCGTCCGCGCGGGTCGCGCCGATCACGAGAGCGTCGCGCGACGCAAGGGCGCGGACGTGCAGGCCCGGCTGTCGCGCGTGGTGATGATCGCCGCGCGCCCGATCGACGGGCTCGTGGTCACCTTCGACGGCGCGCAGCTCGGCAACGGCGTGCTGGGGACGCCGCTGCCGATCGATCCCGGCCTGCACGCGATCAAGGCCGAGGCCGCGGGGCGCCTGGCCTGGTCGATCACCATCGACGTCCGCCCCGGGCCCGCCACGCAGACGGTGACCCTCCCCGATCTCGCGCCGGCGAGCGCCGGTGAGCCTTCGTTTCCCGATCCTTCCGCGTCGCCTCGCCGCGTCCGCCCGCTCGCGTGGGTCACCGGTGGCGTCGCGCTGACGGGCCTCGGCGTCGGCGCGTACTTCGGGCTGCGCGCCTTCGCGAAGAACGACGAGGCCTCGATCGCCTGCCGGAAGAACATCTGCAGCGCCGCGGGTCTGGAGCTCGATCACGAGGGCCGGACGGCGGCGACCGTGTCGACCGTGGCCTTCGCGATCGGCGCGGCGTCGGCGCTCGCGACGGTGGGCCTGCTGGTGTTTCGCGGCTCCGGCGGGCCGGCTCCGCAGATCGCGCTCTCGCCGCTCGGCGTCGACGTACGAGGTGCCTGGTGATGCGTCTTCGCGTGCTCGCGTGCCTGGCGATGGTCTCCTTTGCGGCGGCGCTCGGGGGCGGCTGCGGGCTCCTCGTCGGCTTCCCCGATCGCGCTCTGGGCTCGACCGACGGCACCGGCGGCGCCACCGCGAGCAGCGGCGGACCGGGCGGCGCGAGCACCGGCAGCAGCGCCGCCGCGACGAGCGGCACCAGCGGCACCGCCGCCGCTTCGAGCTCGACCGGCGGCCCGTCGACGTACTGCCAGTCGCTCACGCTCCAGCCTTTATTTTGCGATGATTTCGAGGCGGGCCCGCTCTCTCCAACCTGGGTCCAGCAGCCCTTCCCGAACGGCAGCGCCGCGCTGAGCACCGCGCAGGCGAAGTCGCCCCCCGGCCACTCCTTCGAGGCCAGCTACCTGGGCGGCGGCGATCCGTCGGCCAACCTCGGCCAGATCCACAAGGACTTCCCGGCGAGCTACGCGACGATGCGCCTCGGCTTCGACGTGTTCATCCAGGAGTACGCCGCCGACGGCGAGCTCACGTACATCGCCGAGATCGATCTCGACAACGGCTACGGCGCGCTCCTCTACGCCGTGCCCGGCGCGGCGACGATCCAGCAGAGATCCCCGATGCCCCCCGCGCTCGGCCACGAGATCAACTCGAGCGCGGGCCTCGGGTTCCAGACGTGGACCCACGTCGACATCGACATCGACCTCACCCTCAAAAACATGAAGGGGCCCTTCCTGGTGCTGAGCATCGATCAAACGACGACGATTCCACAGGGGGATCTCCTGAGCGGATGGTCGCCGGGCGCGCCCACGATCCGGCTCGGCGACGTGGTCGTCAACACGGGCGCCAAGCGCGACGTCTACTACGACAACGTCGTGTTCAACGCCCCGTAGCAGCGCGGCTCAGCGGCGCCGATCGGGGCCGAGGCCGAGGCCGTGGCGGCGGGCGAGATCGGTGAGGTGGTTGCGGTCCATCTTCGCGGCGCGCGCCGCCGCCGAGACGTTGCCGCCGTGCCGCTCGAGCAGCCAGCGCACGTAGCGCCGCTCGAACGCGGACTCGAAGCTCGCTCGCGTCTCGCGGTAGGTCGCGTCCTCGTCGAAGGCCACGCGGGACACATCGTCAACGTCGTCCACACCGGAGGACGACGCGGCCCGCGGAGGAAAGTCCGTGAGCTGGAGCCTGGGCTCGCCCGACGCCGCGGAGAAGTGCACCGCGCGCTCGATCACGTTGCGGAGCTCGCGCACGTTGCCGGGCCAATCGTAGGCCCGCAGCGCGGCGAGGACCTCGGGCGAGAGGGTCTGCGAGGAGGTGACGGCGGCGAGCAGCCGGAGCGCCAGGCCCGGCAGATCCTCGAGGCGGTCGCGCAGCGGCGGGACGTGGATCGGCACCACCGCGAGGCGAAAGTAGAGGTCTTCGCGGAAGCTGCCGCGGGCGACCTCGCGCCGCAGATCGCGCGTCGTCGCGGCGACGACCCGCACGTCGGCGGCCACCGTCTTCGCCCCGCCGACCCGCCGGAACTCGCGGGCCTCGAGCACCCGCAGCAGCTTGGGCTGGAGATCGAGCGCGAGCTCGCCGATCTCGTCGAGGAAGATGGTGCCGCCGGCCGCGCGCTCGAAGGCGCCGGCGCGCGCCGCCACGGCCCCGGTGAAGGCCCCGCGCTCGTGTCCGAAGAGCTCGCTCTCGATCAGCGTGCTGGTCACCGCGCCGCAGTCGACGACCTCGAACGGGCCGTCCGCGCGCTTGCTCTTCAGGTGAATCGATCGCGCGAGCGCGTCTTTGCCGGTCCCCGTCTCGCCCATGAGCAGCACGCTCGCCGCGGTCGGCGCGATGCGCTCGAGCACGCCGAAGATCCTCCGCATCGGCAGGCTCGCGCCGACGGCGATGCCGAAATGATCCCCGGCGCTCGGCGGGATCACCGCGTTCTCGAGCTCGACGCCGACGAGCAGCTCGACGTCGCCGGCGCGGAGCATCGTCCCCGGCTCCACGATGGCGGTGCGGATGCGGGTCGTGCCCACGAACACGCCGTTGGTGCTGTCGAGATCGCGGACCTCGAGGCCGGCCTCGGTGCGACGGACGCTGAGGTGACGACGCGAGACGGTGGGATCGTCGAGGACGAGCTCGTTGCCCGGCGCCTTGCCGACGGTGATCACCGCGCCGAGCGCGCCCGGCAGGCGCACTATCCGGCCCTTCGCGCTCCCCGAAAGCACCGAGAGCGCCGCGCCGTCCGGCGAGATCGACGGCATTGACGTGCTGATAGTCGAGAGCTCGGGGCCGTCGTGGGGATCGTCGTACGAGTCGGGGGCCATCGCGTCCTCGCGCCCTCTGGCGCCGCGCGACAGTACCACGCGCGCGCCGACGTTTGCGGGGACGCGCCCGCACCCGCTGCGGGGGCGCCCCCGCAGCCACGCATCGAGATCGATGACGTCCCCGCGCGGGACATCGGCCTTTCGGGCCCGGCACGTCGCGTGCTCTGGCTTGTTGAAATGAAGACTCTCCTGACAGCGCGGCGCTTTCGATGGGCCGCGGCGATGGTGGTCCTTGCAACCACTCTGGGCGCGGCCGGGTGCGTCGGGATCCTTGGCGACGACAACGGGTCCACCGGCGGGACTCCGCCGCCGCCTCCTCCTCCGGTGGAGTCGGCCGAGCATGGCATTCGCCTCCCGCGGCTCAGTCATCTGCAGTGGGCGAGGACGGCGCAAGCGTTCCTCCGGCTCACGGATACCCCGCTGTTCGACATGCGCAACGACACGATCCCCGAAGACGGCTTCGAGACGGACGACCGCGCCCGCGTCGTCGACAAGAGCCTGACCATCGATTACCGCTCGGCGGCCGAGTCGCTCTCGAACCAGGAGGTCGACGTCGACGAAGCCTTCGTGAAATTCACCGCCGACGGCGGCTCGGGCGACGTGCCAACGCGCCTCCGCGCGATCATTGCCACCGCCTGGCCCCGCGCGTACCGCCGGCCGCTCACGAGCGACGAGATCGATCGCTACGTCGCGCTCGGGATGGCCGAGCCGGATTACAAGGCTGCCGAGGGCAAGGACGAGACGGCGCAGCTGAAGGCGGCTCTCCGCCTGCTCATTCGCATCACGCTCCAGTCACCGCACTTCGTCTATCGCGTCGAGCTCGGCGATCCCGCCGGCGAGGTGCAGCAGGGCAAGTACCAGATCCGCCCGCTCACCCCGAACGAGTACGCGACGCGCCTCGCTTACACGCTCTTCGACGCGCCGCCGGACGACGCGCTGCTCGCCGCGGTGGCCGCGGGCGGCGCGAGCTACGACCCGAGCCAGCTCGTCGACGATCCGCGCGCGACGGACACTCTCCTTCGCTTCAACGCGGCCCTCTACGTCGTCGACGCCGCGCGCTCGATGATCAAGGACGCCACGAAATTCCCGGAGGCACAGGGTATCGGGCCCGACGCGGCGCACGAGGCCGAGCTCTTCCTCGACGACGTCGTGAAGAAGGGAGGCGGTCTGCGCGAGCTCCTGCTCTCGCGCTCGGCGTTCGTGAACCAGCGTCTGGCCCCGATCTACGGCCTCCCGACGGACGGTCTCACCACCGACCAGTTCGTGCCCTTCGATCTCCCCGCCGAGCGCGCCGGGATCCTCACCCGCGTGAGCTGGACCGGGACCCAGGCCAACCTCTTCGAGCGCAACAGCATCTTGCGAGGGGTCTATGTCGCGCGGAAGCTGCTTTGCGTCACGCTCAGTAACCCCCCGAACGGCGCCGTGGAGAGCGCGCCAAAGCCGCCCGCAGAGCTTCACTCCAACCGCGAGAAGGTCACTTACCGGACCGCGGGCAGCTCCTGCGCCGGCTGCCACAAGGCCGTCATCAACCCGAACGGCTTCGCGTTCGAAGGGTTCGACGCCATCGGGCGCTTCCTCGTCGACGAGGACGGGATCAAGGTCGACTCCACCGGCACGTCGAGCCTCGACGGCAAGAGCGTCTCTTTCACAGGAGCACGCGACTTCCTCGAGCAAGCCGCCGAGGCCGATCAGACCCACGGGTGCTATGTCGATCACCTCGACTCGTGGGTCCTCGGGCGCCCGCTCGCCGACTTCGAGCGCGCCTCGGCCGCGCCGACGGTCAAGCGCTCTCGCGCGGACCACGCGTCCATACGCGCCCTGCTCGCGGCGCTCATCGCAGCTCCGGCGTTCCGCTCAGTCGTTCAGGAGGCCCAATGATTCGCTCAGGTCGTCGCCGCTTTCTCGCCGGGCTCGGTGGTTTCCTCGTCGCGCTGCCGTTCCTGGAAGGCCTCGAGCGGAAGACGCTGGCCGACACCCCCGATCGACGGTTCTTCCTCAACTTCCATCAGTGGTTCGGTGTCCAGCAGAAGCCTCGCTTCCGCGGGAAATACAAGGACGAGCCCGAGGGGTTCTGGCCCGACGCTCCGATAGCGCCGATGGGATCGGTCGCGCTCACCCAGGCCCTGCTCCAGAAGACGACGAACGGGGAGATCCGCGCGACAGGCGAGCTCGCCGACTTCGCTTCTTCGCTCCTGATCCTGCGCGGAGTCCGGTTGATGGATCTCGACGATCTCCATCAGCCGCACCTCGTCCAGGTGATGACCGGCTCCCACAACATCGGGCTCCCCGGCACCCCGCCCCACGATGATCACAGCGCCTGGCCGATGCACGAGTCGCTCGACAGCCTGATCGCGCGCTCCATCGACGGCTCGCAGCCGCTGGTGTTCGAGGCGCTGTGCCCGGGCTCGAAGACCTCGTTCAAGAACGGGCAGAATGGCGGGATCCCCGAGCAGAACGCGACGTACCAGCACCCGAGCGACGCGTACACCAAGCTCTTCAAGCAGCAGCAGACCGACGCCGGCGCGGCTCAGCTCCGCGGCCGCGCGACGGACGCCGTCCTGAGTGAGCTCAAGAGCCTTCGCGCCGACAGCCGCCTGAGCGCGGAGGATCGCCGGCGCCTCGACGCCCACTTCGAGGCCATGAGCACGGTCGAGACCAAGCTCCAGTGCATGCCGACGGATTTCAACACCGATCCTGCGCTTTCGTCGATCAAGGACGCCGATCTACCGAAGACGACCGACGGCACCAAGCAACGCTGGGAGGCCTCGGGGATCTTCAACGAGTACGCCGATCTGGCCGCCGACGCCTTCCTTCACATCGCCGCGCTCGGCGTCTCCTGCGGGGCCTTCCGCTCGGCGAACATCATCATGCCGACGAACACCAACTTCAACCACTCGAGCATCTTCGCCGACGGCACGCCGGAGTTCGACCAGGGCTTCCCCGGGCAGTATCACGCGCTCTCACACCGCGCGTTCACCACCGGGGACACCGACAACGCGGACTTCACCGAGCTGGAGAAGGGAGCGATGGCCCACCACGCCATCGACCGCTGGCACGCCCGGAAATTCGCCAAGCTCCTCGGCCTTTTGCGCGACGCGGGCGTGCTCGATCAAGGCCTCGCCGTCTGGTCGAACGAGAATGGCACCGGCAATCACTGGGCGTACGACATGCCTTACATCGTCGCGGGGAGCGCGGGAGGCAAGCTCAAGACGGGCCAGCTCCTCGACCTCCAGAGCGAGGATATCCAGATCGTCGACACGCCGATGGATACCTCGATCGAGTTCGCCGCGACCATCGCCGCGGCAATGAAGGCGCAGACTCCGTGTTCGAAGGTGCTCAACACCCTGGGCGCCGCGCTCGGCGTCACCAGCGCGGACAAGTCACCGCTGGGCGACTTCGGCGGGTATCAGACCGACTTGCCGCGGGTCACCGGGAACCTGGGATCGCTGCTGACCTGACCGAGCACCCGAACGTGGGCTCCGCGCGCGAATACCGCGTCGCGCGGCGAGCCACGCCGAGGGGTCGTGAGCCGCACGTCATTGTTTACCTTCCCCGAGCTCGCCTGGGTTGCCGATCAACCCGCGTTGCACCCCCGCCCGCTCCCCGTGATGCCGCGTCGCATCTGGCCCTCGCCATCCGCAACGACCACCAGCCGACGGTGCTCGGGCTCCCGCTCGAAGTGGTGCCGGCGCCGCTGGAGCCAGCCCCGCTTCCTCCCGCGCCGGGCCCGCTGCCGCTCGACGCGCACCATGCGAATGTCGCGGCAGATCCAGTCGTAAGCGCGCCCCGCCGCGCGCCCTGGATCCGCGCCGACACCGATCCGGAACCCGGCGGAGCGGCCGGTGATGGACTCGAGGTCGATGTCGGCATGAGGCGAACGGGCGGTGAGAGTGACTTCGAGGAGGGTCATCATCCCCTCTTTGACCTTGAATTGACGCACCGAAAGGGACTCTTCGCCGGAGGCGACTGAAAGCTCGAGCAGGGCTATGGTGCCTCCGTGGAGAGGCTTCGCGCAACGCACATGCCAGGGATTGACCCCTGTTCGCGCAGCCCTTTTCCGTCGACTCGGGCGCAAGCGTTGCTCGATCCCTGTTGGGCGGACACAGCACCCTGTAGGTATGCGGAAGAACCCAGCGCACGTTGGCCAGATGGACCTCGCTCAGTCGTCGCCGTTGTCGAGGCAGCCAGGGCCCGCGGCGTGCTCGCCTCGGCGTCGGCGCTGAGCAGCTTGGCGAACGAGGAGGCGCAAGCATGGATCCCGGCGGCAGCAACCCCGATGGCTGCCGGGGTGATCGATCCTCGCGGCCGGTCGTCGCTCAACCTGGTTGCAACTCTGCCCCTTTGATCTCCGTCGTGGCCGCGCGCGCCGCGCTGGAGGTGAGCCGCACCTTTTTCCGCGCCGGCTCGGGGTCTCGCTCCACGGTGCCATGGTTGTAGACGCGCAGCCGGCGGGTCACCTCGTCTTCGGCGAGCGCGTGCAGCGCCACGCGCGCCAGGGCAGGAGTGCCGAAGCACAGCCTGGTGCTCAGATCTTTGAGCTCGTCGGCGGTGAAGCACGTCGGCTCGGACTTCTCCACGGTGGGCTTGAGGAAGCGCTCGGCCAGCACCTGCGCGTCCATTGCGCCGAACACCATCATCTGGTCCCGGAAGGTCGCGGCCTTGGCGTCGGTCGCGACGATCAGCATGGCCTGATCTTGCCAGTTGCAGATGCGCTGCAGGCTGTAGGTCGTGCTGAAATAGAGCCGCGGCGTCGGGATGAAGGCCAGCGCGTGAATGTTGTCTATCCCCTCCTCGGCCAGCCGGACGATGTCTTCTTCGCTGAGCCCGTTGAGCTCGCCGATGTCGGCCTCGCTCGTGCTCTTCACCGCCGCCGCCACGCCGAGCAGCTTGCCTGCTCGCTCCATGAGCGTTTGCAGGAAGTGCTCGCCGACGAGCGCGACCGCGATCCCCACGCCGATGAAGCCACCCGTCGACGAGACGAACGCGGACTCCTTGCTCTGCGCCAGGGCGAGAACGAAGAGCATCGATCCCAGGATCGACAGGAGCAATGACCGCGTGGCCCAAGCGAACATCTTGCCGCTGCCGTCGCGCTGCGCGGCTCGGACGACGATCCGGGCGATGCTCACGGCGTACGACGCGCAGACGGCCGAGGTCACGGTGAGCGGCAGCGCGGTGCGCATCGCCGTGACCGACTCCAGATGTCCTCGCAGGAGGATGGCGCAGAGGCACAGCGTCGCCGAGGTGATGGTGCCGAGGAAGCCCGCATAGAGCACGACGCGCTGCACGCCGTCGCGCGCGCGCTCCGCTTCGAAGTCCCATTGCGTCGCCACGCGAGCGAGCACCTCGCTCCAGAACGCGTCCGCGGGCATCGCGCCCGGGTGAAAGCTGTACAGCTTGCGGCCGGCGGCGCGCTGCTGGACCACGAGGGCGGCGCAGAGGCTCAGCGGGTACGGCAGCGCGCAGAGCAACCACACGACCCCCGCGAGCGCCCCGGTCGCGGGGCTCTGGCTCAGGAACGCCGCAGCCGCGGAGGCCCGGTCCACGCAGGCCGGCGTGATCCCCCAGATCGGGAAGATGACGCCGACCATCATCAGCGCGAGCATCGCCGCCCAGACCAGGGCCAGGACGGTTTGAACCACGACCATGATCGATATCTCGTTCGCCCGCTCCCACCCGCTCACGAGCGTGGCTTTGATGTATCCGAGCGCGGATCCGGGGTGGAGCGTCGGCTCGCTGGTGTCCTGTTGGTCCATGGTAACCTCTGGTGAGCTGGTGGCTGGGTCGATTGGAAGGTTGGCGGCGGCGTCGATTGGCTACGCGACCTCGGCTGCGAGCTCCGGGGCCTCCGCGTCGGCCGCCGCGATGGGCAGCCGGGTCACGTCGATCCAGCCGGTGATGGTCCGGCCCGCCGCGCTGGCCGCGCCGGGATCGGAGCCGGCAAAGACGATGTCTTTCCGCCCTCGCCAGACACGCTGCTTGGCGAGGATGGTCTCCTGATGAGCCGCGTCGCGCTGCCCGCCGTCGATGCTCTCCACGACGATGCTCGCGCCGTCGTCGGTGACGCTGATGACGGTATAGACGTGCTCGGTCTCGCCGGGGCCGTCGCCCACCAGCACCGCGTCTCCCGGCGAAGGGCGATTGTCCGCGGAGAAGGCCACCCAGGCGCCGGCGTGCCTGGCGATCGCGATCAGGCGGCTGATCGCGGTTTCCTTCCTGTAGGGGGGCTCGATCTCGGGCGCCGTGACGCCCAGCTCGCGCCAGATCCCGGCGACGACGAGGCCACAGCCCGACAGGTCAGCCAGAGTCCTCTGCTGGGCCTCGCTCTCGCCCGGGGCGATGAGGTCGAGGTACTGCTGGCGGCTCTCGGCGCTGGCGGGATTGGCGCTGACGCCGACGAGGGATCGGGCATAGGCCACCACGTGGTCGCGAATATCATCACTGGTCATCGGCGCATCTCCTTGTCGGGTTCGGAGGAGGCCTGAGCAACACACGTGCCCGCCGAGCAGGCGCGCCGGAGTTACCGCTGGCGGCGTGGGCCCCCATGAAAGCTCGAGGGTAAGGAGGCGGCGCGGGCATCCGGCAAGTTCTTGCCGGCAAGTCCTTGCCAATGGCAGGTGACCGATACTATCAGCACCACTGCGTCGTATTGCCCGCTCGCGACCGAGCCTCGACAGGCCCGCTCCCCGGTGCGATCACGCGATGGTGTAGAACGGGCTCCGCACGGGGACGAGGCGGAAGCGTAGCTTCTCCGGTGTCCCGTACGAGAGGTCGGCCTCGCTCCCGGAGATGTCGCAGCCTCTCACCTGGAAGTCCCCGTGGGGCGCCGCGTGCACGAGATCCGGTGGGCGGGTGATCAGCCGACGGATGCGCAGCTCGACGACGACGGTGTTCCCCGCGACATCGACGACGCGCGCGACCGGGCTCGCCCCCTCCTCCGTACCATGGAATTTGAAGCCGCTCCGCTTCATCGCCGTCCACCAGTACGAGAAGATCGCCCGCGTATCTCGCGAGTACGAGAAGAGGCTCCCGAGGTCCGCGACATCGGTGCCTCTCCTGCCGACGACGATCTTTCCTTCTCGATGCATCTCTTCGAGGATCGCGTCCCACCGTCCGAGGATCTGGCGCGTGAGCCAGATATGGTCGGCGACGTGCTGCAGCTCGTGATGGTAGGTGTGGTGATGAAGGGCCTCGAAGCCTGGATGGCACCGGAACACGAGGGTGCACGCTTCGCCGTCCGGAATGTCCGCGAGCACCTGCTCGTGCCGCGGATCGACCTCGACGCCCGTGGATCGATTCCACTGGGCGAGCGCCGCGATCAACCTCTTCAGCTTCTTTGCATAGACGTTGCCAGCGACCCAGCCGCGGGACCCCGGCGGCAACGTCGGAGGCATCTGGATCCTCCAGCGAACGACGTGGCGCGGGACGCCCGTGATCTCGGCCTGATACCGGAATCCATCGATGGGAGGGCGGAGCGGCGCGACGCGGATCTCCGGCTGAAGCACGGTCCGCGGCGGCACATCCAGGCGCTGTCCATTGTAGAGAGGCGTCGTGAGCCCGAGCAAGATCGCGCCGCTCTGCGCGAACGTCTCGGCGGGATTCATCGAGGCTTCGATGATGACCGGGCTGGTATCGATGACGAGCATGCACATGAGCCCGCGGACCGGGCAGGCTGCAGGGTATCTCGCGGCGGTCGGACCGCCAGCCGGGGGAGACGCGGTTTCGTGCTCAGGAGCGGGCCGAAAAGGGCATTGAGGAGGCGACTGCCACGGAGCCGGCGCGACTCGCGTTGCTGGCAAGTTGCTCCGGTGGCGTGGTTCGTCTCCGCGCTCTGGTCGACCTGACCGCGCCGGCGTCCCCACTCAGGCTGGCGGTGTCACCGAGTCAAGACGCTGGATCGCTCATGCCCTCGACGGCGCTCAGTACGGTCGGAAGGACCATCCTCGATCCGCCGTGAGGTAGCCCTCGGGGTTCACGACGCTGTTGCGGATGCTGATGCGGCCATGAACGCCAGACTCCATGTCTGCACCGGCGTTACTCAGGACTTCGTTGGGTCCCCACACCCCGACGTTGGCTGGAAAACCATCTCCAAATCCATGGTTCACTGCGACGCCAGCGTGGCACACCAGGAGAATCACGCGGTGAACGCGGCCTCGCTGGCCCAAGCTCATCAGGCCGTACTTTTGCCGCGCGAACGTGAGGGCATCGACGCCTCCGATTGTGCCGTTGTTGCCTCCGTGACTGCGAATGACCAGCGTGACGTCGTCCGCGCCTCGTATATTCGGGACTTCGACACCACCGTTCCACTCGATCGCAGCTGGAAGCTGATTATGAATGTGCGCTGGGCCGCCGGGTGAATTGTAACAGTAGAGGTATCGCATCGTGGGCGCTCTTTCGACGTTGTGAGCCCAGCGCCGCTCTGATGACCTGTCGCGCGACGCTGGACTGGAGGCTGGTGATAAGGCCCGGCATCAGGGGCGGTGGGGCGGGGCGGCCTCCCGCATCCTGGCGAGCTCGGCCTGCTTGCTGCGGATCTCCGCCTCCGCCTGCGCATAGTCGCACTCCGCCGTCGCCTTGCGGAAGTCGTATTGAGCCGTCGCCTTCGCCAGCTCGGCAGTGGCCTCGTCGAGGCCACGCTTCGCCTCCCTCGTGGCGTCCACGTCCTTGTCCTTGTCCGCCTTCTCGAAGACTTGCCTGGCCTTCGCGAGCGCTTCAGGGAGCGCCTTGGCGGAGGTCTCGCTGTCCTTGTAATCTTTGGTGACGGTGACCAGATTCTCCCTCGCGGTCTTGGCAATGCTGTCGGCGTCGTCGACAGCCTTGGTGGCGTCGTCCAGCTTCTTCCTCGCCGCGGCCAGAGCGGCGGGCGCATCATTGACTTTCTGCTGGAGGGCGTCAAAGGACGCCTTGTCCGTCTTCGGGCTCGCGACCTCGTACGTCGCTCTCGCCTTGTCGAAAGCGTCTGTCACCGTCTTCAGCTCCTTGGCCGCGTCGCTGAGCTTCTTGGCCCGATCGACGACTTCCTTGTCGATCTGGGACTCGAGCTCTGCCAGCCTCAGGCCGATCTCGCGGGCCTTCTGCGCCCCGTCCCAGGTCTTTTGCTCCTGCGCCACGAGCTCCGCCGCTGCCTGCGCTGCCTTCGCCGCCTTCACCGCGACGGCCTGAAGCTCTGCGTAATTTACTTTGTCATTCTCGAGCATTGTCAACCTCGCTCCTGTTCTTCTCGTCTTCGCGCACGGATCGACGGCCACGACCGACGATCCCGTCCTGATAATTTCTACCATCCACGTCTACCGAGCGAGCTTTGTCGATGCGCTGACCGCGCGCTCGCTCCGGTGATCTCGGCTTCACGCCACGTTCCTGCGGAGACGCTCGGTGTTCTTGACGAGCTGCCGCGTCACCTGATCTTGCGCCTTCGCGGCGTCGTCGAGCCGTCGGGCGGCTTCCAGGATCTGCTCGGTGCCCCGCGACTGCACGCGCGCGGCGTTGTGCACGCTGTCGAGCTTGTCCACGACCCGCTCGATGGCGCGCGCCACCTCGCGATCGCCTCGATCCCTGTCCCCGGTCACCTGCTCGACAAGCCGGCTCATCGCGTCCATGAGCTCCCCCCTGGCAGGTGTCGCATCGGCGGGTGTGCGCTCTCCCGACCGCACCATCGGATGTGGCTCACTGGCGCTCTCGTCGATCCCCGAGAGCGCTGATTCCGTCTGGCTCGGCCCCCCCGGGCTGGCAGGAGCGCTTTCGACGTCGGTTCTCACCGGCGTTTGCCGGACCGATTTGCCGCCGAGGAACGCCGCATGGCTGATGCCGAGGATCGCGACGAGGCCTGAGGTCAGCGCCGGAAAGCTGGTGATCTCGGCCGCGGGCGTGCGGCCGATGAGTCGATAGAGGCTCGCGCCGTAGCTCCCTGCCGCGACGATCGTGAAGAGAAACAGCTGGACCTTGCTCGCGTCGACCAGGTGCGCATTCCCCACCTCGTCGCCGCCGAACAGGTCGGTGAATCGGGCGTCATGGATCGAGGGGTTTCCATAGAGGATGCCGCAAGCGTGGGCGTCGACCTCGTCTTCCGGCTGGCCGAGCGCATCGGCGGTCGTCCGGGTCACGCCGTCTTGCGGCACCTGGGTCCGCTTCACGAGCTGGAGCAGCGGTGATCCTACGAGCGATGCCGAGCTCAGGCCCATGAGCGCCCACAGTCGCCAGTCGATCGTCACCGCGAGCGGATCGGGCAGCCCGATCCGCCGCATGACCACGGTGAAGTACGCCGAGAGGAGTAGCACTGTCCAGAGCACCATCTGGAAGCGCGCGAGGCTCATCAGCTTTTGAGGCGTGATGAGGATCCCCGCCGCGCGGCCGCCGACGCCGAGCCCGATGACGGCCATTGCGCCGACGAACAAGGCGATCTCGATCAACCAGGCGATCTGCGCAGGGATGCGCGTGTTCGCGCCGGCGACGATCATGGCGAGCACGAGGCCTCCCACCAGTGCGCTGATCCAGTGAGGATCAAGCCTCTTGCGCGCCGGTCCGGCCGACGGCGCGTCCGTGGTCAGCTCGAACGCGGGGAGCTTGGCCATGGCGCCGATCACCGCCGAGAGCTGCGCCACGACCTCAGCGCTCGACTCGACTGTCGACATCATGCTGGGCGACGACAACACCTTTGCCGCCTGAGAGACGCCCGCGAGGACTGTCGCCGCCGGTGAGGCCTGCGCCGCGACCGCGGGAGAGGCGACCGCGAGCTCCGAGGTCGCCGCGGCGAGCGCGCCGCGCACCTGATTGCCCAGCGATGAATGGGCGCCCGGGGAAGGCTGCGCCCACGGCGGCGCAATCGCCTTGTCCACCGGCGGGCTCACGAGCCGGGGATATTCGATGAAGCCGACCAGATCGTCGTCCGCGAGCGTCCGTTCGGTGCGCTTCCACTCGCCCGCTGCCCCTTCGTTGCCGCCGATGGTCCGATATCGCCCGCGATCGTCGAGCGACACCTCCACGCGCGCGACATGGCCGTGCCCGGAGCCCGCGGCGCCGCGACGGAAGAGCGCGAGATCTCCGACGGCAGGGCGGTACTCGCCTCCTCTCGCCGAAGGCGCGGTGCGAAAGCAGCCGCTCTCCTCCGCGTCCTCGCGCAGCTCTTCGACCGAAGCGCGATAGTCATGGGGCGCGACCTCGCCGACGATCGAGCACGAGCGCACCGCCGCGCACGCCGCCGCCGCGCACCAGTTGCCCGCGGTCAGCCCGACCGCGTGGCCCGTGGCCCTTCGCAAGCACGGAGCGAGGTAGTCGCGGATACGCGGTCCCGTCGGGTTGCCGGGCGAGGCGTCGCGCACGCCCATGGCCATCTCTGCCAGCGACCAGGCCACGCTCCGCTCTCCGAGTGACTTCGAATAGTCGTGCCATCGCGCGTCGCCGGCGCCGGCCTCCGCCGTGACGCCCGGTTGACGCAGGACCGAGAGCTGCCCTTCGCCGCTCAGGAGCGGCGCGAGCGCGGGATCACCGAGCACCTCCGCGAGGGTGACGTCGCGGCCGTCGAGCCGCATCGTCGGCGCGACGAACCCGATCCCATGACTGTAGTCGGCATAGGTATTCTCGTGGCCGAGATAGAGCTGCTGCCAGGGACGGCCATCGGGGCGATGCCAGCCATAGATCGCGACCTGCGAAGGGTGGGTGGCAAGCCCCCCGGCGAGCACGACATCCTTCTTGTGGCCACGAACGAGCCCCCCGCGCCCCGCGCGCTGCCTCTCGACGCGGCGGTTGTGCTCCACGAAGCGGTCGACGGAGAGCATGCTCGCGTCGTAGGGCGGCCCCCAGGGTAAAGGCTCGAGCTTGAGCTCCGCGCGCTTCCAGATCAGGTCGACCATGCGCGGAGTGGGCAGCGCGAGCCCCAGCCGATCGGCGATGCGCTGCGCCGCGAGCGGGCTCATGGGCACACGCACGAAGTCGTCCGGAGTACCCACCGCGAAGTAGTCCTGAGCCGCCCGGAAGGCACCGTGATGCTTTCCGTCGGTCGACGCGACCGGGATCTCGACCATGGGCCAGGCCACCTGGCAGCCCGCGAAAGCGGCGTCGACGATGGCCTTCTCGCGATCGGGACGCGAGAGGTCGTGGATCCGCCGGATGAAATCGGTGCCCTTCATGACATACCACCTTGGGTCACGCTGCGATGACAGTTTGTTGTGTTCGAGCGCTCGACGGTCCGTTGCCGGGAAGCGCTGGCGTGCGATGGATCTGCGCGTCAGTCTTCGTGCCGCCGAGCTCAACCGCGCTTTCGCTCGGCCTCGTCGGCGCGCCCATGGATCTCGGCCTCGGTCATCCATGATCACATGGTCGGGCCCGGCACAATCTGCGAGTCGAGTCGATCGAGGACGGGATCCGCAAGAGCTAGTATCTATCCGAACGTGACCTCGATGAGCACTTCTCCGCGGCTGTCGCGTGGCAGTAAATTGTCGTTTATCTCGTTCTGAAGGCTCGCGGTGAGCCCGTTCCGAACGGCGACCAGCGCGGCGCCGTCGAATGGCCTGAGCGCATTGTTGAGTGCCAGTTTGGCGCCGATTTCGGGAACATTGATTGCGTTGGCGAGATCTCTCAACCTGCCAGCGTTTCCGACGTGAGTCCAGGCGTTGTTCACGCCACGGTGGATTGATACCTCTCGCCCGGACGGCGTGCAGGCCACAGCATTTTCCTCGCCGATCTGGAGCTGAAGGTCCATCGGCCGGGCCGTGAAGTGAAGGTTCTTGATCTCGACGCGTATCGTCGGCTTTTTCGGGGGCACCGGAAGACTGGACACGAATAACTGCTGGATTTTCAACGTTACATGCACCGCCAGCGCCTGATTCGCGCCCTCGACGTTCACTGCTCGGAGGCGAGATACGGTGGTCGGGCCAATGACGCCGTCCGCTCCGCGCACCGGGAAGATCCATGTGTCTCCGGGGCCCACGCGCACGTAGAGGCCGTCGTCGAGGGCAGTGCGAATGCCGGCGCCTGCGTTGATCTGCTGGCTCGCATCCGAGATTGTGATGCCCATTTTTCCCCGTTCAAGCGTGTAGATGATGCATCGACGGTCCCCCCCGCGATGACAGCTCGTCGCGCTCGAGCGCTCGCCGATCCACTGCCGGCGAACGCTCGAGCGCGAGGGAGCTACTTGCCGCTGCTGCTGGCGATGGGCTCGATGACGGACGCAAACACCTGGGCGAGCTTGTTCATCCCCTCGCTCGGCTGGGCCTGCTCGGCGTGGACGCGAACATCGTATTTCGCGCTCTGATCCGTCGACCGCGTGTTGCTGCTGGAGGTGGTCACGCTCCCGGACACGTGAACGCTGAACAGACCGAAGCTCCCTCCGCCCTCGAAGCTGCCCGTCGCCGAGCTCGCGCTCTCGCTCTTCGTCGAGTCCTTCACCTCCATGGTGAACTCGACATCGACCGTCTTGATCATCAGGTTCGGGAGCTGCGCGAGCGCCGCCATTGGCGCCTGAACGTTGAATTCCTCCTTCACGCCGTCCGACTTCTGGCGCTCCAGCTTGAAGTCCAGCACGCGAGTCTTGTCGCCATCCTTCCAGACGTTGTTGATGAAATCGTAGGTCGCCTGCGCGAGCCGAAGATTGGCGGTGGCGGCCGCCCCGAGCGGCGCGCCGATCAGGGCCTCCATCGGAAGATTGTTGAAGCTGTCACCAATAGCCATGATGTGTTCTCCTTCTTTCCACGCCTAGAGGCGTTTGACGATTGCGTCGTTGATGCGAGCGATACCTTCGACGGGCTCGGTCCCCTTGAGCTTGATCTCGATCTCCGCCATGAAGTCCGGGTCGGCGCCTGGGCCGGCGAGAGTGGCCACGATGTCGACCTTCCTGGCGGCGGTGCCGTCATCCGGGCTCAAGGCGCGCAGGAGCGAGACCTTCATGCGGATGTTGACCTGATCGATCATCAGGTCATGGTGCGGCGCCAGCGCGAACAGCGGGATTTTCCGCAGTTCCGTCTTGTCATCGACGGTCGGAAACGGAATCTCGACGAGGAGGGGCTCGCGCAGCGCGGTGTGCGGATTCTTGGGGAAGTAGTAGTCGAGCTTCTGGTCCACGCCGCGTTGCACCTCGACCTGCGCGCGCTTCACAGCCACGTAGATCCCGTTCATGAGCTCGTTCAGGGTCTTGACCTCGACGGTGTTCGCGTCGGGGTTGGACGGGTCAACGGAGGGAGGGTCGGGTTGCTCTGCCATGGGGTGATGTGCCTTTCCCGGCGAATCGACGCTCTCTGACGGAGGCTGATTCGCCCTGCGCCCCGTGGATTCAGGTGGTTGGCGCGTGCTCTCCGTTCAGCAACGCACGTGCCATGTCGTTCGCGGCGGAGGAGCCCTGTTCGGGAGCTACCTGCCGCGCCCACAGGGCGCGTGAGTGAAGAGTCGGCGCGGTTTCAGGCAAGAACGTGCTGGCAAGAACTTGCCGGCAAGAGCCTGCCGAGCGCACCCAGGTGGGCATGATCGCCATTATTTTGACGCATCGGCATATGGTGTGCTCACGTCGAAAACGGAAAGTCCCCCGTTCGTCCCATTATCCTGTACCATGGACGCTCATACGAAATGAGCCCTGGAAAGCCCATCAAGATCGCGATCATCGGGGGTGGTTGCGCCGCCATGGCTACCGCGTTCGAGCTCTCGCACCGCCGCCACGGGGGTAAATTCGAGATCACGATCTACCAGGCGGGCTTTCGCCTCGGCGGGAAAGGCGCCTCGGGGCGCGGCGACAACGATCGTATCGAGGAGCACGGGTTGCACCTCTGGATGGGGTTCTACGAGAACGCCTTCCGCCTCATGCGCGACTGCTATTCGGAGCTCGGTCGCGGCCCGCAGCCGTACCCGATCACCGACTGGACAGAGGCCTTCGAGCCGGCACCCTGCGTCGGTTTGACCGAGCAATCCCGCGATGGGAGCTGGTCGCCGTGGCTCGCCCACTTTCCCCCGGGGCACGGCGTCCCCGGGGATCCGCTCGACGAAGAGAACCCCTTCAGCGTGCGTGGATATCTCGAGCGCGCCGCCGAGCTGGTGATCGAGCTGCTCGGCGCCGCGCGCGATCGCCGCTCGCCCGGAGCGCGGGGCGACCACCCCGGATCCCGGAGCCGGAGCGGATGGCCATCGATGGATACGCCGAGCTCCATCGGCGGTGCCATCGACCGGGTGCTCCGCTATGGCGAGCTCGCGACCACCGCGGCGCTGCTCGAAGCGGCCGAGGTCCTTCGCACCGCGCTGCACATCCTCTCACCGCATCTCGGCTCCGCGAATGGCCATCAGGCGCGCGTGCTCCGCCTCATCGACACCCTCGCCGTGGCCGCCGCGCACCAGATCGGCGCCCTGATCACGGACGACGTCGAGCTCCGCCGGGTCTGGGAGATCGTCGACATCATCCTGGCCGTCATCCGGGGCTGTGTGCGCTTCAACCTCGCGCTGGATCCCAGGGGCTTCGACGCGATCGACAGCTATGATTGGCGCGAGTGGCTGCAGGAGAATGGGGCCTCTCCGGCGTCGCTCGGCGGCGCGTTCATGCGCGGCATCTACGATCTGATGTTCGCCTACGAAGGCGGCGATACGAGCCGGCCCCGGTTCGCGGCGGGCGTCGCTCTCCGCGGCGCCGTGCGCATGTTCTTCACCTACCGCGGCGCGCTCTTCTACCGGATGACGGCGGGCATGGGCGACGTGGTCTTCGCGCCGCTCTACGAGGTGCTGAAGCGCCGTGGCGTGCGCTTCCAGTTCTTCCACCGGCTCGAGAACATCGGGCTCGCCCCCGAGCGCGAGGTGCCTCGGGGCAAGCCACCCTGGGTGATGACGCTGGAGCTCGACGTCCAGGCCAAGGTGCTTGACGGCAAGGACTACGAGCCGCTGATCTGCCCCCGGGGACTCCCCTCCTGGCCTTCCCGGGCCCGGTATGAGCAGCTCGAGTCCGGAGAGCGGCTCGAGAGAGAAGAGTGGGACTTCGAATCCGGCGCGAAGACGGCCGAGTCCCACTCGAAGGTTCTCCGCGTCGGGAAAGACTTCGATCTCGTGGTCCTCGCTGTCGGCGGCGGCGCGGTCCGGTCGCTGACACCCGAGCTCACCGCGCGCTCACCGGTGTGGAGGACCATGCTGGCCAACCTGAACACGGTGGCCACGCAGGCATTCCAGCTCTGGATGACGGCGGACATGGCCAAGCTCGGCTGGAGAGGTGGGCCCGCGAGCGTCTCGGGGTTCGTCGAGCCCTTCGATACCTGGGCGGACATGACACACGTCCTTCCCCGGGAACAATGGGAAAAGTCCGGATTGAACGTGAAATCCATCGCGTACTTTTGCAGCGTGCTCCCCGATGAACGGCCCCTGGACGCCTCTGCGGAGTCGGCTTTCGCGGAGGAGCAAAGCGCGGCGGTCCGGAAGAACGCTGTCGGCTTCCTGAATGACCACGTCGGCTGGCTCTGGCCCGGCGCGGTGCAACGCGGCGAGTTCCGGTGGGAGGTTCTCGCCGACAAGAGCCCCGCAGAAGGCGAGAAACGCTTCGATTCCCAGTACTGGAGGGCGAACGTCGAGCCCACCGATCGTTACGTCGTCTCGCTCCCGGGCACCATCCAGCACC
>JBDTXR010000022.1:0-40016 GCA_040006075.1 Byssovorax sp. | reverse complement strand
CCGCGCCTCACCCGCGAAGAGGTCCTCGCCGCGGCGGAGACGTACCAGACCCAGGCCTTCAAGGTCCTCGACAAGCAGAAGACCGAGGTCCGCTACAACTCCGAGTGGCTGGGCAAGCTCGATCCGGCCCAGCTCATCGAGCTCTGCGCCAAGTACACCGTGGCTCGCATGCTCGAGCGCGACGACTTCTCCAAGCGCTACGCCGAGCAGCGGCCGATCTTCGTGCACGAGTTCCTCTACCCGCTGCTCCAGGCCTACGACTCGGTCGCGCTCTCTGCCGACGTCGAGCTTGGCGGCACCGATCAGCTCTTCAACCTCCTCGTCGGCCGCGACATCATGCCTCGCTACGGCAAGGTCGCGCAGCTCGTGATGACGACGCCGATCCTCGAAGGCACCAACGCGCGCGTCGAGAACGGCAAGGTCGTCGGCGCGAAGATGTCGAAGAGCGCGGACAACTACGTCGGCATCGACGAGCCCCCGTTCGAGATGCTCCAGAAGCTCTTGCTCGTCGATGACGGGGTGATCTGGCGCTACATGGAGCTGCTCTCGTCGAAGTCGAACGAGGAGATCGCCGCCCTCCGCGCCGAGGTCACCGCGGGCCGCAGCGTCGTCGAGGTGAAGGAGATCTTCGCGCAGGAGATCGTCACTCGCTTCCACTCCGAGGAGGCCGCCAAGGCCGCCCTCGAGCGTCGCCGCGGTGTCGCCGCTGGCGGCCTCCCCGACGTGATCGAGGAGCTGACGTTCGAGGCCGAGGGAGATGGAATCGGGCTCGGCAAGGTCCTTTCGCTCGCCGGCCTCGCCAAATCCAACGGCGAAGGCATGCGCCTCATCAAGGGAGCCGCGGTCCACTGCGACGGCGAGGTGGTGAAAGACGAGAAGCTGAAGCTCCTCAAGGGCGCGACTCACCTCCTCCGCGTCGGCTCGAAGAACCGCCGCTTCCTTCGTGTCACCATCAAGTGACGTGAAATCGAGGGACTGCTCGCGGCGGGGATTCCTGGGCGGCGCCCTCGTGGCGCTCGGCGCCGCCGCGTGCGGCGCGCCGGCGCGAGCCCCGGTGAAGCTGAGCGAGCTGCCGCTCAAACCGCTCTCGGTCAAGGCCCTCACGGATCTTCTGCCGCTCGCCGATCTCCGCTGGCTCGTGCTCTCTCGTCCGCGGGAGATCGCCTCGATCCCGTGGCTCATCCCCGAGATTGGCCGCTTCGCCCGGGAGCCGGAGCTCGATCGTTTCGCCGCGACAGCCGGCTTCGATATCCGACAAATCGCCGAGGCCGCCGTCGCCATGTACGCGGGGGAGGGCGGGGAGACCACCTTCTGGCTCGCTCGCCACAACGGCGATCCCGCGGCGATCGAGCGAGCCTTTCGCCAGAGGCTGACGACGGGCGAGAAGCGCTCGGTGGAGAGGCCCGATTTGATCCGCGTGTCGGGCAAGATCGGCCTCGCGACCAGCGTGCTCACCACGATTGGCCCCGACGTGATCGGGTTGCAACAAGGGGGCAACCCGGGCCGCGGCCCGGCGCGGATCGCGGGTCTGTACGCCGAAGATCGCTTGAAGAAATCACCCACCGTGCTCTCGGAAGAGCCGTTGAAGTCGCTGGCAGCGCGCTTTGGCTCGGCGCCGGTGATCGCGCTGTCGCCGGGTCCTTTCGAGGGCGAGCTCGCCCGCGGCGCGCGCGGGCTCTTGCAAGGCGCGACGGCGATTGGCGCCGCCGCGCGGCCGAGCGCGCGTGAAGGCCTCGCCGTGAGCGTGGCAGTCGCGGGGGATTTCTCCACGAGCGGCGCCGCGGCCTCGAAGGCGCTGGTCGCGGCCTGGAACGATCTGGCCAATGGATCCTTTGGGCACCTGCTCGGGCTCGACTTGCCGATCGAGCCGCCGCTCGCGACGTTTGGTGAAGGCGCGGTGGCCATCGCGGTGGAGCTCGATCCAAGGCGCTTTGCGAGCGGCCTCGCCGAGGCGATGGGAGAGCGGGTCAAGGCGATCTTGCAGTGAGGGCTCGCATCCCGCCATGCGACCGCTCCGCCGGTCGCCGTGGCACCACGCAGCCAATCTGCCGCTTCGACGTCGATTTCGAGCAACTTGTTGGTCGCTCGCGTCGATGGGAGATCATGACGTCGATCGGCTGGTTGATCACATTCTGCTGTCACGGCAACTGGCTTCCCGGAGATCGCCGCGGCTACGTGGAGCACGCGGCCGGAGGGAAGACTTTCAGAGCTCCGCCCAACGCTCGCCTGAACATCTGGGCCGCTCGGCAGATGTCGCGCCGCCCGTTCTTGCTCGACGCTCACGCGCGGGCGGTGGTCCACACCGCGATTCGTGACCAGTGCCTTCACGCTGGATGGATCCTGCATGCGCTTCACGTGCGAACCAACCATCTGCATGTCGTTTTGAGCGGCACCGACCCACCCGCTCGGATGATGAACCAGATCAAGGCATGGGCTACCCGGCGCCTGCGCGCCGAGGCGCTGATCGGCGCCGACACAAAGCCATGGGCGCGTCACGGCAGCACTGTCCCCCTGCGAACCCAGGAGTCCCTCACGTCCGCCTGTCACTACGTCATCGAAGGCCAAGGCCAGCCACTCGAATAACCGCGACCGCGAGGGAGCGGGCGCTGCAATCCTGCCTCAGCTCGCAAAAGCCACCAAACGAGTCCGCGAGGATGTCACAAGCGCTCAGCAAGGCCCGCTCCCTGGCGGTCGCGGCTATCCGGATCCCGCGCGAGCCAAAGCGGACGCGCTCGATGCGCTCCGAAAAGCGCGACGTGATGAAGAGATAACGCCGGCGACAAGGATGCTGTCGCGGCCATCGCCGCGTGGAAGAAGGCCTGTGCCGCCAAGAGCAAGGCGGCCTGCGCCAACGTCGATCGCCTGGGGCTGAAATGATCCACCCGGCCTGCGGCTGATCCAGCGCCACGCGGCGGCGTCGCCACGGCGTAGCGCCGCCGCCACGCATTTTTCAGCCGAAAATGCGGCATTTCTCTCGCTCGCCACCTGGCCCCGCGCTTGCTCAAGCGACGGTCGAGGACCGAGGGAAAGGCCGATGGCAAAAGAATCCAAATCGCGAGATCGAGCGGTCGGCACAGGCCGCTTCGGAGCGCCGGGGCTCGCCTTCACGGCGGTGGTCGTGTGCGCGGTCACCGCGTGTGCTCCGGCCGAGAGCGTGCCTTCTGCGGATCCGGTGGTGAAGAAGATCGAGGGCGCGCCGACGGCTTCGGCCACGCCGGTCGCGCACTCCGACGTCGCGAGTGACACCCCCGCGACCACGCTCTCTTCGCTCCACGGCGCGATCGCGCTCGGCACCTCGGGGGGCCTGTTCACAAGCACGCTCGCCGACGATCCTCCGGCGGCGGTGCCGCTCGTCCCCGACGATGGCGGGCCCACGACGACAGGCGCGGTCGACGTCGTCGCGCGCCGCAGCGGCGGTGGCCTCCTCGTCCACGCCGCGAGCGGCCTCTTTCACGACACCGAGGGCTTCCTGGTCCCGTCGCCCCTCGAAAAGAGTCTTGCTGGCAAGCCGATCGTGGCGATTGACGCTCTCGGCGAGGGCTCTGCCGAGGAGCTCTGGATGGCCACCTCGGCCTCCGCCATCCACGTTGGCGCCGGCAAAATCGAGACGTTCGACGTCGAGGGCGCCACGGCTCCGGCCGACGCGGCGATCGGCGTGGGACCTGGACAGGCGGTGATCAGCGCGGGCGGCGAGGCCTTCTTCGTCGATATCACCGCGAGCACCGTGACCCTCCTCGCGAAGGGCCTGGGCAAGGTCCATGGTCACGATCGCTCGGAAGACAGCACCGTGTATCTGGCCACCGACGCTGGCCTCTTTTCGCGCGACAAGTCGGGTGTGGTCTCGATTCGCACCCTCGCGGCAGCCGGCGCTGCGCCGGTCCCGGTGCTCGGCGTCGCGGCCTCGTTCGGCGCGGTCATGGTGATCACCGCCTCTTCGCTGGTGCGGATCGAAGCCGCCGGCGCCACCACGATCGGCGCGCTCACCGGCGGCGCGAGCGCGCTCGCCATCGACGCCAACGGCGATGTCTGGACGGCGGTGGCGGCCAAGCTCACTCGCTTCGCCACCGGCTCCAAGGTCTCTTTCGCGACCGACGTGATGCCGTTCTTCGCCAAGCACTGTGACACCTGCCACGGCGCCGGCCTCAACTACGCCCCCATGGACAACTTTCTCTCGTATGCCACCGCCAAAGAGCGGTCCGCGATCATTCTCAAGCGACTCTCAGGCGACGGCGCTCCGGTCATGCCGCCTGCGACACGCGAAGTGCTCACCCCCTCGGACTACGCTGTGGTCACGCGGTGGGTGGGTGGAGGGCAACAGCCGTGAAGACTGCAAGCAAACAGCGAAGGGCGGCGCGGCTGCTCGGACTCGGCCTCGCGACGGCGATGCTCACCTGCGCGGGGGCCGCCCTCGCCGACGATCTCGCGGTGTGCGAGGCCCCGCACGATCTCGACAAGTACGAGCTCCTGCGGCGATTGTCGCTCGATCTGCGCGGTAAACCCCCCTCGATCGAGGAGTACGAGGCCCTCGACGTCCTCGACGACGTGCCAGCCGCCTCGGTGCAAGAGTACGTGGAGAGCCCGGACTTCAAGGGCACCATGCGCCGCTACCACGAGGCGATGTTCTGGCCCAACATCACCCCGATCAAGCTCCGCCCCACGAACATCGTGCTCAACAACAACAAAGCCGAGCCGGCGTGGCGGATCAGCTCGGCGGGCCGGGCCAACAACTTCCGCGGCGATCCCGACATCGATTGCGGGAGCTACGAGCAGAAGTTCTTCGATCCCGCGTTCCCCGGGGAGTTTCGCCCGGATCCGGCGCACATCAAGCTCGACGCCAAGGGCAACAAGCAAGAAGGGTGGCGAATGGTCGCCCCCTACTGGGACCCTCAGAACCCCATCCCCGTCTGCGCCTTCGACGCGCAGGTGGTGACCAGCGCCAAGGTGAAGGGCGTCACCGCGGCCTGCAACACGCCGGTGGGCGTCAGCTCCCCCGAGTGTGGCTGTGGACAGGATCTGGAGTACTGCTACCCCGCGGGCACCGCGGTGGACACCGTGCTCAAGAGCGCGTTGCGCGAGCAGCTCGAGCTCCTGGTCGACGACGTCGCCACCGGCTCTCTCCCGTACACCGATCTCCTGTTGACCACCAAGGCCAAGGAGAACGGGGCGATCGCGTTCTGGAAGAAGAACCTCGCCACCAACTACAGCACCAACCTCACCTTCGACCTGCCCGATCCGCAGGAGCAGCCTCTCAACAAGAAGTTCACCGACGCGAGCTGGACTGACATCGATCGCAAGGGGACGCACGCCGGGGTGCTGACGCTCCCCGCGTACCTGCTGCGCTTCCCGACCAACCGGGCGCGCGCCAATCGCTTCCGGATCGACTTCACCTGCCAGTACTTCGTGCCTCCCGAGAAGCTCGATCCGGCGCCGGGGTGCGATCCGGTGGCCGAGGACATCACCCAGCGGTGCAACTGCCAGTATTGCCACCAGACGCTGGAGCCGCTCGCCTCGTATTTCGGCGGCTTCGCCGAATCGGGGACCACGCTGATGAGCGACAAGATGCTGTTCCCGGTCACCGACCCCAAGTGCAACAGCGCCAATCCAAGCGCCTTCTGCGGGCGATTCTACGCGACGCAGCCCGACTCGCACAACGCGGGGACGCTGCTGCCGTACCAGTTCGCGGACAAGCACGCCGAGTACGCCCCGCACATCAAGGCGGGGCCGCGCGAGCTCGCGCAGAGCATCATCGACGATGGCACCTTCGCGCAGTGCACGGTGAAGAACCTCTTCTATCACTTTGCCAAGCGGGACATTCGATCGGAAGGGGCCGAGAGCGACGAGCTCGCGCTGCTCGGCGATCTCGCCTCGGGCTTCACCAAGAATGGATACGACATGCGCTGGCTCGTGCAGCAGATCGTCTCGCTTCCCCAGTACCGGAGGGTCCGCTGATGAAACGCGCGCTTCCTCTCCTCTTCGCGGCGCTGGCCGCCTGCAGCTCCGGGGCCCCCTCCGAGGCGACCGGGCCTTCGCTCACCGAGACGCCCGAGACGCCCGCTCCGCCGGTCGATCACCCGCCGATCGATCCCGCGAAGAAGCCGGTCACCTCGGCGGTCGCACAACGCATCTCGGTCGCGCAGCTCCGCGGCGTGTTCCCGGTTGTCCTCGGGACCGACGTGAACGGCAAAGACATCACGTGGATGAGCGGCAGCGCGCCCGCTCTCGACAAGATGGCCGACGTGCTCGGCGAGGCCGACTATGCCTTCGTGACCCAGGACAACCGCGATCCCTCGGCGCTCTACCTCAAGTTCATGGACGACGCGGCGCGCGACGTCTGCGGGCGAGCGCTCACGGCCGACGCGGCCCGGCCCAAGGCCACGGATCGCGTCCTTCTGCGCCATGTCGAGCCGGCAGACACCGCGACCACCAACGCCGCCGGGCTCGATCAGAACCTGGCCTATCTCCTGCTACGGTTTCACGGGATCAAGGTGAAGGACGGAGACACCGCGCGCACCGCGCCTCTCGCCAAGCTCTTCACCGACTCGGTCACCGCCGCTGCGGCGGGCAAGCCGGCGACCGCGACGGAGGTCACCGAGGGGTGGCGCGCCGTCTGTGTCGCCCTGATCACCGCCCCCGAATTCCACCTGTACTAGGAGCGCCCCATGAGCCTCTCGCGTCGTCGATTCCTCGAGATTGCTGGGCTGGCCGGCGGCGGTGTCGCCCTCCGCTCCATCCTCTCTCCCCGCCTCGCTCAGGCCTCTCCGGACAACCCGCAGCTCCTCCTCGCGTGCTACCTCGGCGGCGGATCGGATCAGCTCCTGAGCTTCGATCCGCGCGATGCGAGCCTCGCCAAGTTCCAGGCGCCCGCGGCCTACGCGTCCGGCGGGACTGGCATTCACCCCGCCTACGATCTCGTGGTCGACGCGCGCGTCAAGGCCGTGCTCGCGGCGACCGGGGGAAGCGGCATTCAGAAGAAGGGCGCGCTCACCTTCGGTCCGGCGATGCCCGCCTCGCTGATGAGCCACAGCGCCGATCTCGCGGTGCTCCGCGGCGTGTACATGGGGACGCTGACTCACGAGGTCGGGCGCCGGTACTTCACGACTGGCAAGTTCCCTCGTGGCCTGTCGGCGGCGGGCAGCTCGCTCGGTACCGCGGTCGCCGCGGCCGACGGGAAGACCGCGCTGATTCCCAATCTGGCGATCAGCGCCGAGACCTACAACGAGACGTTCCCGTCCTACGCGTCGGGCATCGGAGTCAACAGCTTCGACGACGTGCTCAGCCTGCTCAAGCCGCTCGGAACCGCGCTCTCGGCCGGCAGCGACATGTCGCTCGCGGCCTACGAGGCGGCCATCGACGACTGCACGCAGCGCGAGCTCAACGGCGGCGGCCTCGTCGACACCTTCAAGGAGAGCCGGCTCAAGGCCCGCACCATGATCAGCGCCTCGGCCTCGGCGCTCTTCAACTTCAAGGTCCCCGCGCCGCCCGGGCTCGACGATCTCTTCACCACCCTGGGCATCAAGACCACGACCGACTTCAAGGGACCGAAGGGCAACGCCGCCATCGCCGCCCAGGCGCTCACGAACGGCATCTCGGAGGCCGTCTCCCTCCAGCTCGCGGGCGATCTCGACGATCACAACGACTGGGGCGACACCCACGCCACCGGGGTCGCCGACGCCCTCGACGCGATTGGCAATCTGATCACCTTCCTGAAGAAGACCCCGTACAAAGGCGGAGCGACGATGACCTGGGAGCACACCACGCTCCTCATCTTCAGCGAGTTCGCCCGGACCCCGCTGCTCAACGGCCGAGCCGGGCGCGATCACCACCTGGCGTCGAGCTGCGTCGTGGCCGGCCCTGGAATCAAGGGCAACCAGATCTTCGGAGCCACCAGCGACAGCGCCATGGTCGTGCGCAACGTCAACCCGACGACCGGCAAGCCCGACGACGCCAACGGGATCCAGCTCCGCCCGGCCGACATCCACGCGACGCTCCTCCACTCGATGGGGCTCTCGTACGACCACCTGTCGAATCAGTCCCCGCAGATGCTCTCGGCCCTGCTGCTCAAGCCCTGATCAAGCTCATTGACCTCGGCGCCGTCTGATCGCGATCAGCCCCAGCGAAGCGATCAGCAGCACCGCGCCTCCGCCCCGTTCATCCTCGCCTCCGACGCGGCACCCGCAGCTCCCGTGGAGCGCCCCGCTGTCATCCACGCCGCCCGCGCCGCCGCTCCCACCCACCCCGCTCGCGCTCGTCGGGCCGCCGCCCACGCCGGCTTCGCTGCTCGACGCGCTTCCGCCGCCGCTGCCGGTCGCGGCGCTGGTGCTCCCGCCGGCGCCGCTGCTGCTGGTCGTTCCCACGGCTCCCACACAGCTCGTCACGTGGGTCGAACGATGCTTGACGCAGTCGGTCGGTGAAGCACAGTCGGGCTCTGGCAGATCCTTTGGCGCGCCGCTCCCGCCGCAATCGCCGGGGTTGGGATAGGCCAGCTTGGTATCGGTCCACAGGCCCTGGGTGTGCTCCATCCACCCGAACACCTTCTCTTGATAGGGCGCGCCGCCGCCGATCGCCGGATCCCACACGCCGCGGTTGGGATCGTAGTTGGGGTTCGAGGGATTGTTGACGTACGCGAGGCCATTGTAGGCCCAGGTGGCCGTATACCAGTGCTCGATCACCGTGGGCTGATTGTCGCCGACGCAGTTGGTCGCGACCCATTTGCCCGCGAGGATCCGGGTGCCGGTGGCCAGGTTGTACGTGGGATCCGAGGCCACGCGGGCGCGGTCGAATCCCGGATTTTCCCCGGTGTGCATGCCGCTCGTCACCTGGCCGATGCCGTAGCCGCAATCGAACGCAATCAGGGTGCGCGAGCTCCCTCCCACCTCGTCGCTCGGCGTGGTGGGGACGCAGAACTGACGCCATCCGGACTCTTGCCGGGCGATGCCCTTGAGCAGCTCGCAGGGGAACCGCGCCGCGACTTGATGGGTGGCCTCGGGCTTGCCGCAGCCCTGGCCGATGTCCATCACCGAGGGGCCCTTGTCGGCCCAGACGGAAGGACCTTGAGATACGATATCGAAGATGTCGTTCCACTCCGCCGTGGTGGGGTTCTGCCCGTTCGCCGCGGCGACTCCGCAGTTGTATTGATTGAAGTTGCTGTCGGGCGAGTACGAGGGGCAATACGCCGACGCGACGTCGGACCACGCGAGCGCGGCCAGCGTGAGGGCAGCGGTGGTGAGCGAGCGACGCGGGCTCATTGCGCGGCTCCTTCGGCGACGAAGCCGGCGATCGCCACGCGCGCGCCGGTCGATGTCGGGAGCGCGAGCGTGCGCCCGGTCGCGGCCTCGATCGCGAAGGCGATCGGTAGCTCGCCTGGCCTCGTGTGCAGCGCCGCGACCCAGGCGCCGTCGCGCGAGAGGGCTTGCACCTGATCGACGCCGTCGCCCGTGGGCGCGTGGATCGGCTTCATTTCACGGCCAATCAGCGTGAGGCCGCCGCGGCTGTCGGGCGCGTAGGCCACGCCGCCGCCGGGCCACACGCTCGGCGCGAGGCTCATGCTGCTCGACGTCGCGAGGCGAGTCCGCGCGCCGGTCGCGAGGTCGAGCCGATCGACGACCCAGGTGCGAGCGTCGCGCTCGTCGCGCTCCTGGAGCACGACGGCGCCGCGCGCTGGATCGACCGAGAAATCACGGGCGAACGGCAGCATCGAGGGCGCGATCACCCGCACGTTGCCGGTGTCGGGATCGACCCCGACGAGATCGGCGCCCGTCGCGCCGACGCGGTACACGAGGATCTCGCGCGCGTGCTCGCCCGCGAGGAACGCGAGGTAGCCAGCGAAGCTGTGCACGGTGCGCGCGGCGCCGGTCACGAGATCGATCTCGTCGATCGTCAGCGCGTCCTCGCGACCCGCGAGCTTGGGCGCGACCGGCTCGGGCCCGGCGGTCCCACGCGACACGAACACCCGACCCGTGGCCGTGACCAGCGGGCGGCTCGCATAGACCACGTCGTCGCAGAGACGCTCGGCCGGGCGATGCGGCTCGACGCGAAAAAGGCTCGAAGCAAAGGACAGATCGCGCGTCGCCGTGGTGTCGGCGACGGCGAGCACCACGCTGGTTCCGGGGACGACGGCGCCCTTCACCACCGCAGCGTCGGCGTGCTCGAAGCGCGCGACCGGCGTCGGCGTGGTGCTCGCGCCGGCGCGCGCGATCGCCAGCGAGGTGGAGCCCGCGCCCGGTCGGGTCAGCAGCAACGCGACGAGAGGGCCGCTCGCGGCGACGCTCGCCTGCGCGGCGACCGGCGGCGCGAAGGCGCGCTCCGAGAGGGCGAGCCCGACGGCGCCCGCGACGATCGACGCGACGAAAACAGGGATCGGGAAGCGCATGACCGGACATGCTACGTGAGACCCGATCGCGCGACGAGAGGTGGGCTTTCCCGCCGCCGCGCGCGCTCGCTCGCCCGATGGTGCCCACCGACTCCTCTCCTGACCTGCCGAGCGCAAAGCCGATGCGCAGCCGCCGCACGCCGCGCTGTCCCGGCTGCTGGCTCCCCACGGGATTGTGCCTTTGCGCCGAGCTCCCTCACCTCGTCGTGCGAACGCGCGTCGTGGTGATGATGCACCGGACCGAGGCCGCGACCAGCTCGAACACCGGGCGAATCGCGGCCCGCGTGCTTGAAGGCGCGAGCGTCCGGGTGCGCGGCGGCGACCGGGCCAGCGCGCCCGAGCCGCTCCCTCCGGGCCGTCGACTCGTGCTCTTCCCCGCCGCCGAGGCGCGGCTCCTCACGCCCGCCGACGGCGATGGAGACGGCGTCGTGCTCCTCGTCCCCGATGGAACGTGGTCGCAAGCGCGCCGGCTGCTGCGCCGCGACGACATCTTCCACGGCGCCGAGGTGGTGACGTTGCCGCCGGCCGGCCCGAGCCGTTATGGCCTGCGTCGCCACGCGCGCGAAGGATCGGTGTGTACGCTCGAAGCGATCGGGCGCGCGCTCGGCGTGCTCGAGGGCGGGACGATCGAAGCGGAGCTCGGCGAGGTGCTCGATCGCTTCGTGGAGCGGTCGCAGCGCGCCCGCAAAGGCTGGATCGAAGGCTGAGTGGCGTGTTCGGCGACAACGTCACCATCGTGGTCCATCGGCTCTGCAGGCGCGCGACGATCTCCTGAAGGAGCTGGGCGCGCTCGCGGCGGAGAAGCGTTAGCCGGAGGTCGGGCTCTTCACGAGCTTCTGCGCGCGGAGGGTCTGGTGCATCCAGTGCTCGTCGGTGGTCACGTGATCGTGGCGCACCCACTTGGCCAGGCTGCGCTGGAAATCGGCGTCGCGAAACTCGCCGGCGTGGCGCACCACCACGCCCTCGCGCGGGCCGCCGAAGACCGAGGGCTGCGCGGCGAGCGAGAGGGTGAGGGCCTCCAGCTCGCGCGCGCTGGACACCCCTCCACGGTAGAGCTCGGGCACGGTGGGTAACCCCAGATCGGCGGCCTGGGCCACGACCATGTCCCAGCCCCACCATCGGCCCTCGCGGTCGTCGCGGGCGCCGAAGACCAGCGAGTAGTCGGGCAAGGCGTCGTAGGTGATGGAGTGGACAGCATAGCAATACTCGCAGAAGAGCGAGAGTCCCATCGAGAGCTCGTGGGCGATGCGGGCGTGCGTGGCCTTGGCCAGATCGAAGCTGGGGTGGCCGGGAGGGCCCGAGTGCGAGCGGGAGAACACCGAGGTGCGGGTGTACGTGAGGTTCGACCCGTCGCACTTCTCGGTGATGACGATCGGGACGTCGAGCAGCGAGGATACGTTGGCCATCCGCTTGTCGTCGGAGGTGCCTCCCGGCGACCAGGGGAGGTGGAGCGAGCGAGGGTATTTCGCGGACATGGCCGCGCGAGGGTAGCTCAGGTCGGCCAACCCGACAATCGCGTCAAGCGGGTTCTCGGCCCGTCGATCCCGATCTTCACCGACGGCAGAGGAACACCTCGTCGAGCTCGTCGTCTCCAATCGGGCGCGCCAGCGGCTCCACCGCGAAGCCGGCGTCGGTGAGGATGCGGCGCCACGTGGCGCGGGGAAACACGCCCTGGAGGTGATGATCGTGAATGGCGCGCACCTGGCCGCCCTCGCGGAGCAGGAACACGTACTCGGACACGAAGGTGGTGTCGGTGGGGTCGGGATCCCAGTCCCAGCAGAGGTAATGAAGGGCGCGTGTGGCGTGGTGGACCCCCTCGGTCTCGGTCGACTCGACCAGGGTTTCGAGGAAGCAGTCGGGCGCAAAGATCGCGGCGCCGCCTGGGCGAGTGTGGAGGAACGCGGTGGCGACGGCGGCGGTCAGGTCGGCCTCGGTGAGCATGTACATGATCGCGTCGTGGACCAGCACCGCGTCGTGCTCGCGGCCGAGGCGGAGCTCGCGCATGTCCGCGAGGATGTGCTCGCACTCGGGATTGAGCGCTCTGCTGCGAGCGAGCATGGGCTCGGAGAGATCCGAGAGCGTGCACTTCACGTCGCGCTTGAGATGAACGGCCGCATGGCCCGCGCCGGATCCCAGCTCGAGCAGCGTCGCGGGCGCGGCGCCGAGCGCGCGGGTGAACGCGGCGAGGAACGTCGCCGCCTCGTCGGCGTGATCGCCCGGGGGATCGACGAGGTCATACCAATCGACGAGCTCGGCGCTGGAGTAAAGGAGCGGTGACATCCCCGCGAGTGTAGACGCGCCGCGCGAAGATGGGTAGCGCGGACGCGTCGCCGCGCGCTCGGGACATGCTACCTTGTCCGTCCCGCCATGGCCTCTGCATCCTTGCTGTCCTTGCTCGCGCCCGATCCTCGCGCGGTCCCCTGGGCCGATCTCCAGGTCTTTCCCTGGGTTCGCGCGCTCTCTGCCTGCCCGCAAGACGCCATTCACCACGCCGAGGGCAACGTCTGGATCCACACCCGGATGGTTCTGGAGACGCTGGTCGAGATGCCGGCGTTCCAGGCGCTCGGGGCCGACGATCAGCGCGCGGTCTACGTCGCTTGCCTGATGCACGACATCGCCAAGCCCATGACCACCAAGACCGAGGACGATGGGCGCGTCACCGCCAAGGGCCACTCGCGCGCGGGCGAGCTGCTGGCGCGACGCATCCTCTGGGAGCTGGGCGCCCCGTTCGCGCTGCGAGAGCAGGTGTGCGGGCTGATTCGTTATCACCAGATCCCGTTTTACCTGATCGAGCGCGACGACGCGCAGCGGGTCGCGGCCGAGGTCAGCTTCGCCGCCCGGTGCGATCTGCTCGCCCTGGTGGCCGAGGCCGACATCCGCGGGCGGATCTGCGCGGACATGCCGCGAATCGTCGATCAGATCGAGCTGTTTCGCGAGCTCTGCCGCGACGAAGGGTGCTTCTCCGAGGCGCGCAGGTTCGCCTCGGATCACACCCGGGTGGTGTATTTCCGGAGCGAGGGCCGGACCCCCGACGTCGAGGTCTGGGACGACACCCGCTCTGAAATCACCCTGATGAGCGGCCTCCCCGGCGCCGGCAAAGACACCACGATCCGCGAGCGCTTCAGCCATCTGCCCGTGGTCTCGCTCGACGCGCTCCGCGAGACGATGGATATCGATCCCGACGAGAATCAAGGCCAGGTGGTGCAGGCCGCCCGCGAGAAGGCCCGCGAGCTGCTCCGCCGCGGCGAGAGCTTCGTCTGGAACGCGACCAACCTCAACCGGCAGCGTCGCGCGCCGATCCTCTCGCTCGCGGGCGACTACGGCGCGCGGATCCGGATTGTCTACGTCGAGTCCCCGGCGGCCACGCTCTTCGCGCAGAACAAGGCCCGCGAGGCCTCGGTGCCCGAGAAGGTGATCCGGCGAATGACCGAGCGCTGGGAGGTGCCGTTGCTCTCCGAGGGGCACGTCGTCGAGCGGTTGGTGCGCGAGGCCGAATAGGCGCTCTTCGACCCGGCGCGCCACGTTCGGGCGAGGATTTCGTGCTTGGGTCGGACATTGATGGATGACCGCCCGGCGTCCACCTTCCCAGGGGGCGCGGCGTCCGATACGGTCGATCGCATGCCGTCGAGAACCTCGCGCGCGATCTGGTCGTTCCTCGCCCTTTTGACGCTGTTCTTCGGCTTTCCAAGGGCCGCGCTGGCCTACGACTGCGAGGGGCACCCGGAGTGCTGCAAGCCGGTCTGCGACGATCTCTGCTGCTATCAGCTCACCAACGCCACCTGCTTCGACGACTCGTGCTCCAGCGCGAGCTGCACCGACACCTGCGGCTACTGCGATCTGGCGTGCCTCGACGCCGCGAACATGCCCACCGGCCCCACCGACGTTTGCACCACCAACGCCGACTGCAAAGCACCGGGCGAGAGCTGCCAGGACTACGACTGCGATGGCATCCGCCACTGCGCCAAGTCGAACGAGGGCGGGACGGGCAACTGTTGCCTCGGCGCCGACTCGTGCGTCGATGGATACGGCTGCTGCCCGCCTCAGGCGCCCGGGAGCAAGGCCCAGTGTCGGCCCACGGGCGACTGCGGCAAGGCCGAGTGCGGCCTCCCGACCATCCCGATGAGCAAGGTTCACGACGCGCTCGCGGCGTATGGATCGGTGGTCGATCTGCCGGACGGGCGGCCGCGCGGCCACCTGGTCACGTCGTTTGCCCCGTCGGCGAACTGGTCGATGGACGTCGAGCTCTCGGCCAACGACGGGATCTCGTTCCAGAACGTCACGCTCGGCAGCCGGATCATGGCCGCCGAGATGAACGTGCCGTATCTCAGCCTGCGCACCTCGCCCACGGCGTCGAACGCGCTGCCCAATTTCCCGGCGCGCTGCGAGCTCAAGCCCACGGGCGTCGCCTGCTCGACCGAGATCAACCCGCAGATGGGAATGGGGCAGAGCCGGCTCGTCGGGTTCGGCGTCGCCGGGACACCGCAGCTCTTCCGGGTCATCGCTCATTACGAGATCGATCCCGCGAGCTACAACCCGCCCGGCTCGCCCTACCCGACCGAGTGTTTTCACGCCGAGCAGGACTTCACCTTCACCGACTTCGATCCGACCGGGTGCGAGCCGAGCGCGGGGCTGCCCTGCAACCGCTACTACCCCGAGGTGCGGTATACCTACGTCAACGAGAAGGCCAGTCCGCGGATCTTCGTCCGGGTGCCGCAGCGCTTCGTCTACACGCCCGACGGCCACGGCAACGGGGGCACGGCGTTCTTCGGCGATCTGCCGCTCATCCTCGCGGGAGGCGCCGTCTTCGAGCCGTCGAACCCCTGGGGCAACAAGATCTCGATTGTCTGGCCGCTCGACAAGAACCCGCTCGACAAGGAGACACGGCAGTTCGTCATCCTCAAGAATACTCCCGTCCAGGTGCCGATCACCCGGGCCGCCTGGGTCCTCAACTACATCGAGAAGCGGTACGAGCTCGAGGGGGTGACGCTGGGGTCCATCGACAACTACCATCAGTCGTGCAAACCGGGCTTCGTCGACGAGCCCGGGATCCGCACGGTCCTGGTGAGCCCGACGACCAAGCTACCACCGTTCATCCCGGTGCCCATGCCGCGACCGGGGTGCCCCGACTGCATTCACATGCACTGGCACTGGTCGCCCATCGCCGATGTCCTCGCCGCGTTCGAGGGCAAAGGAGGCAGCTTTGGCTGGGGCAAGCTGCTCACGTACGACGACGACAACCAGAGCGTGGTCATCACCCATGCGATCCTCAAGGCCGGGGAGGAAGATCCCGTCGATTACCGCAGCACGGTCGCTCCGCTCGAGACCTTCGGGCCCAGCGACAACGCTGTATTCTGGTACGAGACGCTGAGCACCTCGTACCACAGCGAGACCTGGAAACACGGCGGCTTCTTCTCGGCCGGCGGCGGCGCCTGCTCGAAGGGGGCGAAGTGCGACTCGCCGCCCGGCGATACCCGCACGGCGACCGCGAGCCCCGCAACGAGCGCTCCCGAACGCGGGACGAGCCCGTGGGTGCTGGCCTTCTCGGCGGTGCTCCTCGGCGCCACGGCGCGGCTCGGCTTCAGGCGAGGTACGAAGTCGGCGATCGGCTCCGCAGCGTGCCTGTTGCTCCTGGTCCTCCCGGCGGTGCTTCCTTCCTGCGGTGGCGGTGACACGGGTACCAGCGCGGCGACGTCGGGATCGGGCGGCGGCGCCACCGGCTCCGGGACCACCACCGGCGATCCTCCGCCGATGCCTGGCCTCAACCCCAGCTACGCGTTTCGCGGGCGGACCAGCGAGATTGTCGTCTTGAAGCCGGGAGCGTCGTTTGGAGCGAGCCCCACGGTCACCGTCGGTGACGGCACGATCAAGGTCAAGTCGGTCACCTCGGTGGCCGCCGACACCGTGAAAATCCGTCTCAATGTGCCCGTCGACGCGGCCGAGACGACGGCGGCGGTGACGGTCGGCGGCGTGGCGATTGGCGATCTCGATCTGGCCGAGGCGCTGAGCATCCCGTCGATCCGTCTGCCGGTCACCCAGGGCGGCGTGTCGCGCCTGGAGATTGCCAATGTCGACGCGGCCCACCCGCTCGACGACCAGCTCCGCATCGAGAGCATCACCGGCGTCCTCGTCTCGCTCGACCACGTCGATGCGGGGTTCCTCGCCTCCGATCTCTGGCTCGCGCCCGACGCGACGCTCGGCAAGGCCATGGTGAAGGTGATCCTCGCGCCCGACGCGAGCGGGGATCCGGTGGAAGCCCGCTTGACCGACGCCTTCGAGGTGACGGCCAATCCGTGGAAAGATCTCCCGCTCGGCGCGCCGACGAGCTTCACCCTCAAGGCCGGTGATCCGTATCTATCGCTCCGCCTGACCGGCCTCGAGAGCAAGGTGCTCGACCTCGAGGTCCAGCCCGACAAGGCCAGCGGCGGCCCGGCCGTGGTCCGTACGCTGCTGTCGATCCACGATCCCAAGGACGGCCTGAATCACCTGCTCACGCGCCTCGTGCCGGGGCCGACGCTCACCGACGAGATCGCGCTCGCGGGGGATATCCTGGCGCGAGTGACGCTGATCGACGGCCCGAGCACCACCGACACCACGTTCACGATCACGGCTCGCGCGCTCTCGCCCGCGGTGGTGACCGAGACCAAGCCCGACAACCTCTCGATCAACGCCATGCCGGTGAAGCTGCCGATCCTGGTCGACGCGAGCCTGGCCGACGCGGGCGATCGGGCCCTGTTCTCGATTCAAGCCGGCGTGGGCAACCTGGTGGTCCGCACCCTGCCGCCGAGCGATCCGGCGGCGCAGGCGGCCGATACCCACGCCGAGATCCTGACCTCGGCGCTGGCCCGGGTGGCCAACAACGATGACGAGTACGCCGGAAGCACGTTCTCCCTCATCGACTCTGCCGTTCCCACCGGGCAGATCTACGTGCGCGTGCGCCGCGGCGACAACGCCTTCGTGACCAGCGGGAAATACCGCCTGCTCATCTTCCAGCGCTGATTTGCCGGTGGATCGAGGGATCGATGGGTGGTCACGGTTGTTGCCGTGGCCACCCCCGCTCCGGATCGTTCGCGGTGATCAGCTCTTGAGCTTGCCGTCGGCCTTCAGCTTCTTCAGCTCGGACAGGCCACCGACGAGGGTGCCCTTCATGAACACCATCGGGAAGGTGGGGAAGCCGGCCCACAGCTTGATGGCCAGGCGCTCCTTCCACTTCGAGAAGTAGCTGCCGTACTCCAGGTAGGTGAACTTCACGCCCTCTTCGTCGAGGAGCTTGCGGGCGTTCTTCACGACGGGGTTCTGGGCCATGCCCACGATCACCACGGGATCGCTGGCGACGGTGGAGGCGACGGTGTCGACGATGCCGCGGTGAAAGGTGGCGACGACTTCGACAGCGTTGGGGCTGATCTTGTCGGCCGCGAGGCGGGGCTGATCCATGAATGTTCTCCTTTGAAGGGCGCAGCTCTAGCGCAACGTGCGACGGCGGTCAGGCGTCGCGTGCGACCTTCACGTTTCAACATTGTTCGGGGGCCGGGCACAGCCCTCTTTTCGCCGGGCGCCGGCTGGGGCAGATTGCCTCGATGACGGCATACCGAGGCCAAGAGCAGCCCAAGCTCATTCCCTGCGGCGGCTGCGGCACGTTCATCGATCCGAGCAAGGCCACCTACGCGCTCGACGGCAAGCTCTCGTGCCCGTCGTGCGTCTCGAGCGCCCAGATCAGCACGGCCAACCAGCGCGGCCGCGAGGGGATGTCGTTCAACAACAACTGGGTGCGCGTGGTGCTGATCCTGGCGCTGGTCGTGCTCCGCCTTCTCCTCCGCTTCGGGTGAGCCTCGCTACCGGCGGCCCTTGAAGCCCATCATGCTCTGGACGACGGCCTCGCTCTCCTCGGCGACGGCGCCCTCTTCCGCGAGCCGATCGGCGCAGTCCTCGCACATTTTCTTGGTCTTTCCGGCGACCTTCACGCTCTTCAGCTCGTCGGCCTCGTTCCCGCACGTCTTGCACGTCGCCATCGCTTCTCCTCGGCCGCGGACCCTCTCAACTTGGCCCCGCGCGCCGCTCCATCCTACCGTTTCCATGGCCCGCCGGAGCAGGCCAAAGAGAGGGATTTACCATGGAGCGACGCTTGTCCTCGCGTGCGCAGGTCGACGTCCCGGTCAGCGCGTTCATCGACGGCACCCGTCATGACTGCCGGGCCATCGATCTGTCGGCCAGCGGGATGGTCTTCCAGCGCAACCGCAGCCTCGCCATCCGCGAGCTGCCCGAGGTGAACCGGTTCGAGCTCTACCTCGGGCCGAACCGCCCGATCCGCGCCCGCGCGCGGTCGGTGTGGGATCGTCACGGCCTCCAGGCTGTCCGCTTCGTGCTCATCCACGACGTCGACCGCCTGGTGATCGCCGAGCACCTCGATCGCCTCGCGCGCCTCCACGAGATGCTGCACTGATCGGCGCGTCGATCCACGGGGTGGCGCCGGCTGCCCCGTAGATTGATGCCATTCGTGAAAATCCGCGGTAACGTCGCGCCGTCATGCTCGGCCGCGTGCTCGCCATCGCCCTCAACACTTACCGCGAGTCGGTCCGCGCCCGCATCCTCCTCGGCCTCGCGGGGATCGCGTTCGCGGTCGCGTTCTACTCGCTCATCGTCGGCGCCTACACGCTCAAGCACGCGCCGCGCGTCGTCAGCGATCTCGGGTCGGCCTCGATCTCGATCTTCAGCATCGCGGTCGCGGTGATCATCGGCGCGACGTCGCTCCATCGCGAGCTCGAGCAGAAGACGCTGTTCCCGATCCTCGCGCGCCCGCTGGGCCGGAGCGAGTACCTCGTTGGCAAGTACCTCGGCACGCTGCTCACCATCGCCGTGTTCATCATGGCCGACGCCGGCCTGGTGCTCCTCATCAGCGCCGCGCTCGCCGATCGATCGCTCGCGCTGGTCCTCGGCAGCGGGCTCGCCACGGTCGCGGCGCTCGGCCTCTCGATGTGGCGGTGGCCCAAAGCGCGCACGTTTGGCTTCATTCCGTGGGCGATCGCGCTCCTCGTCCTCGGCGCGCTCTTCGCCGACGTGGCCGGTGAAGAGCGCCGCGTCGTCCTCGGCGGCGCCGCGCTGGCGTTCTTCGAGGTGGCCATCGTCGCCGCCGTGGCGACGCTGTTCTCCTCGTTCTCCACCCCGTTCCTCTCGTCGCTGCTCACGCTCGGGATCGTGATCATCGGCCGCAGCGCCGACTCGCTCGCGCGCTTCCCGGTGAAGTCGTTCGGGCAGCCGATGCACGATCTCGGGGTCTTCCTCTCGCGGGTCGCGCCCAACCTCCACATCTTCGTGCCGCCGC
Organism: Byssovorax sp.; assembly: GCA_040006075.1. Classification (GTDB taxonomy): domain Bacteria; phylum Myxococcota_A; class Polyangia; order Polyangiales; family Polyangiaceae; genus JANYGI01. Next base: position 20,331 of record JBDTXR010000022.1, on the reverse strand, counting down.
GGCCGCTGCTCACAGGCGAGGCGATCGACGCGCACCTCGCGTCGTACCTGGGCATGGCCGGGCTCACGGCGCTGGCCTGGTCCGTGGGCCTGCTCGCGGTCGCCAGCCTGATCTTCCGCCGCCGCGACTTCCTGTGACCGAGGCGCAGCCAGGGGCGCGATCGACGCCGATCGCCTTGTTTCTGAGCGTATTTCGTGGCCTCGCGCTGGCTGGCCTGCTGGTCGCGGCGGCGACGCTGCGGGTGGTGACCTCGGGCGAGCGCGAGATCGCCGCGAGCACCGACGGCCTGCGCGCCGGCGATCCGCACGCGGCGACCGAGCACGCGCGCCGCGCGGCCGGCTGGTACGCGCCGGGCGCGCCCCACGTTCGCGTCGCCTACGAGCGGCTGATCGCGCTGGCCACCACCGCCGAAGGCCTCGGCGATCGCGAGGCCTCGCTCTTCGCCTGGCGATCGGTGCGCACCGCGGCGATCGAGACCCGCTGGATCGTCACGCCCCACGAAGGCGATCTCGAGCGCGCCAACGCCGCGATCGCCCGCCTCGAAGCCGCGGCGCCGCGGCCGCCCGGCACGCGCAACGAGCCTCCCGCCTCGGTCGAGCGCGAGCAGCTCGAAGCGCTGAGCCGCGACGAGGCCCCGCGCACGCCGTGGGTCGTCGCGCTCGTGCTCGCCGCGGCCGCGTGGATCGTAGGCTCTGTTCTGGTGGTGCGTCGCGGGATCACCGCGGGAGGTCAGGTGAGCTTTCGCCGCGCCACACTGGGTATCGTGATCACGATAGCGGGAATCGCGCTCTGGCTCCTGGCCATCTGGCGGGCCTGAAGCTCAGTTGCATTTGAGGGGAAACCCCTTGCACATACCGCTGTTGCAGCCGAGGGCGGGCGGGAGCGTGGTGGAGCAAAAGGCGCCCAGAGGCAGCTTGCAGACGTTGTATCCGACTATCGGCGCTGATCCGCAGCTCCCACCGGGGCAGTCGGCGTTATTCGAGCACGCCTTGCAGGTCCCTCCGCTGCAGAACCGGCTCAGGCAGTCGCTTCCGCTGGTGCACGCGGTGTTGATGTCGTCCTGGCAAAGCCCGTACTTGCACTGATTGCCGGCGCAGTTCGTGTCCATCTCGCAGGGCGCGCCGCCGGGCGCCTTGCAGGTGGGCGCGGTGCACGCGTTCGACTGGCAATCCGCGCCGACGCTGCAATCGGCACATTTTCCCATCACGCAACGCCCGCTCCCGCAGGCGACGTCCTCCGTGCAGTTGTCGCCGGTATGAACCCGGCAGAGGCCGGCGAAGCACACGCCGCTCCCGCACACGCTGGCCTGCTGGCAGCTCTGGCCCGAGGCCTTCTTGCACACGCCCGCGCCGTCGCAGGCCTGCGTGGCGTCGGGGCAGGTGACCGAGTCGAGGCCCCCACGGGGCGTGAAGGTGCACGTGCCCACCGAAGGAGAGTAGTTGCACACCATGCACACGCCGGCGCAGGCGGTGTCGCAGCAGCGCCCATCGACGCAGTTGCCGCTGGAGCACACCGCCGCGTCCAGGCACATGGTGCCGTTGCAGCTCTTGCAGTCCCCGCCGCAATCCACGGCGGTCTCGTTGCCATTCATCAGGCCGTCGGAGCAGCCGTAGCAGGTGTGCGTCACCGGATCGCACTTGGTCATCGGGCTACAGTCGCCGTCGACCAGGCACGACGCGTCGGTGCCGGAGCTCACCGCGGCGCTGGTCGATCCCGGCGCGCCGCCGCTGCTCGCGGCCGACACCTCGCTGGTCGAGCCCGAGACGCCGCTGGTCGAGCCCGAGACGGTGGCGGCTCCGCCTGTCGAGCCGACGCTGCTCCCGCCGCCTCCTCCGCCGTTGCCGGGACATTTCAGCAGATCGGTGCACGCGTCGGGAGCGAACAGGCACCCTTCGGCCCAGAGGCCGAGGCCGAGCGCGACGGCGCCCGCGATCATCCATCCGAATCGCGGGTGACGCATGGTTCTCTTTCCGGGTGCTCAGAACGTGCCAGTTGCGGAGAGGCCGAGCCCGTGGGCTCCCACGCTCGGGAGCACGTGAAGGACGGCCTCGGGGTGCGGAGGGGCCTTGGACGCGGGCCACACGAAGTAGGTCACCGCGCTGGCGGCGACGAGGCCCGAGCCCAGCAGGGTCCAGAAGGCTGCATTGCTGAGATTGCCCGCCGATCCTGCGGTGTCGGCGAGCGCCGTGCAGTCCGGCCTCGTGATGGTGCAATCGACGCCGGCGAGGGTCCGGCGCATCGTCGCCGCGTCGGCCTTCTTCCCGTTCGCGACCACCACGAGGGCGATCCCCGCGCCGATCCCGGCCACCGCGACGCCTCCCAGCGCGAGGCCGGGGACGAGGCTGCGGCGCGGCGCGGCGTCGCCGGGGTTGGCCCAGGGATCGACGACGTCGGCGCGCTGGCCTCCGGAGGTGCCCGCGAGCGGTTTCGTGCCCGTTTCGAGCACTGGAATGGTGATCTCCACGGTCCCGGAGCGAGCCTGCTGCGCCTGCTCCCAGGGCTTCTTTCCCGGCGCGGTGGCGGTGATCAGGTGCTCTCCGGGATCGACCGCCACGCCGCGGCCCCACTGGCCCTCTTCGACGATGGCCCCGTCGCGCCGCACCACGAGCCCTGGCACGCTCGCGCTGGGAGGGACGATGATCAGGATCCGGGCGAGGCGCGACTCCAGCGCGGTCGCGCGGGTGGCCGAGGTCGCCGCGCGATCGTCGCGACCGGCGGCCTGGGCCTCGGTCACGACCTGGCGGAACAGCGCCCACGCGCTCGCCGTGCGGCCGAGCTTCTCCCAGCACTCCGCCAGGCGATATTGCGTCCCCATCGCCGGATCGAGGCGCTGCGACTCCTCGAGCTTCGGGCAGGCCTCGGCGACCTTGCCCTGGTCGAGGAGCTTCATTCCGTCGTCGAAGGCCTTTTGCGCGGCGCGCTCGGGTGCTGGCTGCGCGGACGCCGGGCGCGCCGCCGCCCCGAGCGCCAGCGCCGCCGAGAGCAGGAGAGCGGGGTACGGTCGGTGTCGCGTCACGGGTGGCAGTAGGCCGGGAAGCCCGTGCATTTCCCGGGTCCCCCCGTGTTGCAGCTCTGGCCGACGGGGAGAGTCGGCTCGCAATAGGCGTTGACGGGCAGCTTGCACACGGCGCCCAGGACCGGGACGATTCCACAGCCCGATCCGGGGCAGTCGGCGTTGCTCGCGCAGGCCGTGCAAGCCCCGCCGGAGCAAAAGCCGCTCACGCAGTCGAGCCCGAGCGCGCACGGATCGGCGTTGTCGAGCTTGCACAGATCGCCCTGGCATTTCCCGCCGACGCAGTCGCCGTTGGCGTCGCACGGAGAGCCGTTCGGCGCCTTGCAGACATTCATGACGCACGACTTCGAGGGACAGGCGGCGTCGTTGGCGCAGGGAGAGCACATCCCGCCCATGCAGAGCTTGCTCGCGCACTCGGCGTTGTCGACACAGCTCTTCCCGTTCGGCGCGCGGCAGAAGCCCGCCAGACAGGTGTTGCTCGAGCACTCGCTGTTCTGCGTGCAGGCCTTGCCGGTGGCCGTCTTGCAGCCGTTCGTTCCGTCGCACTCCATGGCCGGGGCCGGGCACGTCCCCATATCCATGGTGCCGGCGGGCACGCTGGCGCAGATACCGAGCGAACCGGGGACGTTGCAGGCCTGGCAGGTACCGCCGCAGGAGGAGGCGCAGCAGATGCTGTCGATGCAGAGCATGCCGGAGCAGTCCATGGCCTTGGTGCAGGGGTCGCCGTTGCATTTGCCGCACGTCGCGCCGCAGTCCACGCCGGTCTCCATGCCGTTCTTGAGGCCGTCGGAGCAGCTCACGCAGGTGTGGGTCGGCAGATCGCACGAGGGGCTCGCCCCCGTCTTGCAGTCGCTGTTCTTCGTGCATTCGACGCAGTTGCCCACCGCGTCGCAGGTGCCCTTGGCACACGCCGTCCCCATCGCCACGGGCGTCTTCGTGGGGACGCCGGCAACGCAGCTCTTCACCGTACAGAGGTTGCCATCGTCGGCGGGCAGATCGGTCCCGTCTTCCGCCATCATCGGCTTCCCGTCGGCGCCGCACACGCTCTTCATGCAATCGTTCGGCGTCTGCGTCATCGAGGCTTGCCCCGTGGTGTCCTTCGGCGCGCAGAGCGAGTTGACACAGGTCGAGACGGTGCAGCCGTCGAACGTCGCCGCGCCGCAGTCGGGGTCCATCGTGCACGGCGTGCAGCCGGGGCCGGTCCCGCAGGTCCCGGTGCTCGACCCGGCGCTGGTGCTCGCGCTCGCGCTCGCGGTCACCGCGGTGCTCGCGTCGGTGGTCGTCGCGGTGGTGCTGCTCGCGCTCGTGGCGCCGCCGCCGCCGGCCGATGCGCCGGTCACGTCGAGCGTGCAGCTGCTCGGCGCGAGCGCGGCGACACCGCCGAGCGCGAGGACCACCGCCACGCCGAGCGCGCGCGATCCGCGGCCAGACCGATGAAAAATAGCGTTCCAGGAAGCCATGGAATCTCCGTGACCGGGCAAGGTTGTCCGTCCCCGCCGATTGTCTCCGATTTGCGGTGCCGAGTGGAGCACGTCGCAAAAAACCGACAAAAAACGGCTGGAATCTCGCGAATTCTCCGTCGCCGTCACACAGTTGACGTTGTGCTTGGCCTGAAAACCCGCGTAAGGAAGACGTCTGGAAACGTTTTGCGGTAGGTCCGTCCGCGCGATCTTCGTTAGCATCCGTGCCGAGGCCTCTTCTTTGTCTTTTCTGCGCGGAAAGGAGCTTCTCATGCGTGATGCTTGGTTGCCGTTGGGTCTTCTTCTGGTCGCGTCCGTGGTGCCGCTCGCCGCGTGTGGGCAGGCGTTCGAGCTGACGGGGAGCACGACCACCACCGGGACCGGGTTGGGTGGAGCGTCGGCGACCTCGACGAGCGGCGACGGGACGGGCGGTGCGCAGGGGTCGAGCGGCGTCGGCGGCGACCCGACCACGGCCTCGACCACCACGTCGACCAGCACCGGCTCGGGCGGGAAGCTCTGCACGACAGCGGCCGAGTGCGGCAGCAATAACACCCTCTGCGGCGACTTCGTCTGCGCGTCGGGGCACTGTGCCTTGCACCAGCTCCAGCCGGACGGCACCTCGTTCTCGCAGCTCTATGGCGACTGCCATGTTGCCAAGTGCTTCAAGGCCAAGCTCCTCTACGACATCAGCGACCAGGACATCTACGACGACGGCAACCCGTGCACGCAGGACACCTGCGTGAGCGGCGCGCCGACGAGCAAGGTGCAGACCGGTAGCCAGTGCGGGGCCAACGGTGTTTGCAACGCCAAGGGGGTTTGCGTCGAGTGTATCAGCAATGGCACCTGCGACGGCGGCAAGCCCACCTGCGTCAACAACTATTGCTCGGGCCAGAACTGCCAGGACCAGATCCCGGACGGCAACGAGACCGACGTCGACTGCGGCGGCGACCAGTGTGGACCGTGCGATCCGAGCAAGCTCTGCAAGCTCGACACCGACTGCCGGAGCAAGGTCTGCGGCTTCCTGTTCATGGGCGCGCCCGCCAAGCAGTGCCTGATCGCCAGCTGCACCGACGGGGTCCAGAATGGCAACGAGACCGACATCGACTGCGGCGGCACGGGCTGCCCGGTGGGGACCAAGTGCGCTGACAACAAGCACTGTGCCGTGGGCCTCGACTGCATGAGCGGGGTTTGTCAGGCGGGGACGTGCAAGCCGGCCACGTGTACCGACGGCGTGAAGAACGGGGCCGAGACCGGCGTCGACTGCGGCGTCGCCGGCTGTGCCTTCACCAAGTGCCCCGGCGGCTGAAGCAGGGTTAGCCTGGCAAGCGGAACGTCGCCCGCGCCTTCTCGGCGCTGGGGGTCGTTCCGCTCATCACGATGCGGAGCAAATCGTTCCACATCGTGCTCACGTAGCCGTAGCGGCGCTCCTTGTCGATCGCCAGCGCCTGGGCCACCCAGGCATCGACGGCGGGCGGGAGATCGGGCCGGAAGGTGGTAAGCTTCGGGCGCTCGTCCTTGATGGCCTTCATGAACATCTCGAGCGGGTTGGGGGCGACGAACGGCGCGCGGCCGGCCAGGCAGCGGAAGGTGACGGCGGCGAGCGAGTACACGTCGATGCGGTGATCGAAGGCCTCGCAGCGCCAGACCTCGGGCGCGATGTAGCTCGGGGATCCGGCGATCATCCCGGCCTGGGTGAGCTGCTCGGAGCCCTGGATCTTCACCAGGCCGAAGTCCATCAGGCGCACGCCGCCGCCGGCGTCGGGGTGGATCCGGAAGATGTTCGCCGGCTTCACGTCGCGGTGAATGATCCCCTTGGTGTGCGCGGTGTGGAGAGCTCGCGCGACGGGATCGAGGCAGCGGAGCACCTCGAAGGCGCTCATCCGATCGCCGAAGCCTTCGAGATCCCAGAGGTGATCGTCGAGCGTCTCGCCGTCGAGCAGCTCCATCACCATGAAGACCGAGCCCTCTTGATCGTGCCCGAACGAGTGCACCCGGACCACGCTCTCGTCCCAGAGCATTTGCAGCGACTGGGCCTCGCGCTCGAGGCGCACGGCGAACTGCGGATCTTCGGCGATGTTCTGGCGCAGGAGCTTGAGGGCCACGCGAGCGCCCGTCTGCTGATCGGTCGACGCGTAGACCACGCCATGACCGCCGCGCCCGATCTCTCGCTCCAGCCGGTATCGGCCGTCGATCACATCCCCCGGCTGCGGATCGCCATTGCTCACTGGTGTCGACGGACATCGTAGGGTGCTTCGAGAAAAGCGGCCTAATTTTGAGGCGGCGCGCGGCCGGAGAATGACCGAGCGCAGGCGTCGAGTCGGCGGTTCTCCCGGAGGTGCAGGCCCCGCGGCGACGCCAAGCCTTTGCCCTCCCGGGCGGGGCGGTGGTACGAGCTTGCGCGTGCGTAGTGCCATGCCGACCGATGCGGGGGAGACGCCGCCGGCCGAGCCCGCGAACGAGCTGGGCCGCGCCATGGCGCGCTTCATCGCGCACCTCGCGCTGGAGCGGCGCGCGTCGCCTCACACGGTGTCGGCGTACCGGAGCGATCTGGCGCAGCTCGCGGCCTTCGTGGCGGAGAAGCGGCCCTCGGCGAAGGCCCCGCGCGACGTCGACGTGCTGGTGCTGCGGGCCTGGCTCGGGCAGCTCGCGCGCACGCTCTCGCCGCCCTCGGTGGGCCGGAAAATCGCGGCGGCGCGGGCGATGTTTCGCTTTCTGCAACGGCGCGGCGAGGTCGACAAGAACCCCGCGGGCGAGCTCTCGCTCCCCAGGGTCCGCAAGCCCTTGCCCACGTTCCTCAACGCCGACGCGGCCGCCGAGGTCGTCGACGCGCCCGACGAGGACACGGCAACCGGCCTCCGCGATCGCGCGCTGCTCGAGGTGCTCTACGCCTCGGGGCTGCGCGTGTCGGAGCTCGCGGGCCTCTCGCTCGACACGGTCGAGCTCGCCACGGGCAACGGCGAAATGGGCTCGGTCCGCGTGATCGGCAAGGGCAGCAAAGAGCGCGTCGTCCCGCTCGGATCGTACGCCGTGAAGGCCATCCGCAAGTACCTCGAGCGCCGCGACGAGCTCTGCGACGCGAAGACCGGGGCCATCGACGCTCGCGCGATGTTCCTCTCGCGCCGCGGAAAGCGCCTCGGCGTGCGCCAGGTGCAGCTCCTCGTGCACAAGTACGGCGCGCTCGGCGCGGGGCGGGCCGATCTGCATCCGCACGCGCTCCGCCACACCTGCGCCACGCATTTGCTCGACGGCGGGGCCGATCTGCGGGCCATCCAGAAGATGCTCGGCCACGCCAGCCTCTCGACGACGCAGCGGTACACCCACGTCTCGATCGATCACCTGATGAAGGTCTACGACGCCGCGCACCCGCTCGCGAAGCAGCGGCGGAAGACCTCGTGAGCGCGCTCGGCAGGGTGCGATCGTGGGGGCCGCGCGTCGCGCACGGCCTGCTCGGCGCCGTGGCTGCCGGGGCGGCGGCCACCCTCTTCGACGCGGCCTGGGCGCACCGCTCGGCGGGCGAAACCGGCGCCTCGCACGGGCTCGATCTCTACCTCGCCGACGCCGGCCTGATCGCGCCGATCGCCTTGATTTGTGGGGGTTTCGCGGTCGCCTTCAGCCTGCTCATCGATCCCCTGGTCCCGCCTTCGCCCGCGGGCCTCGCGGCCTCGCTCCGCCTCCGCGGCGTCGGGCGTCCGGCCGACATCGCCGCGTTCGTCCCGCTGGTCGCGCTCGGCGCGTTCTTCTGGATGACGGCGGCGGCGCACCTCGCGCGCTCGATCCTGGCGATCGAGGTCGGCCCCACGCTCGCGGGCGCGGCCATCGCCTCGGGCGCGCTCGGCCTCGGGCTGCTGGTCGGCCTGGTCGTCCTCGCGCTGACGCGACCGCTGCGGCTAGCCCTCGCGACGGCCAGCGACGGGCGCCCCGGCTTCGTCGATCCCGTGTCCACGGGGCTCGTCGCGGTCACCGTCGCGGCGGCCTTCTTCGCCTTCGGCGTCGCCACCGGCACCATCTCGGGCGAGGGCGGCTTCTTCGGGATCTGGGGCATTTTCAAGCGCCCCGAGCTCGATCTGCGCGCGCCCGCAATCGCCCTCGCCATCGGCGTCGCGGCCTTCTTCGCGCCGGCGCTCCTCCGCGTTCGCGTGCGCCCGATCGTCGCCGCCGCGCTGGCCGTCGCGCCGCTCCTGCTCACGGTGCGCGCCGCGCAGAGCCTCAACGCGTCGCCGATCGTCACCCAGGCGATCGAGCGCGGCGCCCCCATGGGCCACCCCGCGCTGGCGATCTTGCGCAAGCTCACCGATCGCGATCACGACGGCGCGAGCGGCCTCTTCGGCGGCGGCGACTGCAACGATCACGATCCGCGGATCAACCCCGCGGCGACCGAGATCCCCGACAACGGGATCGACGAAGACTGCTCGGGCTCGGATCTCAGCCTCGCGGCGATCGCCAGGCTCGCGCCGGTGAAGGCCGCTCCGGTCGCCTCGGCCGCCGTCGCGGTGAAGCCGAAGATCCCCGCCGATCTCAACCTGGTGCTGATCACCATCGACACGCTGCGCGCCGACCTCGGCTACGCCGGCAACCCGCGCCCGCTCTCGCCCAACCTCGACAAGCTTGCGAAGGACTCGGTGGTCTTCGATCGCGCGTACTCGCTCGCGTCGTACACCGGCAAGAGCGTCGGTCCGCTGCTGATTGGCAAGTACGGGAGCGAGACCCACCGCAACTGGGGCCACTCGAACACCTTCTCGAAGGAAGACACGTTCGTCGCGGAACGGCTTCAAAAAGCGGGGATCCACACCATGAGCGCCCACGCGCTCCGCTACTTCGGCAAGGGCACGGGGCTGGAGCGCGGGTTCGACAAGGTCGATCTCTCGGCGGCGGGGGCCGAGGGATCGATCAAGGAAATGGAGAACAGCGCCACGGGCGACAAGCTCGGCGACGCGGCGGTGAAGCTCCTCGGCGATCCCGAGGCCACCAAGGGGCGGTTCTTCCTCTGGGTGCATTTCCTCGACTGCCACGCCGACTATCTCCCGCACCCGGACGGCCCGAATTTCGGCACGTCGCAGCGCGATCTCTACGACGGCGAGATCGCCTTCACCGACAAGCACGTGGGCCGGATCCTCGACGCCATCGCCGCGGCGCCGTGGGGCGCGCGCACCGCGGTGATCGTCACCAGCGATCATGGCGAGGCCTTCAACGAGCACAAGATGGTGCGCCACGGCGTGGAGCTCTGGCAGGAGCTGGTGCGCGTTCCGCTGCTGATCCACGTGCCCGGCGTCGCGCCCGCGCACTTCACGCTGCCGCGGAGCGCGATCGATCTGACGCCGACGATGCTCGAGCTGATGGGCGCGCCCTCACCGACGGGCGTCGACAACGACTTCGTGTCCGGGCTCTCGCTGATGCCGGACCTCGTGCTCGCGCCGGGCGCTGCCCCCGAGCCGCGCGACGTCTTCATCGACATGCCCGCCGGCCCGTACAACGACGCCAAGCGGGCCATGATCCACGGCGATCTCAAGCTGATCACCTCCGGCGGCGCGCGCGTGGAGATCTACAACCTGGCGACCGACGCCGACGAAAAGCACGACCTCGGGACCGATCCCGAGCAGGTGAAGCAGATCCAGCCGTACTTCGAGGCGGTAAAATCGAGGCTTCACGAGGTCCGGGTTACCGGCGAGCGGAAGTAGCTCGGAGCCCGTCTCGGTCGATAGTGAAAGCCGCGTGCATCCGCGGTTTTCATCCTTGAAACGCCGCATTTTTCGCGTTGCCGAGATCTTCCGTCGCTGCGACGCATGCCCTACGCTGGGCTCGATGCTGCCCCCCACTGCGATCGCGTTCGACCTCGACGGGACGCTGATCGATAGCCGCGGTGACATCGTGGCGGCCATGAACCACGCCCTCACGGCGACCGGTCGCGCCCCGTTGCCCGGCTCGGTTCTCGTGCGTTTCGTGGGCGATGGAGCCCGCGTTCTCTGCGCGCGCGCGGCGCAGCTCGGCGAGAACGACGCGCAAGTCGACAAGCTCTACGATCTCTTCGTCGCCTACTACGTCGACCACCCCATCGACTTCACCCGGTGGTGCCCCGGCGCGCAGGAGGCCCTCGACGCGCTCGCGCAGATGCCGGACATGGTGCTCGCGATCTGCACCAACAAGCCGCGCGTGACGGCCGAGGCGGTGCTCTCCGCGCTGGGCGTGCGCACCCGCTTCCGCGCCCTCGTGGCCGGCGGCGACCTGCCCGAGAAGAAGCCCGCGCCGGGCCCGCTGCTCCACGTGGCGAAGCTGCTCCGCGTCGACACCGACAACCTGGTGATGGTCGGCGACGCGCCGCAGGACATCGAGTGCGCGCGCCGCGCGAAGGTGCGATCGGTGGGCGTCGTCTCGGGCTTCAGCTCGCGCGAGCGGCTGGCCACCGCCCGCCCCGACGTGACCCTGGAGAGCATGGCGGAGCTGCCCGAGGTCATCAAGCGCTGGCGCGAGGCGACGACGCGGATCACCGTGCCGACCAGCGGCGCGTCGCGCTGAGCACACGCTGGGTGAGTCCGGTCCCAGACAGCCAATCACGGCCTCCCGACTCGCGTGCTTCCGCCGGGGTCGAGGCTCAGTGCAGCTCGTCGAGGAACTGGCACTTGAGAATGCCCTGGGCCGCGGTCTCCTTGCGGAGCACCTCGACGCGCTTCGCCTGCTCGAGGGTGCCCATGTTGTGCGCCAGCTCCTTGGCCCGCTCGGTCCGGAGCTGCGCCGCGATCCAGGCGGAGATCAGCCTCGGCCGGTCTTCCTTGCTGGCGGTGGCGGCGCCCGGCGCGAGCTTGGGGGCGTTGCACCAGTCCTCGAGATCGAGCTTGTAGGGCGTGGGCGCGGCGGCCGGCGCGGCGGAGGTGATCGGCAGATCGGCCGGACCCGCCGCCGGGACCTCGACGAGCGGCGGCGCCACGGGCGTCGGGCTCCCACCGCAGGCCGCCGCAAACAGACTGACCATCGCAATCGCAGGAATCATCGAACGCATGGAGACCTCATTCAGCGCGGGATCGTCGATCCCGCGTTATCACGTCTTTGCCGCCGATCGGCAAGCATCCTTCACGATCCCGCGGCCCGGCCCACGATCAGCAAGATTCCGGCGATCGGCGCCGAAGGCCCGGCGCGCGAGGGCCACGGGATTCTTTCCCCACCGGCTGCGGACCGGACACCATGGACGCCATGAGCGAGCCCACCGGGATCGAGATCGACTTCGACGTCCACACCTGGCTCGATAGCTGGGTCGGCCCCACGAGCCTCCACGACTTCCTCCGCGCCTACGAGATCGTGGTCGACATCGACGCCGCGGTGCACATCGCCGGCGGCGAGCGCTCCCACTTCTTCCCGTGCCCCGTGGGCTCGCGCGAGATCCGCGTCCGCATGCGCGAGCGAATGAGCCTGCTCCCCGAGTCCCTGGTGCCCGCGTCGATCCGCGAGGCCCACTCGTCCCTCTTCGCCTCGGCGATCGTCGAGGTGGCCCCTGGCCGCAAGACGCGGCTGATCTACCAGGGAAGACCGGGCCTGATGCTCGACGGCAAGGCCACTCTGATCCTCGCCGCGGGGTGAGAGAGGCAGTGAAGAGCGAGGGTGAAGAGAGGGTGAGGGCGCGCGTCACAGCGTGAGCGCTCGCTCCGGGATCTCGATCTCCATCCTGCTGTTTCGGCGCGGAGGAGAAGGAGAATTTTCACTGCAAGGGCGCCAGGGGCCGGCCGGCAACGGAGCTACTTCAAGATCACCCGATCCATCGCGAAGCGGAAATAGGTCGAGTACGCGGCGGCGGCGATGCAGGCGGCCACCGGGGCGGGCACGTTGTTCTTGTCGGTGCAGCTCGTGACGAGCTTCTGGGCGTTGGCGAAGAGCTTGTAGGGCGCCCCGGCGCCGGCGACCGGCGCGGCGGGATCGGCCTTGTCGGGCTGCGTCGGCAGGATGAGCGGGATCGCGAAGCCGACGTTGATGGTGCAGCCGGAGACGATGACGTCGAGGAACGAGGCCGCCGCGCTGTAGCCCTGGGTGCACGCATACGCGCCGCCCGGGAGGAGCTCCGAGGGGATGGGCGTCTGCGAGAGAAACTTGGCGCCGGCGTTGCCGCAGAGCTTGCCCGCGAGGTTGATCGACGATTGACCGAGCATCGCGAAGCTCTGGATTGCGGGGGCGAGGTGCTCCGAGGCGAGGTGACCGGGGGTCCCTCCCGCCGACGATCCCGGGATCGAGCTCGCGCCGACGGAGATCTGGAGTTTGGCCGTCGTGAGGCGGAGCGCGATCGGGCTCGTGTGGAAGAAATTGACGGCCAGGCTCATCGCGCCAGGACCGGCGGTGAGCACGTTGGCGGTGATGTTGCCGGGGAGCTTGTCAATCGGGTCCCGCGCCGCGTCGAGGGAAGTCGAGCTCACGTTGTACCACCACTCGAGATCGTTGGCCCCGTTGTAGCCGGCGCCGGGGACCGGGTCGCCGAGCATCGTGCCGACCTCCAGCGCCGGATCGTCCGCGCCGGTGAGGCTCGCGAGGCCAAGCATCTTGATCACGAAGCCGCTGGATCCGTCGGCGATCCCTTGATCGAGGTTGGTCTGGAGGGTGCTTTGCGGGACCCCCGGCGCCACCGCCGCGCCGAGCTGGTTGGCGTTGCCGCAGAAGGCGTCGAGGCCGTACTGCAATTGCAGGTAGTTCGTGCGGAGATCTTGCTCGAATGCGCAGGTCGCGTCGCAGCCGTCGAGGTTGACGAGGTTGCCGTCGTCGCACTGCTCGCCCGGCTCGCGGACGCCGTTGCCACAGCCCGGGATGATCACGGTCTTGCACGCCGCGTCGCACGTGACCGTGCCGGGCGGCTCGCACTGCTCGCCGACGGCCGCGTCGAGGCAGCCGTCACCGCACGTGGACGCCTTGCAAACGCCCGAGGCGCAGACCCCCGACGCGCACGCCGTGCAGCTGGGCTGCTGAATGCCTGGAGCGCATTTCTGGCCGACGCTCGCGCCGCTCAGGATCGTGGTGCACGACTCGACGCCATCGCACGTCTCGGCGTTGGGGCACGAGTCGGGAGCCTTGGTGCACGAGAACGTGCAGGTGGTCTCGCAGCCGGTGCCGGGGCCGTTGCCGGCGCCGAAGTCGCACTGCTCGGTGCCCTGGACCACGCCGTCGCCGCAGGTGATCGGCGCGCAGGCGCCGGCCTTGCAAAGGGCGTTGGCCCCGCACGAGGTGCCCTCTTGCGCCGGATCGGCGGCGAGCGCGCAGGTGTGCGAGGCGAGACAGGCACTCTGCTGGCACACCGGCGGAGCAGGGCAGTCGCCGACCGGATCGACGCAGGAGAACGTGCAGTCGTGATCGCAGCCGTCGCCGTCGGTGGCGTTGCCGTCGTCGCACTGCTCGGGTGGCGTCACGACGCCGTCGAGCACGCAGCCCGGCGCGCCGCCGGTCCCGCTCGAGGTCGAGCTGCCGGTGGTGCCCGCCGCGGTCGTCGCGCTGCTGGAGGCCGTCGAGCCGCCGCCGACGCCGGTCGTGCTCGCGCCGCCGCCGCCGCTGCCGGTCGCCGTGGTGGCCGCGGCGGTCGTGGTCGTGGTCGAGGTCGAGGTCGAGGCCGAAGTCGTCGTGGCGCCGCCGTGGCCGGTGCTGGTCGCGGTCCCTCCGCCGACGTCGCTGCCGGTCGTCGAGACACCGCCGGTGCCGCTGGTGCCCGTGCCGCCGCACCCGACGCCGGAGACGAGACCTGTCGCGACGAGACTGAAAAGGAAGCGCTTCATCGGTCCACGATAGCTGGATCGCGGTGCACCGGTGATGATTTTCTCGGCCGCTCGGGGGCCGACTCGCCGCGCGACCGGCGTGAAGACTTCCGGTGTTGCCTGGCTCCCCGAGGGCGGATCCCGACAGGGAGAGTTGAAACTCTGGTTGGAGGGTGCGGCGAGGCTTCCGCCAGAGGTGAAACTCTGGTTGGAGGGTCCGGACCTGCTCCCGGCCTAGTTGAAACTCTGGCCGGCGGATCCGGCGAGGCTCCCGGGAGAGTTGACGCTCCGGCGGGCTCGTTGAGCAGAGCAGATATGCGGTGCCGCATTGTAAAGAGTGCTCGGCATCGGAGATCCCTTCACTCCTTGCCGGATCTCGTGGTAGGGTCCTGACCGAACGGGGAGGGGGACGAGAGATGGACAGAGACACGTTCGAGACGCGATTAAGCGTCCTGATCGCAGCGTATGGCACCAAGGTCCGCTCCGGAATCGACGCCGCGTCCTGCGGCACCCGACGGGATTGGCACAAATCGCACGAGGCCAACGATGCCTATCTCGACGCGCACGAAGCCTTCTTGACGGAGGTCTTTGCGCCCCCGCCGGTGGCGCCCGCGCCGGTACCGATCGTGGTCGGTTGGGAAGAGCAGGTTCGTGGCCGCACCCGTGGCCGACCGCTGTTCTGGCGTCGGGGTATCACGGTGGTGATCGTATCGCGCGGCGTCGCGTACACCTTCCGTGCAAGCGCAGATCCCTTGATGATCGACGCCGAGGTCCTCGCGAACGACTTCAATCCGCTCGACGAAGGGCACGCGGTCCGCTTCCGCGGCGTCGCCTACTCATCGTCGGATCCAGGACCGGACGATCTCGTGAAGCTCGCAATCGAGGCCTGTCGCGCGGCCGCGTTGCGGCTCAGCGCGCACGGCATCGCCTCGTCCGCGACGACGCGAGCGTGGCCCGCGGGGATGCCGACATTCGTCGACATCGTCGCGAGCGGCGGATAACCTCGGGGCACCATGGCCCTTGCTCCCGCGCCCGATCGAACTGCCATCCGGCTCGCCGAGAGGCTGATCCAGCTCCTTGGCCGCGGTGCGCGGACGTCGACCTACAAATACGCGGTGCTGATCGGGCTCATGGATCTGTGCATGGAGCTCACGGGCCCGACAGCGCTCCCGCCGGACATGATCACCACGCGGCAGCTCGCCGAGAAGGTGATCGAGCTCTACTGGCCGCACTGCGCGCCTTACCCGGACACGTCAAGTGTGCTCCGCCAGAACACGGGCAGCGGCGACACGCAGGCGGAGATCATCCAGCATATCGAGAAGTTTCGCAAGGGTGCCAAGGTCAACCACGCGGCGTCACTGCCCATCTCGCGTGCGCGCGCGGCGACGTCGCCCGAAGCGTACGAGAAGCTCGTGCGCGTGATCGAGTGGAAGCTCATCGAGATGCCTTTGCCGCGCCTCCAGATCATCGGCGGCGTAGAGGACCGATTCCTTTATCAGTATGGCTTCAACGACAAGACGACCAAGCGCGAAGTCGATCTGTATCAGCACGGAAAGAGCCTCAGCTTCGATAACCGGCTCCTGCTCGCGTCCGGCGTGAGCGCGGCGCTGATCGCGCTCAACGGCGTGGTGCGCCCCTTGATTTACCGCAGCTGGGCCGACATGGTGGCCAGGGTCAACGTTCTCGACGAGCCGAAGCTCGAAAAGTTCCTCTTCGGCGAAGAGCGGATCGCGCTCGATTCGGTACGGCCAGGGCTGCGCGATCTCCAGGACGGCCGTTGCTTCTACTGCGAGAAGTCCCTGGGCGCGACGTGCCATGTCGACCACTTCGTCCCCTGGGCGAGGCACGCCGACAACAGCATCGATAACCTGGTCGCCGCCCACGTGGACTGCAACGGACAGAAGAGCGACTATCTGGCTGCGGCGGAGCACGTGGTCCGCTGGCGCGAGCGGTCGGCGCGGCACGCGGACGATCTGGCGGCGATCGCCGTGGACCAGCAGTGGGAGACGCGGCCCCAGCGGACGCTGAGCGTGGCTCGGGCCATCTACCAGATGCTGCCAGACGACGCGCGGCTCTGGCTCTCGGGGCGGAGCTTTCTGGTGATCGATCGACCGCGGATTTCCGGCGCGCTCGCGGCCTGAGGACGAGGCGACCGAGAGCGACATCCACGGGATCATCAAGATCGGACTCACCCACAGCGCCGCGAGCTCCCCTTGAAGCGCGCGGACGGCTCGCTTCCCCAGGGCGCCTTCCCGGCGTGTAGCCGGCGACCCGGCGCGCACCCGGCGTGGCGCTCTCCCGATCGTCGCAGCGGCCTCTGCGGGCGACGATCGGAGCATGAAACCCGCCGCGGCGAGCCCTCGTCGAATTCCGGACGCCCACCGGAACGAGCGTTGCTCGACGCGGCGCCACCTCCTGCCTGCTCGAGCGCGCCCGCGGCGCGATCGTGGTCTCCAGCAGGTCAATCCATTCTCCCAGGACTCTTCATGAACCATCCCCTCTCGACGATCACCCCGCTCCTGCTCTCTGCCTTCTTTGCCGCGACCCTCGCGGCCTGCGGAGGCTCCGGCGGCACGGCCAGCACCGGCGCCGGCGGCGGATCCACGACCACTGGCAACGGTGGATCGATGACGACGACCACCACCGCAGGCAGCGGCGGAGCGGGCTCCGAGCTCGCCAAATTCTGTGACGACATCGACGCGCCGTACTGCGAAGCGCTCTTCGCCTGCTGCACCGATCAAGCGAAGCTCGACCTGGCGGGAGGGACCGTGAGCGGCTGCAAGACCAAGTTCGCGACCTCGTGTGCCACCGACTTCGGCGCATCGTTCAGCCCGCATCTCCAGAACGGAGACACGGTATTGAACGCCGCCGCCCTCGCGGCCTGCGTCTCGTCTCTCACCGCCATGAAGGGCGGAGGCGCCGCCTGCACGCGGCCTCCGACCTTCGTGCTCGAGCTCGACTGCGTCGCGGCCCTCAAGGGCACGATCGCGCCCGGCGCGGCCTGCGACAGCACCACCTTGCACGACACCGAGTACGTGATCTGCGACAAGGGGAACTGCGATCAGGGCAAGTGCAAAGCCTTCCTGGCCACCGGGGCCACCTGCGATCCGACGATGGACGACACCTACGCTGCCGGCTGCAACTTCCCGGCGCAGGAGCACTGTGTCGCCAGCGGGGCGATGGGCAAGTGCGGCCCCATTGGCAGCATCGGAGATGCCTGTACGCCCCCGGACCACGACAAGACCTTCTCGTGCTATTCCATGAGCTGTGGCCCCGCGGGCCAGTGCATCGATCCCACGGCCGACGGGATCTGCGCCGGCGGCTGAAGGGGGCTGCGCGGGGCTCGCCTCTCGCGCGAGCCCCGTGATACGGTCTTTCGGGCGAGCGTGACCGGCACGCCGGTCAGGGCTTCTTCGCCTTCTGCTCCAGCTCCGCTTCGATCTCCTCCACCGTCGGCAAGCTCCCCTTCAGCTCCTCCGGCAGCTTCTCCACGAGCTTCGTCTCCCACCCAGCAACCCCAATAGGCTTGTTGATGTCCCGGAGGGCATACTCGGCGATCACCTTGTCTTTCGAGCGGCACAGGAGGAGGCCGATTGTCGGCTTGTCATCAGGATGACGCAAGAGGTCGTCGACTGCCGAAAGGTACATGTTGAGCTGTCCCGTGAAACCAGGCTCGAAGGCCACGGCCTTCAATTCGATGACCACGTAACATCGCAGCTTCAGGTGATAGAAGAGCAAGTCGATGTAGTAGTCGTGGCTCGTGAATTCGAGGTGAACCTGCCGCCCCACGAACGCGAAGCCGCTTCCGAGCTCGAGCAGAAAATGCTGGATGTGGTCGACCAGAGCCTGCTCGACCTCGCGCTCGCGTCGCGGATCCGCTGTGCCCAGGAAGTCGAACAGATAGGGATCCTTGAAGATCTGAGCCGCCAGATCCGAGCCCTCGGGAGGCAACGTGGCTTTGAAGTTCGTGATCGCCTTGCCCTGCCGCTCGTGAGCGCGTCCGTCGATCTGCAAAGTGAGAATGTTGTGCGACCACCCGAACCTGGCGCTCTGCTGCGCGTACCACAGGCGCTGCTCGGTCGAGCTGAGCTTCTCCAGCAGCGCGATCTGGTGATACCAGGGTAATTGTGCAAGCGGCTCTTGCACAATAAACCGATCTGGCCACGCGGCCGCGAAGCTGCGCATATATTTGAAATTTCGCGCCGAGAGGCCCTTCATCTCGGGGTAAGCTTCCCGCAGGTCTTCCGACAGCCGATCGATGATCTTCGCCCCCCAGCCTTCCCTCTCCTGGCGGTCGAGGATCACGCGGCCGATGTCCCAGTACAGGAGCACCATCGCCGAGCTCGCGGCGATCACGACGCGAAGGCGCTCTTGAAGGATGCGCTGCTTGAGGTCGCGGAGGGTCTCCGCATAGCCGCGAGGCGTCTCGGCGCGGGGCGGCGGGACCGGCAAGGACGCGCCGCCCCGAGTACGGCCGCGCGAGCGCCGCATCGATGCGTCCTCGGCGCGGAGCACCGGCGCCGCCTTCTTGCTAGCTGCCACGCACCCGCCCCGAGAGATTCTTGCAGATCGCTTTCATCAGAAACATCTGTGCTCGGCGCGAGCATAGTTCAGATCGCCCCTCGGGGGACGGCGCGGGCGCTGCCCAACCGCGCTATAAGCGGCGCGTGACATCCGCTGATGTGCCGAGGGCGCTCTCTCACCCGCTGCCCGCGGGAATGCGCGATTTACTCCCCGACGAGGCGCGCCGTCGTCGCGCGCTCGGACGCCGGGTGCTCGAGCATTTCGCCCTGCACGGCTACCAGCTCGTCACGCCCCCGGCGTTCGAGTTTGCCGAGGTCCTCGAGCGCGGGCTGGGCACGCTCGATCCCTCCGACGTCCTCCGCTTCGTCGAGCCCGAATCGGGCGAGGTCGCCGCGCTCCGGCCCGACGTCACGCCGCAGATCGCGCGCATGGTCGCGACCCGCCTCGAGCGCGAGCCGCGGCCCATCCGCCTCTGCTACGAGGGCACCGTCGTCCGTCGTCGGCAAGGCCGCGCGCGGCGTCACCGGCAGATGCCGCAGGCCGGCGTGGAGCTCTATGGAGCGCCGGGAATCGAAGGGGATCTGGAGATCTTGCGCCTCGCCGCGTCGGTCGCGCGCCGCTGCGGAATCGAAGCCTTCGTGCTCGACCTGGGCCACGCCGCGGTCGCGCGCTCGCTCCTCGACGCGGCGGCGATCCCGGGCGACGTGGCCGCCGAGATCAGCGACGCCCTCGCGCAGAAAGACAGCTCGCGCATCGCCTCGGTGCTCGCCGACGTCGCGGCGCCGCGCGACGTGGTGCGCGCGCTCTCGGCCCTCCCCGAGCTGCACGGCGAAGGCGGCGCGGTCTTCGATCGCGCGCTGCCGATCTTCGCCGGCACGCCGGCCGAGGCCCCCGCGCGCGAGCTCCGCGCGCTCTGGGACGCGGCCCGTCGCGTCGATCCCGAGCTCGCCGCGGCGCTGCGGATCGATCTCGGCGAGGTGCGCGGATTCGCTTATTACACCGGCGCAATCTTTCATTTGCTCGCGCCCGGGCCGGGCGAGCCCATCGGCGCCGGCGGTCGCTACGACGATCTCCTCGCGCGCTTCGACGCGCCGATGCCCGCCACCGGATTCGCGCTGCACCTCGATCCCGTGGCCTGGGCGCTCGAAGCCGCGGGCGTGCCGGACGAGCGACCTCCCGCGGTGCTCGTCCTCGCGGGCCCGAGCGCCGAGGCCCAGGCGCACGCCCTGCGCGCCCAGGGGATCCCCGCGGTGATCCACGCCTCGTCCGATCCCGAGAGCGCCGCCAACTACGCGCGCGCATGGCGCTTTTCCCATCTTCTCGCGGCGACGGCGATCACCCGGATCGATCCCGCGAGCCCGCTCGACCCGGATGTCCTGGCGCGGGTGGTCTCTGCCGTGCGATGAAGCGTCCGCAACCCGGCTTGCTACGCGAGGAGAATCCATGTCCGCGATCGTGATCGTCGGCGCTCAGTGGGGCGACGAAGGCAAAGGAAAGATCGTCGATCTGTACACGGAGACGGCCGACGTCGTCGTCCGCTACGCGGGCGGCCCCAACGCGGGTCACACCCTCGTCGTCGGCGAAGAGCGGATCGTGGTCCGCCTCATCCCGAGCGGGATCCTCC
>JBDTXR010000021.1:0-40625 GCA_040006075.1 Byssovorax sp. | reverse complement strand
GCTCACCGTGCGCGGCCGCGACGAGCCGGTGCAGATCTACGAGCTGCGGTGAGCCGACGCCTGCGCACGATGCACCGCGTCGCCGGCGACGATCGTCCGCCGTTACGTCGTCGACGGTAAGTCGCGGTTGCGGGGCTCGGACGGAACCGGGTAGCGTAGCGCCCGCCGGGTCGGTAGAAACCCCGTCGCGACTCGCCGTGCGGGCCGCATTCGCCGCGCCGGACGGGCGCTTCCCTCGACCCTCGCGAAGTACGCCGACGCCCCTGGAGGAGCCATGAAACGTTCGATTCGCTTGCTATTCCTTCCCGCCCTCCTGCTCGGCGCTCTGCCGGCCAGCGCGGAAGAGAAGCCCAATTTCGACGCCTACTTCAGCTCGGCGACGTCGCCTGTGCCGGTCGCGCGGATCACCCAGGTGAGCCCCGACGGCGTCGCGTCGTCCATGGACGCCCAGCGCGGGGTACCGACGTTCATCTGGGCCGGCAAGCAGCAGCCGGTGCCTCCGCAGGCGTTCGCCGCCTCGCCCGAGGGCGCGGCCACGTTCTACGTCGGGGCCTACGCCCACCGCTGGAACCTGCCCGCGAGCATCACCGACAGCCTCGAGGTGGCGCACCTCCACGACACCGGCCGCGGCGGGATCATCGTCACGTTTCGCCAGCGCATCGGCGGGATCGAGGTCTTCCGCGGCGAGGTCAAGGTGCTCCTCGCGCGGAACCTCGAGCTGGTGGCCCTCTCGGGCAGCCCCGCGCCGCGGCTGAAGGGCAAGGGCGCCTTCAAGCTCGGCCCCGCCGACGCGATCACCGTCGGCCTCAACGATCTCTACGGCACCTCGATGAAGCCCGCGGACATCGTGACGCTGAAGAAGCAGGTCGCCGACTACCGCTACTTCGACCTCGCCTCCGCCGCGGCGAAGCAGACCAAGATCAGCCTGACGGAGCCCTTCCGCTTGAAGAAGGTCTTCTTCCCCATGCCGACGGGGATGGTGCCCGCGTACTGGTTCGAGATCCTCGCGAGCAAGGCCGATCAGGGCGGCTCCGAGGTCTTCGTGTACGTCGTCGCCGCCGACGACGGGCACCTGCTCCTCCGCAGCGACCTCACCGAGAACGACCTGGTCAAGTACCGCGTCTGGGCCGATCCGGCCGACGGTCGCCCGCTCGACGGGCCGATCGCCGACTTCTCTCCGCAGCCCAGCGGCTTGCCGGATGGAAGCCAGCCCGCGTTCATTCCGCCGATCCTCATGTCGATCGACGCCTTCAACACCAACCCCTTCGGGAGCCCCGACTCGTGGCTCGATCCGGGGGCCAAGCAGACGCTGGGCAACAACGTTGACGCGTACACCGACGACGGCCCCGGGCCCACGCTGCCGAACGGTCAGCTCCCGCCGACCGCGCCGCCCGACGGCTTCTCCAACGGCGATCTCCGCGCCACCACCACCGCGACGGCCACGTTCGACCGCGTCTACGACGTGACCGCGCAGCCGCTGGCGAGCGTCTCGCAGTCGATGGCCGCGACGACGCAGCTCTTCTACGACACCAACTGGCTCCACGACTGGTTCTACGACTCGGGCTTCAACGAGGCGGCCGGCAACGCGCAGAAGGACAACTACGGCCGCGGCGGGCTCGGCGGCGACGTGCTCCACGCCGAGTCGCAGGACGGCGCCGTCGCCGGCAGCCGCAGCAACGCCAACATGTCCACCCCCGCCGACGGCACCTCGCCGCGGATGCAGATGTACCTGTGGACCGGGATCAACACCTCGGCGCTCACCGATCTCGCGACCAACACCAGCCTCCCGACCAACACCGCGTCGTTTGGCTCCACCAACTTCTCGCTCAGCGGGGCGCTGGTGCTCGTGAACGACGGCGTCGCCGCCGCCACCGTGACCGACGGGTGCGAGCCCATCGTCAACAACATCGCCGGCCAGATCGCGCTCATCGATCGCGGCACGTGCCCCTTCGCCGTCAAGGCCAAGAACGCCCAGAACGCCGGCGCGATCGGCGTGATCATCGACAACAGCGCCGCCAACCCCAACGTCGCCGCTCCCGGCCTCGGCGGCTCGGACGCGACGGTGACGATCCCGGTGCTCTCGACCACGTACGAGCAGGGCAACGTGTTCAAGGCCGCGCTCGCCATGGGCGCCGTCAACGTGAAGATGGATCGCGTCAGCGGCGTCGAGCGCGACGGCAGCATCGACAACACCGTCGTGGCCCACGAGTGGGGTCACTACATCCACCACCGCCTCGTCTCGTGCGGTCTCAACAACTGCCGCGGCCAGAGCGAGGGCTGGGCCGACTTCGACGCCCTCCAGATGGTGCTGCGCCCCGGTGACAACCTCGACGGCGTGTTCCCCCTCGTGCAGTACGCCGCCGCCACGTTCGGGCCGAACTACAGCTACTTCGGCATCCGCCGCGCGCCGTACTCCACCGACCTCACCAAGAACGGCTTCACGTTCAAGCACATCGCCGACGGGATGGCGCTGCCGGCGACGCCGCTCGCGAGCGGCGGCGCGACCAACTCCGAGGTGCACAACACCGGCGAGATCTGGGCGCAGATGCTGTTCGAGGGCTACGTCGCGCTGCTCAAGACCACCCAGGGCGCGAACCCGACCCGCACCTTCCAGCAGGTCCGCCGCACGATGAGCGACTACGTCGTCGCCGGCATGAAGATTACCCCGATCGAGCCGACGTTCACCGAGCAGCGCGACGCGATGCTCGCCGCGATGTACGCCAACGATCCGAACGACATGGCGCTCTTCGCCGCGGCCTACGCCAAGCGCGGCCTCGGCACCTGCGCGGTGTCGCCGCCGAAGAGCACCACCGACAACACCGGCCTCACCGAGAGCTTCACGGTCCAGGGCAACTTCGCGATCCTCTCGGTCGATCTCGACGACACCGTGAGCTCCTGCGACAAGGACGGCGTCCTCGATGGCGAGGAGACCGGCAAGATCACCATCAAGGTGATGAACAGCGGCGTCACGCCGCTGGCGGGCACCGTCGTCAAGGTCAGCACGACGCTGGCCGGGGTCACCTTCCCCAACGGCGCGCAGATCACCCTGCCGACCATCGCGCCGTTCGACGTCGGCATCGCGACCATCGACGTCGCGCTCGACACGACGGTCACGGGCGTCCAGAGCCTCGATCTGCACACCGACGTGACCAACGTGCTCGGCTGCCAGCCCACGCTCAGCAACGACCAGAAGTTCGCGGTCAACTACGACAACGTCCTCAACGCGGCCAACGTCGATCACGTCGAGAGCGATCTCACCGCGTGGAAGACCACCGGCGCCAACGCCGCTCAGATCTGGGCGCGCGAGTCCGACGCGAACGGCAACCACACCTGGCACGGCGTGGACTTCCCGAGCCTCTCCGACACCTCGCTCGAGTCGCCGGCGCTCAACGTGAGCCCGACCGCCGAGCTGGTGCTGAGCTTCACCCACGCCTACTCGTTCGAGGCCGACGCGACCACGAACTGGGACGGCGGCGTGATCGAGGTCTCCACCAACAACGGGCAGACCTGGGCCGATATCAGCACCTACGTGGCCCCCGGCTACGGCGGCGTCATCGGCAACTCGGCGCAGAACCCGCTCATGAACAAGCAGGCCTTCGTGGGAGCCAACGCGGCGTTCCCGGCGAGCCAGCCGGTCTCGCTCAACCTCGGCACGCAGCTCGCGGGCAAGACCATCAAGGTCCGCTTCCGGATTGGCACGGATCTGGGCGCAGGTGCCTTTGGCTGGGACATCGACGACGTGGTGGTCCAGGGGATCACCAACACGCCGTTCACGGCGATCACCGCCGACGCGACCAACTGCGAGCACGCGCCGGTGGCCAACGCCGGCCCGGATCAGATGGTCCCGATCAGCACGGGTGTCGTGCTCGACGGATCCGCCAGCTCCGACGTCGACGCCGATCCGCTCACGTACCTGTGGAAGCAGACCGGCGGTCCGCTGGTGCCGATCATCAACCCGCAGAGCGTGAAGACCACGTTCCTCGCGCCCACGGTGCTGGTCGACACCAAGCTGACGTTCGAGCTCGCGGTCAGCGACGCCACGCAGACGTCGAAGGATTCGGTCGACGTCCTCGTTCAACCGATCCCGGTGATGATGACGACCGCCGCCACGGGCACCGGCGGCGCGGGCGGTGCCGGCGGCGCGGGCGGCGCGGGCGGCGCCACGACCGGCAGCGGCGGCGCGGGCGGCAAGGGCACGGCGACGGCGACGTCGGCCGCGGAGAGCTCGGCGGACGCCACGTCGACGGGCGAAGGCGGTGGTGGTGGCGGGCCGCCGCTGCCGATCGTTCACGGCAACTGCGATTGCACCACCACGGGCACGGGCAGCACGGGTAACGCCCCGAGCAACGGCGCCCTCGGCGCTGGCCTGCTCGGGATGGCGCTCTACTTCGCGCGCCGTCGCCGACTCGGTCGCTAACCCCACACCGCATCACGGAAGAGAGGGTGTCCGGCTTTCCGGGCACCCTCTTTTTTGCGCTCGAGGCCAGCTCGGGGGTGTCGTCGCGGGGAAGCGCGAGCCCTGGCTTGCGGCGCAAAGACTCCTCCGGTCCGCATCAAAACGAAGAGGGCGCCCGGCTTCCCGGGCGCCCTCTCTCTGTCTTCGATGCGGTGCGGCCGGCCCCCGCGCGTTACGCGGCGGCGCTCACTGCGTCGAGACGGTCAGCACGTAGGGTGCAATGGTGAACGGGAACGAATACGAGACCTTCACCCAGAACGGGCCCGCCGCCGTGATCGGCGCGCTGAGCCAGTTCTCCGCGTAGTTCATGTCGTCGCTGGGGCCGCCGAGGGTGACCGGCGCCGCGCAGGTCCCCACGAAGACCTCGACTACCGTGTCGCACGGGTGAGGCATGGTGGGCCCGCTGGTCACCACGTGGACCTTCTTGCCCACGTCGGCCGCCGTGGCCGTGTACAGAAACCAGTCCACGTCCGCGAGCGTGGGGAGCTGGAGCGAGCCCACCGTCGACGGCAGCGCCTCCGGCGAGGCTCCAGCGCACAGGTCGTTCGTCGGCTCGTTGTCGGCGACGCCGCAGAGTCCGCCGTTGCACCCGCCGCTCGTGCAGTCTTTGCCGACGTTGCACACCAGGCCGTCGACGCAGCCACCGCACTTGGTCCCGCCGCAGTCCTTGTCCGTCTCGGAGCCGTCTTTCACCATGTTCATGCACGTCGGGACGATGCACACGAGGTTCGCGCACTCGTTCGGCGAGCAGTCGGTATCGGCGACGCAGGCCTTGGTGAGAGCGCACTTGGCGCAGGTGGGGCCCCCGCAGTCCACGTCGGTCTCGCCGCCGTTCTTCAGCGTGTCGGTGCAGCTCGCCTCGCAGAGGCCCGCGGAGCACACCCCGCCCACGCAGTCGATCCCCGAGACGCAGCCCTTGCCCGTCGCGCACTTGGTCGCGCAGGTGCCGCCGCAGTCCACGTCGGCCTCGGCCCCGTTCTTCACGAGATCGGCGCAGCTCGGCTGAGCGCAGACCATGCCGGTGCAGACGCCGGTGACGCAGTCGGCGGGCACGGCGCAGGCCTTGTCGGCGGCGCATTTCGTCGCGCACGGTCCGCCGCAGTCGACGTCGACCTCGGCGCCGTTCTTCACGAGATCGTTGCAGGTCGCGGGCTGACAGAGGCTGTTGCTGCAGATCTTGTTCGCGCAGTCGGTGGAGACGGCGCAGACCTTGGCGTCGAGGCAGCCGGGGCAGTCCGGCCCGCCGCAGTCGACGTCGGTCTCGCCGCCGTTCTTGAGCGTGTCGCCGCAGCTCGCGGGCGAGCATTTGCCGTTCGCGCAGATCCCGCTCGCGCACTCGCTGCCGAGGTTGCACTCGACGCACGCGCCCGCGGCGTCGCAGACCTTGCCGCCGCCGTCGGTGCACGCGGTGCCCTTGGGCTCGTTCTTCTCGCCGCAGACGGTGGCCTTGCAGGTCGGGGCCTTGCAATCGCCCACGGTGTCGGGGCAGCTCTTCGCGTCCATGCAGCCCGCGCCGCCGGCGCCGCCGGTGCCGCCGCCGCCGGCGCCCGTCGTCGCGGCGCTGGTCTCCGCCGCGGTGGTGGAGGTGGAGGCGACGGTCGTGCTGGAGCTCGATCCGCCTCCGCCGGTGATCTTGCTGCGATCGACGGGGGTCGCGAGCTCGCAGCCCAGCCCGAGGGGCCCGACCGCGGCAGCGGCGACGAGAATGACGGCGCAAACCGGTGCATTTCGGAACATGTTCGGAGGCTCCCTCGTGCGAGATCGGAAAGGTCGACGCGGCGCCGGCCTGACGTCGGCGCGGCGCGATCGATTTGGCTACCCGGTCGTAACCGGAGCGCGAGGGTTCTGTCGAGCACTCTTCGCCCTGGACGCTCGGTCGCGATTCGATTCCTTCGAAACGGACCCGACCTCAGCGCCCCGCCGGCTGCCCGCGCGCATCCCACACGACCTTCCCATCGCGCACCGTCACCTGGCAGGTGAGCCGCCGGGAGCCTTCGATTCGCGCCTTTTCGACGTCGGTGAAATCGAACCGACCGCTCTCGACGCGGAGCAGCGCGACGTCGGCCTCGCCGCCCTCGACCAGGCGCCCCAGGTCGGTGCGGCCGATCATCGCCGCCGGCGTCGCGGCGCTGCGGCGGATCAGCTCGGGCAGATCGATCCCCAGGGCGAGGAGCTTCGAGAGCACGGTCGGGAGATCGTGCATCGAGCCGTGCAGGCTGCTCCGGTGCATGTCGGTGCTGACGCTGTCGGGCCAGAGCCCCTGCAAGAGGGCCGGGCGCGCCTGGCGGAACACGAAGCTCGCCCCGCCGTAGCCGAGGTCGAAGAAGATCCCCCGCTCGCGCGCGGCCCGCACGTAGGGTCGCAGCGCCCCGCGCTCGTCGACGATGGGCGTGCGCCCGTGGACGTCGGCGTAGACGTGGGTGAGCACGTCGCCGGGCCGCAGGCGGCGCATCAACAGCTCTTCCAGCGAGAGCTCGGGGATGTGCCCGCCGAAGTCGACCATCACCCGCACGCCCGCGCTGGTCCCGGCCTCGACCGCGCGGCTTACCGGCTCCCATCCCGGGCCGGCCCAGTGAGCGACCTTGATCCCCACGATCTCCCCGCGGTGGCGCGCGATCATCGCCGCCGTGGCGCGGGCGTCGAGATCCGCGGGATCCTGCTCGAAGCGCCCGCCGCGCATCCCCGCGCCGACGATGTTCAGGAACGCCAGCACCCGGGTGCTCGAGCGCGCGATGATCTTCTGCTCGAAGGCCTCGAAGGTGCGATGACCGGTGCTCCCGGCGTCGACCACCGTGGTGGTGCAGCTCCGCGGCGCCACCTCGTCCACGCGCGCCGCGAGCGGGCTGTCCGAGAGGTAGTGATTGGCCTGCTCGCCGGCGTACACGTGGGTGTGAAGATCGATGAGGCCGGGAGTCACGGTGAGCCCGGCGGCGTCGATCACCGCCTTTGCGGTGGAAGGATCGATGGACGGGGCGATCCGCGCGATCCGACCGCCGGTGATCGCCACATCGAAGCTCCCGTCGCGGCCGCTCGCCGGATCGAGGACCCGGCCGTGGGCGATCAGCAGATCGTAGATCGGCGCCGGCTCGGCGGCTGCTGCGGCTGAATGGACGAGGCCGCTCGCCGCGGCGAACAGAAGCGCCGCGAGCGATCGAGCGGTGCGAGAGAACAAGGGCATCGACGTCGGGCTCTGGGCGCAGGGAACGAGCCGGAGCGCGGGCCGATTCCCGATCTCGTGTAGTCTGCGCCGGCGAAGAAGGGAACCTCGACGATGAGCGCGACGATCCGTGAAGTCCAGGCGAACGGCCTCCGGTTTACCTGCGTCGAAGAGGGCACTGGCCCGCTCGTGCTGCTCTTGCATGGCTTCCCGGACACGCCGCAGACCTGGGACGACGCGCGACCGGCCCTTGCAAAAGCGGGGTTTCGCGCCGTCTCCCCCTTCACCCGCGGCTACGCGCCGACCGAGATCCCCGCGCGGGAAGAGTACGACACCGAGACGCTCGGCCGCGACGCGCTCGCGCTGATCGAAGCGCTGGGCGAAGAGCGGGCGATCGTGATCGGGCACGACTGGGGAGCGAGCGCGGCCTACGCCGCCGCGTCGCTCGGGCCGGAGCGGGTGCGGATGCTGATCACGCTGGCGATCCCCCACCCTGCCTCGTTGATCCCCACGCCGACGATGCTCTGGAAGGTCCGTCACTTCGTCTCGCTCAGCCGGCGCGGCGCGGCGGCGAAGATGCGGGCCGATAACCTCGTGCACGTCGACGAGCTGGTGCAGCGGTGGTCGCCCACCTGGAGCGTCCCCGCGGGCGAGACCGAGGCCGTGAAGAGGGCCTTTCGCGAGCCGGGCTGTCTGGAGGCGGCGCTGGGGTATTACCGGGCGCTGCGGCCGTGGCAGCCCGCGGCGCTGCGGGCGAAGATCACCGTGCCTTCAGCCGCGTTTGCCGGCCTCGACGATATCGTGGCGCCGTCAGCGTACGAGCGGGCGCGCGCCTGGTACACGGGCCCCTACGAGATCGTGACGATGCCGGGCGGCCACTTCATGCACCGTGAGCACCCGTCGCACTTCGTCCGGGAGCTGCTCCGGCTGGTCTCTGGGCTGTCGGCGTCGGCGCCGAGGTGAGCCGATCGAGGGACCCGGATTTGGCGTGATTGCGGCCGAAAGCGAAGCATCGTAGCGTGCGCCGGTGCCGCTCCCGAGCTCTCCCGACAGCCCGCATATCACCGTCGTGGTCGACGCCGCGCGCCGGCTGATCCGCGTGGCTCGCACCTCGATCCCCCTCACCGGCGAGGCCGACGTCGACGCGATGGTGCGGCGCGCGCGGGCGGAGCTCGATCGCGCCGGCCGGAGGAGCAACGTGCTCCTCATCGATCTCCGCGTCGCGCTGCTCAGCGACGAGACCAACTACGCCGCGGCGATGAGGAAGCTCCGGGCCGAGATCACCCGCGGGTTCGCGCGCTCCGCCTTCCTCGTCACCACCTCGGTCGGTCGGATCCAGGTCGGGCGCTTCCTCCGCGAAGAGCACATCGACGCTCCGGTGTTCGCCGACGAGGCCGAGGCGCTCCGCTCGCTCGGCGTCACCCGTTGACGACTCGGCTCCTCCCCGGCCACGCCGAGACTGGCAGTCATCCAGGGTGCCAATCGAGAGACTGACCGTCTCCGCGGGCGGCCGTGGCGTCCAGAAAAGTGGACTCGGCGTCCAGCAAGGACGACACTGCGACGGATCTTCGCGGAGCTCGCCCTCACGCAAAGCGCCACGATTGAGGCCCGGAAGGGACGGCACGCCGGGTGCAATGGAGGGAGAGGGATTGACTTCGCGCTGATCTGCGGCCGCCGCGCGGCCGATGGGCGCTGGAACAACGCTCTTCGTTCACCGCAATCGATCTTCACCCGATGGAAAGAGAGCACATGAAAACACGACACACGCGCTCGTGGCGCCGACCTGCCGGCGCCGGGATCCTCGCCGCCGCCGCGCTCGCGGGGGGCTGCAAGGTCGCCGACGGGGACGCGGTCAGCCAGTATCTCATCGTCGCGCCGGCCCGGGATCAGCCAACCAGCGCCGCCCTTGGGACCATCGTCGTCGTCCAGCAGAAGGGGGGCAAGCGCCTGCGGATCCGGACGCAGGCCGGGGCCCACACGTTGACGCAGGACGACGCCGGCACGGGCACCAAGGTTACCCGGTCTTGCCTCGAAGCGCCCAGCGACGACGCGCTGCTCTTCTTCACCGTCGTCCCCGACGACAACCAGGAGTGCCTCCTCGCCGTCGATCTACTGGGGCCTGGATCGTTCGTCACCTGCGACGGAGTCCCGCTCACCAGCGCGGTGTTGCCGATATCCACGGTCCGGAACGTCGCCGCAGCGGATGCCGGCGACGACGGCGGAGGAGGCTCGTCGTCTTCATCGTCCACGTCGTCTTCGTCGTCCACGTCGTCTTCGTCGTCCGGCGCGGGCGGTGCCGGCGGCGCGGGTGGGGCGACAACCGGCGGTGGCGGAAAGGATGGTGGCTGAAATGAAAGGTCGAACTGTGAAGCAGATCAACGTGGCGATTCGCGCCGCTCGGGCTCGGCGCCCGGTCACCATCGCGCTCGGGATCGCGGGGCTGGTGTTCTCGGTGATTGGCACGTACTCGGCGTCGGCTCCGGCGGAGGACAACAAGCCTCCGCCTCCGGCGCAGGACAAGAAGCCTGCGCCTCCGGCAGCGGGGACTCCCAAGGCCCCGCGGGCGCCGACGAAGAAGGCCAAGCCAGGGCCGGAGTCCGCCGTCGTCGGGACCGGCGACGTCACCAACGATCCCGGCAACGGCGGCAAGGTTGATGTGCCGGCGCCGACCACGAGCGGGACAGCGACGCCGCCGATCCCGCCCGTGGGTGGCCCACAGCCGCAGAACCCGGCGGTCGCCGGAGCGGTGCAACCAACGGCGATCGACGTTCAGGCGAAGCTCGAAACCGCGACAAGGGACCTCGACGCGCTCGCGATCGACGTCGCCCGCAAGTCGACGGCGCAGACTGGCATCAACGATCTGCAGACCGGATCCGCGCAAGAGGCCCAAGCGCAAGCCGCCAATGTGGCTCGTTATGTCGCCAGCGCGAAGAAGTCCATGGACGAGTCGCGGGCCGCGCTGCACGCGACGCCTCCCGAGGTGGCAGCGGCCAATACCGCAGTTGAAGAGGCCAAAGGTGCGCTCACGGACGCAACCACCTCCGTGGCCAACGTCGCCGCCTATGTCGCCGCCGTCCGCAAGGTGTGCGCCGACTCGTGCGATGGCGCGGGGATCCTCTGCCTCGACGTGCAGACGGGCCGGCTGTTCTGCCCCGGCGCGCTCCCGCCCACGTCGCTGCACGAAGGCGACAAGCTCGTCGTCCGCGCGATCGACGACAAGAACGCCAAGCCCCAGATCGATTTCGCGCTCTCGGCGACCTCGGTGCGCTCGACGGAGCACCTGTTCGGGGGCCAGCTTCCGCCGCCTGCCGGGACGAAAGAGGCAGACGGCCCCGTGGAGCCCGTCGCGGTGGAGTACTTCGTGCGGCGCGAGGTGGAGGCCGTGGCGTCGGACGACACCGGCGTCGCCGACATCAACGTCGCGCTCAGCAACGCGCTGAACCGGTCGCGGAGCTATCGCGTGCCGATCAACCACGGCAAGTACTACCTCGAGGTCGGCGTGCTCCTGCCCCTCGTCGTCGACGGGAGCCGAAAGGTCACCACCAATCCCCTCCCCTGGAGCGGCGAGCGGAGCATCGTCGTCAAAGAGGACTGGCACGTGACGCCCGCGATCGTGCTCAACGTGTTCCCGTTTGGCCGGCGGCGCGGTCACGTGTCGGCGTTCCACGACTTCGGGTGCGACACCTTTGGAGATCTCCTCGGCTTCCAGGCCGGGATCGATCTCGACCTCTCCAAGCCGTTCGATCAATTCTACTTCGGCCTCGCGCTCGAGCCGATCACCGGGATCAGCCTCAACCTCGGGACCGCGCTGCTACAGGGGGAGTTCGTGCCCGAGAACCTCAGCACGAAGATGATCTTGCCCGCGAACGCGACGCTGACACCCGACGTCAAGCTCATGCCGCGCTTCTACCTCGGAGTGACGCTGACGTACGACGTCCTCACGACCATCGCCGGCGCGCGCAAGGCGATCAACGGCATTCAATACTGACCGGACCCGGCGCGACGCCGGGAAGGAGCTCACTTCATGGAAAGCGCGAGAGATCCCCGCGAGTACGCGGGGGACGGTGGTACGGTGTCCAATCGATCGGCGGCGGCCGCCCAGCGCCGCGAGATCCTGAGCGTGGCGACACCACCTCTCCAGGGGGTGAGCGCGAGGCTGGTCACGAGGGATGCTTTCCCGGTCGACGCGGCGCTCTTCGGGAGCATGAGGATCGAGGGAGGTGCGGTGTCGCCGGGGGCCGCCGCGGCGCTCGCCCAGCTCGCGGATCTCGGTGTCGTGGGGTTCGCTCCCGCAGCGTCGCCGCCCGTCGCGGCGGCGCCCAGCGCTCGCGCCTGGCGCGCGCCGACGGCCCCGCTGCGCAACGTCGGAGAGGCCTCGTTCGGGCCGCCGCCGCCCGTGGCCGAGACGGTGATGGGGCCCGACGATCGGCGGCTAGTCACCACCACAACGGCATTTCCCTGGTCGGCGATCGCGTCGCTGCTCGTCGTGGCACGCGACGGCTCGAGCTGGCTCGGGACCGGCTGGTTCATCGGGCGGCGCACGGTCATCACCGCCGGGCACGTGGTGTACATCCGCAGCAACGTGCCCGGTCGGAGCGGCTTCGCCAAGAGCATCACCGTGATTCCGGGGCGGGCGGGGGAGCTCTGCCCGCTCGGCGTCGCGAAGAGCGCCGTGTTCCACACCCACGAAAACTGGGTCAACCACGGAGATCCCGATTTCGACTACGGAGCGATCATCCTGCCTGCCGACGCCGATGGCGCGATCGGATCGTTCGGGTTCGGCTCGTACACCGACGCGGAGCTCCGCTCGACGCCGGTCACGATCTCCGGCTACCCGGCCGAGAACACCAAGCCGACCGGAACCCAGTGGTGGGACGTCAAGCCCATTGAAGCGCTCGATAACCACCGTGTCTACTACGAGACGGACACCTCGGGTGGCCAGAGCGGCGCGCCGGTGTTCCGGCTGGTGGACGGACAGCCGTACGCCGTCGCGGTGCACGCGTACGGAAGCCCGAACTTCGGCGTGCGGATCGATGAGCCGATGTACCAGAACCTTCAGCGCTGGCAGAGCCCCTGAGCCGCGAGGCGGTCAGCGCTCGGGCCGATCGGGGAGAGTGACACTCTCCGTGAACAGCGGCGGCCCGAGCGGCGGCGCGCTCCCGGGCTCGGCGCCGCGGGTGTCGGACTCGTAGTAGCGCGCCGTCGCTCGCGGTCCCTCGAGGCGCAGCGTCGCGAAGGCGTGGTGGTACAGGACGCCGTCGTGGCCGAGCAAGGTGCCGGGGATCGGCGTCGGAGGCCCGGTTTCGCCGTCGGGGAGCGCCAGCCCCTTGGCCGGCAGATACGGGTGCTGCTCGACCAGGACCGGGATCGCGCCCGAGCCGATCCCCCGCCCGCGCTCGAGCCCGGCGTAGGGCTCGAAGATCGAGAGGTTGTGCTCGTGGCCCCAGAGCCACCAGGCCACCTTCCCCAGGATCGACGCGAGCGCGGCGTGGAGCCTCGGGTTGACGGCCAGCGGATCTCCGCCCTCGGAGCGGCCGATCCCCACCGACGAGAAGAGCTGATGATGCGAGAGCAGGACGCTCCCGCGCGCGCCGCCGAAGCGCTGGATCTTGTCGAGGTGATAGGCGAGCTCGCTCGCCTCGAGCTCGGTGACGTTGACCCGGCGCCGGATGGGATCACGATCGTGATAGCTGGTATCCATCCCCAGGATTTGCCACCAGCGGTTCTGGAGGCAAAAGTAGCTGGCCGGCTGGTCGAGCTTCGTCAGCAGATCGAGGAAGCCGCGGCCGCCGGAGTAGCGATCGTGGTTTCCCGCCAGGGTGAGCACCCGGGGCCAGCGCGCGCCGAAGACCGCGTCGAAGATCTCGATGAAATGGGCGCGGACCTCGTCGGGGAGGCCCGAGAAGTAGACGTCGCCGAGGTGAATCACGATATCGGGCTGGAGAGTGGCAATCTGCTCCAGGGTGCCCCGGGCGCTGGGGGTGCCGGTGGCCCAGTCGGCGACCAGGGCGATGGTCACGTTGTCCGGCATCGGCGCGAGGATGAAATCGTCCAGGCTCTGGTGGCGTGGATAGGAGTCGACCGCGTCGGCGAGGCGCGATTTCTCGTACTGGATCAGGAGCTCGGCCCACAAGGGATCGACGATGCTGAAGCGGAGCTCGTCCTCGATCTTCGCCACGGCCGCGTGATCGCCCTCGAACCTGGCGACCACCAGCCGCGCGTAGAGCGAGGCCCCGGCGAAGAGGCGACTGCCCCCCGGCGATTCGAGCGGCGTGACCCCGCTGTCGAGGGCGCGGGCGGCCTCGGTCGCGGCGATCATCGCCGGGTGCTCGGCGCTGGCGTGCAACCCGGCCTCCCCCGGAGCCAGCGTCCGGTGCAGCAGCGATTGCCAGAGCGAGAGCGCGGGGTGACGCACGGTGGGAGTCGGTGGAGCGGCCATGGGGGTCGAATCCGAGCATGGCGGGCCGGCGTCCGTCAACAGAGGAGCGGAGCGGGGGCTCCCGGGGCCAGAACGCCACATGACGCACGTTGGCCCCGCCCACTCCGGCGCCTCGGCGCGAAATCTCCTGGAAATGACGCAAATTGACGCGCGGCATGCGCGTTGCTGAGTGCTCGATCATCGATGAACGCGGCAGTCGCTTTCATCCATCGAACCGAAAGAGGACACGATCATGAGCAACACGGGCAAGCGAATCGAAGGTGCGGCCGAGGAGCTGGGCGGGAAGATCAAGAAGGGCGTCGGCCACGCCATCGGCAACGAGCAGATGGAAGTGGAAGGCCGCGCGACGGAGCTCAAGGGCGAGGCCAAGCAGGAGGCGGCGAAGGCCGGCGAGCGCGTCAAGGGCGCCGTGGAAGAGGGCGTCGGCGCGCTGAAGAAGGGCGTCGGCAAGCTGATCGGCAACGAGCAGATGGAGGTCGAGGGCAAGGCCAAGGAGCTCCAGGGCGAGGCGCGCCAGAAGGCCAATCACTGATTGCCCGTGATCCCCACTCCGAGCGGGGGGCGAGGCCGATCGTGACGATCGGACGCGCCCCCTCGCGGGCTATTTGACGTTCGCGCAGTCGAACCGTCGCACCATCATCCGGGCGCTCGCTCCCGAGTCTCCGCCCGTCCAGCCCACGAGGAGCTTGGAGCTATCGGGGGACGCGAGGATCGCCAGGCGATCCGCGCCGAGCCAGGCCCCGTTGGTGGAGAACGACGTCTGCGCAGTGAGCGTGCCTTGCGGCGAGTACACCCGGAGCAGGACAGTCGCGCCTGACGGATCGATCGAGTCGACGCTGGCCACCGCGAAGCCGCCGCCGAACGCCGCTGCGGCCACCTGCCCTGCGCCGGGATTGGTGACGGGAAACTCCGATCCAGCTACGCTGTCGGTGCCAAAGGGAACGGCGATCGCCGGAGGCTGCACCTCGGCGCTGGCGCCGCTCTCGCGGTAGAGGATCCACGATCCGCCCGCGCGCGGCAGGATCCGCGTGTACACGAGATCGTCGAAGCCGTCGTGAACGTCGAAGTCGTCTTCGATCGTGCCGTGAAAGTGGCGGAGGAAGAGGGCTCTCGGCGAGGTGGGGTTGAAGCAATCGAGGCTATCGGCGGCGGACTGGACGAAGAGAAACCCGTCGGTGGTGGGCAGCGCGTCGCCCACGAGCCGCTTCGTCGCGCACGACTCGATCGACGAGATGATCAGCTCGCCGGTGGGGTCGAGCACCTCGATGGTCATCGCGCGGAGCTCGACTCCGGTCTCGTTGCCGAGCGAGAGATCGCTGGCGACGAGGTGGGTGCCGTCCTGCGCCGTGGCGACGCTGATCGGGTAGTCGTCGCAAGTGCCGTTCGAGTGCGCGGTGAGCGCGCCGGGGCTGGAGGGCGCGTCGGGGGAGATGCCATAGGTCGCCTGGAGCTGGCAGTCGATGGGCCCGCCCTGGGGAAATGGCTTCATCCCCAGCGCGAAGGTGCCTTTGGGCTCGGCGCTGGACACGAAGGGGAAGTCGGGCGCGCTCGCGGTGACCTCGCTCGCGAAAACGGAGTCGGGAAGCCAGGTGCCCCAGGCATCGAACCGGCTCGCGATGAGGTTGACCGAACCCACCGCGGGCGCGTTGGGGGCCTGGTGGCGGGCCAGCGCCAGCACGTCGCCCTGGGCGAGCTGGAGCAGCGCGGGATCGTGCGCCGAGGTCGGGGAATCGATGCCGACCAGCTCGAGCGGCGGATCGAGGCCCACCAGCGTGGTGCAGAGGGCGCTCGGCCCCCCGCCGGGCCCGGTGATCACGCCGGTGCCGCTGGTGGCCGTCGCCGATCCCGTCCCCGATCCACCGGATCCAGGGGAATTTACCGAGGGATCGTGCAGCGTGGAGCGCGCGCCGCAGGCCGCGACGAAGAGGATCCCGGCCGCGGCGAGCAAGTCGCGTGATCGCATGGAGACCCGCGTATCAGCCACGCTCCGTCGCCGCAACCGCGAGGCTCAATACGGCTTCTTCTTTTTCTTCTTCGGCATCGCCGGACGCACCTTGGTCGGATCCTCGGGCGCCCAGGGAACGCGGTTGTCGATGGGCCGCACCGCGTCGGGCTCGAAGGCCTTTTCGCCGGGCCTGGTGACGCTGAACGTCGATTTGACCACGTTGACCGCGTGAGCGCCGAAGTTCGAAGCGTCGAAGGTGCCGCGCACGCCGATGGGAATGCAGAACTTCCGCTTCTTCGGGAGCCCGTCGTCGTCGCCGGGCGGGATCGCGGCCATCCCCGGCTCGGGGCGCGGCCCGCGCTGGAGATCGCCGTTGAGGCCGTTGCCCAGGTTCTGGAGGGCGTCGGCCATCTTGGCGAGCTCTTCCTCGGCGCAGACCGGGGCCATCTCGAGCTTCTCCTTGCTGCCGGCGGGATATTGCACCTTGGACTCGACCTTCACGGTCACCGTCGCGCCCTTGCCATCGCCCTTCATCTTGAGCGCGGTGGCGCCGATACCGGCCCTGGCCGAGGCCACGACCCGGGCCCAGGTCGACGCGTCGCCGTCGGAGGCGCTGACGAGCCGGACGCCCTCGACCTGGCCTTCGGCGCCGAGCTTGACCTCGAACGTGGCGCGGGCGTTGAGCGGCGCCGAGGTGCGGACAGCGTCGGCGACGCGGACAGCGACGCTCCCTGCAGCGGGTAAATCGATGCCGATCGCCTTGTCTTTACGGCCCAGGCTGCCTTCCAGCACCCGGCCGGCGATGTCGGAGTCGACCGGCGCAGGACCGGTGGCGACGGTGGAAGCAGGCTTTGGCGGCGCGGCGCTGGGGATGGCGCCGGGGATGCTCCAGATCCGCGCGGTGCCGATCCCGGGAGGCAACGTGGCCACGTCGCTTCCGCCGACCGGGCCGCCGTACTCGTCCGTTCCCGGTCGCGCAGGCGCTGCGGGCGGCGTGGGCGCGGGCACCGGAGCAGGCGTCTCGGCGTGGGCCTCGGCCGGCGGCGTCGCGGCGGGAGCCGGCGGCGCGAGCGGCTCGGTGGCCGACTCTTTCGCGATCGCCGCGACCTTGGCGTTGGCGTCCGCGCGCGGCGCGGAGGGGCCTTTCGAGGGCGCCTCGGCGGCCGCGGCGGCCTTCGGAGGCTCGGGCTCGGCGGGCGGCGCGGGAGGGGGCGGCGTGCGCTCGACCTCGATGGTGATCTCGGCGTGACCCGAGGAGGGCGGCTGCGCGCTCGGGCGCGGTGCGCGCGGGGATGCGAGCAGCAACGTCACGTGCGCGGCGAGTGCGGCGCCCACGGCGTAAGCTTCTCGGCGCGATCGGCTCCCCATGGCGTCCGAAGCTAGCATGCCGGGTCACCCTGGAATGCCGCGCCCGGCCGGAATTCACGCAACTTAACGAGCCCGGGGATCCAGCCCGGGCGGCCACGTGGGATTCCTGTGTCGAGAACAGGCCCGCGGCGGCGATCCCGGGGCACAATGGCCCCGTGGCCACGAGCGGAACCCCTGTCGAAGAATTCCTGGCGATCGTGAAGCGCGATCTCGGCGCCGCGGACGCGCGCATCGTCGAGCCCGGCCAACCGCTGCCCTCGGACGCGTTCGCGCTCGGGTGCGATCTCCCCGGCGATCGCCGCCTCGTGGCGATTTTCACCGAGGCGCCGCTCGAGCCCGAGGCGCGGATCCAGCGCCTGGAGATGCTGGCCGCGTCGTTCCACGCGATGCTCGACGCGCGCGATCGCGCCCGCCCGGCGCGCCCTCCGCCGGCGATGTCGCTCCACGAAGAGCTCTCGGCCCTGGTCCAGCGCGCCGGCGCCGTCGACGCCGTGGTGATCGACGCGCGCTCGCCCGTGGTCTGGGGCACCGCGGGGGAAGAGCGCGCCGCCCCCTCGCTCGCGCCCGCGGCCGACTCGGTCGAGCGCCTCCGCCTCGTCGGCGGCGTGCGCGAGGTGGAAGAGCAGACCGAGGTCGCCCGCCTCTCGCGTCAGTACGGGCTCGCCGGCGGCGTGAGCCTCTGGATGGATCCGCGCGCCACCGAGCTCGTGCCGCGCGCCCTCTGCGAGCGCCACCGGATCGTCCCCGTGGGCAAGCACGGCTCGACCCTGGTGATCGGCATGGCCGATCCGCAGAACCTCGACGCCGTGCACGACGTCGTCCTCGTCACGGGCCTCAACGTCGATCCGGTGATAGCCGGCGCCTCGATGATCGCCCTCTACGCCCGCTGGAACGACGGCCACGACACCCGCACCTACGCCGACGTGATCGCCGCGATCCCCGAGGAAGAGCGCCCCCGCCGCGAGATGTTCGCCCGCGCCGCCGCCGCCGCGTGGTCCCGCCACCTGGCCTCGCGCAAGGCCGTCGCCGCGATCCGCGCGCTGCCCGAGACTGCCACTCTCAACAAGGGCGGTCACGTCCACGTGACCGTGAACGAGACCGGATTCGGCTACGTGGCGCGGAGCTTCGCCGCCATTTACGTGCTGGTGATCGTGTACGACGGACCCTTTGACGAGCTCGGCGCCAAGCGCGCGGTCCTGGCGGCTCTGCCCGCGATCGAGCGCCTGGTGGTGGCGTTACCGCCGCTGGATCCCGAGCCGCGGATGGCCGGCGTGGTGGCGATTCGCGGGCGGCGGCCGAAGAAGCGGTAGCGCCTACCACACTACGAGCCGAGGTCGGTGTCACGCTCCGGGGTGATCGCCGCGGCTATCGTCCCCCCGAGAGGGGTTTGAGGCCAGCGGCGGAGCAGCAGGATCCACAGCACCGCGGAGCCTCCCAGGAAGGGCAGCAGGATCTCCGGCGGCGCGGCGCGGGTGAAATTGAAGGCCAGATGAAGCATGGCGGCGACGAGCACCGAGCGGCTGCGGTCGACGGCGCGGCCCATACCCCAGCTCCCGAGGATCCACAGGAGCGCCATGCCAGCGAGGCGCGTCGCGGTGGCCTGGAGTCCGCCGCTCACGAAGGTGGTGAAGTGCCATGCTCCCCAGAGCAGGGCAATCAGGAGGTAGCGGCGCGCGGGCGGGAGCGGGCGCAAGGCGTCCTGGAGGAAGCCTCGCCAGCCCAGCTCTTCGCCGAGGCCGTAGACGAGGAAGATCACGCCCACCGCCAGGCCGTGGAGGGCGCCCTCTTCACGAAGGCCAAAGAGCAGACCGAGCAGGCCTATCGGCACCAGCGCGAACAGCGCGCTCCGGGCGCGCGAGGTGCCAGCGAGAGTGATGGTTCGCGGGTGGGTGCGCCGGAAGAGCACGAGGGCGCAGAGGGCGCCGAGGAAAGGGCCCGCGGCGGGCAAGATGCTCTTGAGGTTTCCGGGGATCGCCCACGCGTCCCAGACGTCGGGGCGCCGATCGCGCCACCACAAAAGCGGCCACGAGACGCCGCACGCGACGCTGTAGAACAGGGCCACTGCGGGCCACTGGACTCGAGTCGATCCGGCACCCGACGTCATGGCGTGAGCCTCGGCGCGGCCGAATTGCTCAAAAGAGCGTGAGCAGCGACAGCGCGCCCATGACGATGCCCGCGATCGCCAGCCCCCGGCCCCGGAGCTCGGGCCGTCGCTTGATCTCCCGGAGCGCGAGGATCCCGACGACCACCGCGGCGAGCCCGATCGCCGCCGAAAGGCCCGCGAGGATCCACAGCGGACGATGCTCCAGCTTGAGGTCGACGAGGAAGAGGATCAGCGTGACCAGGCCTGCAACGCCCAGCGCGAGCGAGGCGGTCGCGCGCCCGCTCCGCAGTGTCGATGTCGCGTCGCCCACAGGCTTCTTCAAGGCGCTCATCCCCTCCCCGGCTTCGGGCCGGCGGCGATCGCCGAGGTGCTCACCGGCGAGTTTGCCGCCGTCTCGCCATCGCAGCACGGCGCCTGATTGACTCCGTACATCGGGCAGCCCGACGTGATGCACGCTGCGTGGCCGTGGATGTAGGCCATGGGCCGGCGGCAGAACGCGCAGCAGAGCGCCTGTTCGCCGGCCATGACTCTATGCCTCCTTCGGGAGCTGGATCTTCGAGTCCTTGGGGCGCTTGCGCCAGAGGAGCATGGTGCGGCCGAGGAGCTGGGCGAGCTCGCTCTTCACCAGCGGGGCGAGGCGCTCGGCGACGTCGTGGCGGTCGTCGGGGCACTCGGTGCCGACGCGGACCTTGACCAGCTCGTGCCGGGTGAGCGCGGCGTCGACGGCGGCGCTGACGCCCTCGGTCAGGCCGTCTTTGCCGACCTGGACGACGGGCTCGAGGTTGTGGCCGAGGCCGCGGAGATAACGACGTTGTTTCCCGGAGAGAGGCACGTGACTTCTTTCTACTCTGCGAGCGATCGGGAGCGAGACGGAGCCCTTTACACCATCTCTGGCCGGCCCGCCGGGCTAGATCGTCAGGGTCTCTTTGTGCTGGCCGAAGACGCCGCGGAGGACGTCGCTGATCTCGCCGACGGTGCCGCCGGCCTTCACCGCGGCGAGGATCGGGGGCATGAGGTTGAGGTTGTTCTTCGCCGCGGCCTCGACGCTCGCGAGGGCTTCGGAGCGCGCGGGGGTGTCGTGCTCGGCGCGGAAGGCGCGGAGGCGGCCGACCTGCTCGCGCTCGATCTTCGGATCGATGCGCATGACCGGGACCGGCGCGGTCTCGCTCACGAACTCGTTCTGGCCGACGATGATCCGGCGTTTGTCCTCGATGTCGAGCTGGTAGCGGTACGCCGAGGCCTGGATTTCGCGCTGCGGGTAGCCCTGCTCGATGGCCGAGAC
The DNA here is from genome assembly GCA_040006075.1 of Byssovorax sp. Taxonomy (GTDB): domain Bacteria; phylum Myxococcota_A; class Polyangia; order Polyangiales; family Polyangiaceae; genus JANYGI01. The sequence goes on along the minus strand of JBDTXR010000021.1, from coordinate 19,874 downwards.
CATGCCGCCGAGCTCGTCGATCCGCTTGATGTAGGCCTTCGCGCTCTGCTCGAGGCCGGTGGTGAGCGACTCGACGGCGTAGCTCCCGCCGAGGGCGTCGACGAAGTCGGCGATGCCGGACTCGTACCCGATCACCTGCTGCGTGCGGAGCGCGAGCGTGGCGGCCTCGGCCGTGGGCAGGCCGAGGGCCTCATCGAAGCCGTTGGTGTGGAGCGACTGCGCGCCGCCCATCACCGCGGCGAGGGCTTGCAGCGCGACGCGGACCACGTTCACCAGCGGCTGCTGCGCTTGCAGCGTCATGCCCGCCGTCTGGCAGTGGAAGCGGAGGGCGCGGGCCTTCTCGGTCTTGGCGCCGAAGCGCGCGGCCATGATCTCCGACCACATGCGGCGGGCCGCGCGAAACTTCGCGACCTCTTCGAGCACGTTGTTGTGGCCGTTGAAGAAGAAGCTCAGCTGCCCGCCGAACCGGTCGACGTCGAGCCCGACGTCGACCGCGGCCTGCACGTAGGCGATGCCGTCGGCGAGGGTGAAGGCGATCTCCTGCGCGGCGTCGCAGCCCGCTTCGCGCATGTGATAGCCGCTGATCGAGATGGTGTTGAAGCTGGGCGTGGCCTTCTCGGCGTAGGCGAAGATGTCGCTGATGAGCCGGATCGAGGGCGCGGGCGGGAAGATGTACGTGCCGCGCGCGACGTACTCTTTCAGGATGTCGTTCTGGATCGTGCCGCGGAGCTTCTCGCTCGGGACGCCCTGCTCTTCGCCGACGGCGATGTAGAGCGCGAGGAGGATCGACGCCGTCGAGTTGATGGTCATCGACGTGGAGATGGTGCCGAGCGGGATGCCGCGGAGCAGCCGCCGCATGTCGTCGAGGGTGTCGATGGCCACGCCAACGCGGCCGACCTCGCCCGCGGCGAGCGCGTGGTCGGAGTCGCGGCCCATCTGCGTCGGGAGATCGAACGCGACCGAGAGGCCGGTTTGCCCTTGCTTCAGCAGGTGGTGATAGCGCGCGTTGGACTCGTCGGCGGTGCCGAAGCCGGCGTACTGGCGCATGGTCCAGAGGCGGCCGCGGTACATGGTGGCGTGGACGCCGCGGGTGAACGGCGCGTGCCCCGGGGCGCCGAGATCGCGCTCGGGCTCGAAGCCGAGGGCGCGGAGGGTGCGCTCGTCGTAGAGCGGATCCGCGTCGATTCCGCCGGCCGCAGGGGGGCCCGCGAGCAGGCCTTTCTTTTCGTCGCTCATCGAGGTCGTCTCCGTGAAAACCGGGCTACCCGCGCGTCACGAGCAGGCGGGCCAGCGCGTCGCCGATGGCGCGGCTGAGCTCGTCGAGGAAGCGGGTGCCGAGCAGGGTGTCTTCGAGATCGTCGGCGAGCAACACCAGCGCGGGGCGGCCGCCGACGCGGACCGCGATCGCCGCCACGTCGAACGAGGCGCGCCCCATCAGAACCAGGAGCGGAGCGTGCGCCGGCGTGCTGGGGATCGGGCCGAGGTAGAGGCTGGTGGCCGCGGCGGTGGCGAGGACGCTCGGCTGATCGAGGGCGATCTTCACCTTGCGAAAGTCGTCCTGATCGCCGAGCTCGACGTTGCAGGCCCAGCCGTGGAAGCCGTCGCGCTTGACGGCGAAGACGCCGAAGCGCGGCGCGATCAGGTGGAGGCCGCGCAGCGCCAGGCGGACGACCTCGTCGCGGTTGGTGACGCGGCGAAGCGCTTCGAGGACGGCGCGGCCGTCGGGCGCGCGGACCGGCTTCGGCTCGTCGGCGACGGCGACAACAACGTCAACATCGTCCACGGTGGAACCCTCGATGTCCGCTTCGTCCACGACGTCGAGCTTCGGGACGGGCCCAAACGCGGGGTAGCGCGGCTGGGCGAGATCGGCGAGGAGCGGCGGACGAACGGTGCGCTGCATCGTCGCGCGCTCGTGCAGCTCCGACGCGGGATCGAAGGCGGCGCTGGGCGGCGCGAGGATTGGCGTGCCGTAAGGTGGCGTCGGCTCGTCGGGGTTGCGCTTGGCGGGCCTGGTCGCCGCCGGCGTGACCAGCAGCGCCGGCGCCTCGGGGCGCATCGTCCGGGTGAAGGGCGCGGCCGGCTCTTGATCGGCGTCCGGGCCGGGATCGAGCGCGAGATCCGGGCCGGAGGCGGGCGGCTGCGACGGGAACGAGACGGCCGGCGGCTCGCTTCCGCTCGCCGCGCGCCCGACGCGATCGATGCGCGCCTGACGCGGCGCCGGGGCCTCGTCGCTGGGGCTCTCGCCGGGCGCGTCGGGCGCGATCGCGGCGCGCGAGGGCTCGATGTCGGCCGCGGCGGGCGGGACGATCGCCAGCCTGCGCACGAGGGGGATCGGCGCCTCGTCGACGACCGGCGGAGGCATCGTCGACTGCGGCGCGCCGTGCGGAAACGGCGGCGTGACCCGGCGCGCGCGGCCCGGCCCCGGCGACTGATCGTCGAGCTCGAGGCGGCGAATGGCCTCTTCAATCGCGGCGATCGGGGCGCGGAGCACGCGGATCGGGGCGCCGAGGTGGAAGCCGAACTCGGCGGGGATGTGACCGTCGAGGGGATCGGCCGCGACCACGTCGACCGTGCCCGTGACGTTGTCGACGCGGACCGGGAGCGCCGCGAGCCGCCGGCACATGGCGCGAGGGAGCTTGGCGACGAGCTCGGCCGAGCCCGCGACCTGGCGCAGGCCGAGGCCGCCCACGCGCTCGAGCTCGTCTTCGAGGCTGCGCGCGCTGATCGCCCCCCGGTCGAGGAGCACGCGCGCAAAAGGAACCCCGCGCACACACGAGAGAAAGAGCGCCGCCTCGACCTCTTCCGGCGGGACGACTCCGGCCGCGATGAGGCGTCGTCCCAAGTCGATCGACACGGGCCGGAAGATACCAGAACTCCTTTCGCAAAGGCGCTTTCCGACTTCGTCTGTCAAAAAGTGGCTAATGTAGGACAAGGTAGGCGATGCTTCGTGCAGCCATGAAACACCACCTCGTCCTGCCCCTCATCGCTTCGGTGACCTGCCTCGCGGCCTGGGACGCGAACGCGTCCACGGCTTCCGAGAAACCTCTCCATCCTCTCCATCGGACGGCGCAGGTCGCCCACGCGAAGACCAAGGCCAAGCCCAGGGTCGCGCCGAGCCTCTCGGGCAAGAGCCAGATCGAGCCGAGCTTCGCGACCAAGAGCAAATCCGAAGTGAAGGGCTCTGCGAAGGCCAAGATCGTCGCCGCCGACAAGGACGCGAAGGCCAAGGACGACGAGCCCGAGGCCGCGAAGAAGCACCCCAAGCCTTCGTTCTGGCTGGCGACGGCGCCTCATGTGCCGCTGGCTCTCGTCGACGGCGAGGCGATCAAGGCCGTGGGCGAGCGCGGGAAATCCTGCGGCCCCGAGAGCCGCTGGGCCGCGCCGCTGAGCCACTGGAAGGCCGTCGACTCGTTCGGCCAGGTGACGGGCGTGTTCCGCGTCGCGGGCAGCGATCTCTACGACGTGACCCGGTGCCACGAGGTGTTCTTCGAGGGGCAAAAGGGCGAGGGTCCGGGCGTGCTCTTCGTGTCGGAGGACTCGGGCTGGGCGCCCGGGAAATCCGCGATGTGGAAGCCTTCGCTCGCGGAGAAGAAGCACTTCGAGCGCTTCCTCGGCGGCGTGGAGCAGTCGTTCATCGACAAGAAGCCGGTCGGCCTCGCGGGGCCGCTCGGGCGCCGCACGCTGTACTTCGACGTCCCCGCGGCCGGCGCGCGTCCCCAGCACTGGGCGGTGTCCGGCGGGCCGATCCTGGTGGTCGCGTACCTCGGCTCGCACGGGCACTGGAAGGCCTCGACGGTGCGCCCGCCGCTCGGCCTCGCGAAGTCGTACAAGCCGGTGAGCGTGCTCGACATGAACGGCGACGGCGTGCCCGAGCTGGTCTTCCACTCCGACGACGGCCCGAGCTACGCCGACACGGTGATCTCGCTCAACCCGACTTCGCTCGAGTGGGAAGACGCGGCCGAGAGCCCCGGCGGCGCCACGTTGTAGCCGCCACGAGCCCCGAATTTTCGGGGATCAAGCGTCCGAAGCGCGCTGGAGCTGCAAGGCTTTCCAGCGCGTTTCTTCGACTTCGCGCGCGGGATCCGAGTCGGCCACGATGCCGCCGCCCGTCCAGTACTCCCCTTCCTCTCCACGCAGCACCGCGGTGCGGATCGCCATCGACATGGTGAGGCTGCCGTCGTGCGCGACGTGGCCGATCGCGCCGGTGTAGAGGCCGCGGCGTCGAGGCTCGAGCGCGGCGATCACCTCCATCGCGCGGACCTTGGGCGCGCCGGTGACGCTCCCGCTCGGCAAGAGCGCGCGGAGCACGTCGTCGCGCGAGCAGTCGGGGCGCGCGCGGGCCGCGACGCAGGCGACGCGGTGGTGGACCGTGCGGTGCGTGACCACGTGCGGGAGCGTGGTGACGCGCACGGATCCGGGGATCGCGACGCGCCCCAGATCGTTGCGCTCGACGTCGATGATCATCGTGAGCTCGGCGCGCTCCTTGGGATCGCGATCGAGCTCGAGCGCCAGCGCGCGGTCCTCGATCGCATCCTTTCCGCGAGGTCGGGTGCCCTTGATCGGAGCGGTGAGCAATGCGCCCCAACGCCCCGATTCATTTCGGCTATCCGGATCGGGCGTGGCCTGGAGAAACAGCTCGGGCGAGGTGGAGACGACGCGCAACCCCTCACCCAGATCCACACAGGCGCCGAGCGGGGTCGGAGCCCTTCGAACGAGGCTCGCGTAGAGCCCGAGTGCGTCGCCGCGAAGCACGCGGATCAGCAGGCGTCGCGCGAGGTTCACCTGGTAGAGATCGCCCGCGAGGATCAGGCGCTTCGCGGCGACGATGCGCTCGGCGTGGCGCGAGGGGGGCTCGTCGTCGGCGACCTCGATCCGCAGGGCCGCGGGCGACGGCGCGCGGCGACCGGCGAAGGCCCCCGCGAGCGCATCGACAGCGCGGCGATCGACGCCGGTGACCATCACCCGGCCGGTGCGATGATCGACGCCGATCACCGCCGGGTAGCGCTGCCAGATCGGACGATCGATCAGCGCGGGCGGGCGGCGATCGTCGGGACTCCACGCGGGGCGCTCGAGGTCGCGACGGTGCTCGTAGGGCACCACGCCGATCCAGCGTGGGGCCACGCCGAGCTGGCTGTCGCGGGGGACGCGAGGATCGGGATCGTCGCCCCGCGGGTCGAGGCGATCGCTGCGGCGATCGGGGCAGGCGGTGATCCACGACCAGCGCGCCCAGGCGAGGTCCCCCGTCTCGGCGGCGTGGAGCAAGGCGACGCCGGGGCGACCCGAGGCGGCGAGCGTGCGCGCGATCCCCAGCGGATCGGGCGTTTCATCGAGCTCGCGCGCCACCAGCACCGGGCCGCTCTACCACGGCGCATCGCTCCTTGCTCGACACCCGGACGCTGACGCGGCAGAGAACCGCCGTGCTTCGTCGCTCTGCGCCCCTCGCCGCCGCCCTGTCGCTCGTCGGTGCCTTCGTCGGCGGTTGCTCCCCTGCCCCGCCGAACGTGCACCTCGACATCACCGTCGGCCAGGAAAAAGACACGTTTACCCGCGATCCAAAGGTGGTGAGCCTGAAGGTGGAGGGCTTCGCCCCCGACGGATCGGTGGTGGTGACGACGAGCGCGGCCCCCGGCGGCACCTTCGATTTTGGCGAGGTCACCAACGCCGCGCAGCTGACGTTCGAGGTCACCGGTACCGACGCCCAGGGCGCGACGATCGTGCGCGGCCGATCCCTCGGCGCGATCCCTCTCGACGCCGTGACGGGGACGCTCCGGATCTTCGCGCAGCGCGTGAACGAGTGGGCGCGCCCGCCGGGTGGGCTCGATCAGACGCACGTCGGCGGCGTCGCGTGCGGCGGGGCCGAGCGCTACCTCGTGCTCGGCGGAGGACAGGCCGACGCGGCGGACGAGATCGATCTCTACGATCTGCTCACGCTCGGCGGCGTGCGCGCCGGCGGCATCGCGCGCGCGCCCGAGACCATGGTCCCGAACGACACCGCGGTGCTCCTCGTCAATCACACCGGCGCGACGTCGATCGATCTCGGGACCGGATCCGCCGGCGACGTCATCACGCCGAGCGGGCTCGCGTCGTACGCGCTGGTCGCCGGCGGACGGGCCATCGACGCGACCGACGGGCGCACGTTCGTCGTCGGCGGGACACGGCCGACCGAGCCCACCAAGAGCGTGCTGGTCGCCGCCGCGGATGGATCGTTGACGGCGCTCAATCTCGTCGAGGCGCGCGCCGGCGCGGCCGCGGTGTGGATCGACGGCGTGGGCCTCGTCGTCGCGGGCGGGAGCGCCACCGGCGCCGGCGTCGAGGTGCTCGGCCCCAGCGCGAAGTCGTTCGCGGCGGTGGGATTCCCGCCCGATCCGACCGTGGGCGCCGGCGCGGTCCTCGATGGTCCGAGCGGCGTGGTCCTGATCGGCGGCACGCTCGAAGGCGGCGGGCCGGCCCCGATCCGCCGCCTCGATCCAGCCTGCGTGAACGCGTGCGTCGCGACCGTGGTCACGGGCTCGGATCCGTCGGTCGACCTCGCGGGCGTGCACGCCTACACGCTGGGCGGAGGGCGCGTGTTCGTCGTCGGTGACGAGATCGCGACGCCCTCGCAGACGCGCAGCTTCCTGCTCCAGCTCGGGGTCGCGGCGACCGAGCTGCCGCTGCGCGAGCCGCGGCGCGGCGCGACCGTGGTCCCCAGCCCGCTCGGGACGCTGGCCCTGCTCGGCGGGACGCGCGTGGACGGCAAGCCGGCGCTCTCCGTGGAGCTGCTCTTCCCGCAGTAGCGAGGGCGGCCGCACCGCGAGCCGGGAGCCTCCAGAGGATCGCGCGTATTTCGAGGGCGAATCGCGCGGTCGGTCAGCCTCGAGCGACGACGCCGGCGGTGGTCACGACCACCTGCTCGAGCGGCGCCTCGACGCGGGCCCCCGGCCAGATCACCGCGCCCCGCATGGTCCCGCGGCCGCGGACCTGCGCACCTGCGCCGACGACGCAGCCCTCGAGCACCACGCCGGGATCGATCGAGGCTCCCGGCCCCACGAAATTCCGAATTCTGTGGCGATCGAGCCAGCGGGTGTTGGCCCGCGCGTACGTGGCGATCGAGCCGATGTCGTCCCACTCCGTCGTGGTCGTGATGCTCGCGACCCGCTCGCCGGCTCGCAAGGCCGGGAGGCAGCCGTCGCCGATCAAGCAGCCTTCGCGAGGCAGCCGGGCGCGCAACACCGGCCCGAGCGCGGTGATCCCGAGGAAGTCGCCGCCGCGCGCCTCGTCGCCGAACCGCTCGCCGCGCAGCCGCACGATCGCGCCGCCCACGTCGATCCCCACGGTGCCCTCCCCGAGCGCCCGGGGCGCGACCGCCATCGTCGCGACCGCCCGCGCGCTCCGGTGCTGCTCAAGCAGCTCCTCGAGATCGAAATCGACCAGGATATCCCCGTTCCACACCAGGACATCGCCGTCGCCGAGGAGCCCCGCCGCGTGGGTGATCCCGCCCGCGGTACCGAGGATCGTCGGCTCGTGGATCACCCGTAGACGGACCGGCAGCGAGGCGATCCGTTGCGGCGTGAACGCCTCGGCGAGGTGGTGCGTGTTGACCACGGCGTCGTGGATCCCCGCTTTTGCAAGGCGATCCGCGATGTGCGCGACGGCCGCGCGATCGCCGACCGGGACGAGCGGCTTGGGCAGCTCGTCGGTGAGCGGGCGCAGCCGGGTGCCGAACCCGGCGGCGAGGATCATGGCGAACGGCGGATCGGTCACGGGCGGCAGGGTAGCGCGCTCGCCGAAAACTGGCGCTCGGCTTTCGCCGCGTGCTAGGCCCCCATCCGTGTCCCGACCCCGTCCTCTCGCCGGCCTGTTGCTCTCCGCGTCGCTCGCGGCCGGCGCGCTCCTCACGCTCCTCGCGCCGACGAGCTGCGGCTCCGACGCGGTCGGCATCGACGAGTGCCGCACGATCGAGACGGCCCGCTGCGAGGCCGCGACCGCGTGCGGCTTCACCCCGGAGAAGGTCGAGAGCTGCACCTCGTTCTACCGGGACGAGTGCCTCCACGGCGTCGAGAACGCCGATGCCGGAGCCCCGGCAGCCACCGCCGTCGAGGCCTGCGTCGCGGCCGTGAACGCGACGGCGGCCTGCGCCAAGGCCGGCGCGAAGACCGTCGCCGGCTGCGCGGGCGTAAAGGTCATCGCGGGCGCCGACGTCACCCTCGCCCCGTGCGTGGTCCTCCAGAGCAAGGTCGACCTCCTCGCCGCGTGCGCATTCGCGACGCTGCCGCCCACGCCGGACGCGGGCGCGACCGACGCCGCAGCCGACGCGAAGTGATCGCGAGCCCTCGCTCGAACGCCGCTCGCCGCATTCTCTCGACCGTCGGTTTCCCTGGCTTCGCCCCGGCGCATCGACTACTCCCCGCCTCGTGATCCGCCGCGCGCGCCCGAGCCTTTTGCGCCCTGTTTCCTCGTCGCGGCTCGCGTCTTCGTTCCCGCTCGGCGTCGCGTTGCTCTGCGGCGCGAGCTGCGTGGCCTCGACGGACACCACCACCCTGAGCGGGGTCGTCCCGACGTCGCTCACCGTCGATCCGGCCACGTTCCTTGGCAACGTCGGGTGCAGCAACCAGCCCGGCGCGCTCAAGAGCTACGTCGCCACGCTGAGCGACGCGACCACCAACCACCCGCGGGTCGAGCTCGCGTCCTCGCCGCCGACCCCGTGCTCGCAGCCGGTCTCGTTTCGCTACGTGCTCGACGGGCACGACTACACGGTGACGGTCGACGGCTACGATCAGCCGGCGAGCACCCTCGTCGCGTGCGGCGGCCCCGAGTCGGGCAGCCGCTTCATGCTCCCTGCGGGCACCACGCCGAACGTCGACTGCGCCGCGACGCTCACCGCCGGCGTCATCCCCGCGACGCCCCGCTGGCAGACCGCCTGCGGCGACGTGGCCAGCAAACCCATCGACGAAGGCAACGTCACCGCCGCGTGCATTCACCCCTTCGACGACGTCGCCGGCACCCTGCCCGCAGCCATCGTCGTCGATCCGCGCGCGGCGCTGGGCGCGCTCGTCTGCGCCAACAAAGACCCGAACGCCGGCCCGACCAACGGGACGATCACCTTCCTCGACATCAAGGCCGACGACCCGAACCTCACCGGCTACCTCGGGCTCCCCTGCGACGACTCGGCCGCGCGGACGTACGCGAAGAGCCTCGTCTCCGGCGCCACGTACACATTTCACGTCGCAGCCCACGCGATCGGCGAGACGCCGGGCACGCCGAAGTACACCGCGGTGTGCTCCGCCGTGGCCCGCGACGGGTTCACCGTTCCGGCCGTTTGCGGCCCCTTCACCGCCCCGTAAATAGCGCGCTTTCGCCGGGCCAAACCGTTGCGCCGCGGGCGCTGTTGGACTACGTCCAAGGCCCCCTCCCGGCGCCGAATCCCGTCTTGTTTCCGGGATCTTCCGCGCGCCACGCCGAGCGCACCGGGGCGCATGCCCGCGCCCTCGGTGCGGCCTCGCCCGAGGGGCCGAGCCACGCATGACTGACACCTCGAACATCCAGCAGAAGGTCCCGGTCAGCATCCAGGACGAGCTGCGCACGAGCTACCTCGACTACGCCATGAGCGTGATCATCGGGCGAGCGATCCCCGACGTGCGCGACGGCCTCAAGCCCGTCCACCGTCGCATCCTCTACTCGATGAGCGAGCAGAAGATCGGCCCCGGCGGCGCCCACAAGAAATGCGCGCGCGTCGTCGGCGACGTGCTCGGCAAGTACCACCCGCACGGCGACGCCTCGGTCTACGACGCGCTCGTCCGCATGGCGCAGCCGTTCAGCCTGCGGTACCCGCTCATCGACGGGCAGGGCAACTACGGCTCGGTCGACGGCGATCCCCCGGCGGCCATGCGGTACACCGAGTCGCGGCTCTCGCGCATGGCGGTCGAGCTGCTCACCGATCTCGAGAAAGAGACGGTCGATTTCCAGCCCAACTACGACGACTCGGAGCTCGAGCCGCGCGTCCTCCCGGCCAAGTACCCGCAGCTCCTCGTCAACGGATCGAGCGGCATCGCCGTCGGCATGGCGACGAACATCCCGCCCCACAACCTGGTCGAGATCATCGAGGGCACCCTGGCGATGCTCCGCGATCCCGAGACCACGATCGACGAGCTGATCAAGATCATCCCCGGGCCGGATTTCCCCACCGCGGGCCTCATCTACGGTCGCGCCGGGATCGAGCAGGCCTACCGCACCGGCCGCGGATCCATCTGCATGCGCGGCCGATCCATCGTCGAGAAATCGATGAAGGGCGACCGCGAGCACCTGATCATCACCGAGATCCCGTACCAGGTGAACAAGGCCCGCCTGGTCGCGAAGATCGCCGAGTGCATGCGCGAGAAGCGGATCGAGGGCATCAGCGAGGTCCGCGACGAGAGCGATCGCGAGGGCATGCGCATCGTGATCGAGCTGAAGAAAGACATCTTCCCGCAGGTGATCCTGAACCAGCTCTACCGGCTCACCGATCTGCAGGCCACGTTCGGCGTGATCAACCTCGCGATCGCCAACGGCCGCCCCGCCGTGCTGAATTTGAAGGAGACGCTCGCTCACTTCATCGAGCACCGCCGCGACGTCGTCACCCGCCGCTGCCGCTTCGAGCTCCGCCAGGCCGAGGCCCAGCGCGAGCTCATCGAAGGCCTCGGCATGGCCACGACCGACATCGATCGGGTCATCGCCACGATCCGCTCCAGCGCCGACGTCGACGAGGCGCGCGATCGCTTGCTCGCCCTCCCCTTGCACGGCCTCGGGGAGTTCCTCCGCCGCGCCGGGCGCCCCAATCCCGAGTGCGTCGAGGCCGACGCGCGCGTCGACTACTTCCTCTCCGACCGCCAGGTGAAGGCCATCCTCGAGATGCGCCTCTCCCGCCTCACCGGCCTCGAGCGCGAGAAGCTCGCCCGCGAGTACGGCGAGCTCTCGATCGAGATCGAGCGCCTCCGCGCCATCCTCGCCGACTCGGTCCTGCTCATGAACGTCATCGTCCTCGAGCTCGAGGACATCAAGCTTCGCTACGGCGACAAACGCCGCACCGAAATCGTCGCCGCCGAGGCCGAGATCAACCTGGAAGATTTGATCCAGGAAGAGGACATGGTCGTCACCATCTCCCACGCCGGCTACCTCAAGCGCACGCCGACCTCCACGTACCGCGCGCAGAAGCGCGGCGGCAAGGGCACCGTCGGGATGGAAGCGCGCGACGAGGACTGGGTCAGCCAGCTCTTCGTGGCCTCCACCCACTCGTACGTCTTCTTCTTCAGCGACAAGGGGAAGGTCTACGTCAAGAAGGTCTTCGAAATCCCCGAGGGCGCGCGCAACGCCAAGGGCCGCGCCATCGTGAATTTCGTCGGGATGGAGCCGGGCGAGAAGGTCTGCGCGATCACCCCGGTGCCGGCCGTGTTCGACGACAACACCTTCGTCGTCACGCTCACGCGCCGCGGCCAGATCAAGAAGACGATGCTGAGCGAGTACGAGAACTACCGCGAGAAGGGCATCATCGGCGTGAAGATCGAGGAGACCGATCAGCTCCTCTCCGCGGCGATCACCGACGGCACGCACGAGCTGGTCATCGCCACCCGCGGCGGCATGTCGATCCGCTTCTCCGAGACCGACGTGCGCCCCACCGGTCGCGCGACCATGGGCGTGAAGGGCATCGAGCTCGACGACGCGGAGGGAGGCGACGTGGTCGTCGGCCTCGTCGTCGCGACGGCCGAGCGCGACCGCGTCCTCGCCGTGTGCGAGCGCGGCTACGGCAAGCAGACGCCGCTCGAAGAGTTCCGCAAGCAGAGCCGCGGCGGCAAGGGCGTCATCCTCATCGACGCCAGCGATCGCAACGGCCCGGTCGTCGGCATCGCCATGGTCGGCCCCACCGACGAGGTCATGCTCGTCACCGACCGCGGCCAGATGATCCGCACGCGCGCGAGCGAGATCCGCGAGACGGGCCGCAACGCGCAGGGCGTGCGGCTCATGAACGTCGACGAGGGCGAGCGCGTCGTCGCCATCGAGGCCTTCGCGGTCGTCGACGTCCCCGAGGGCGGCCCGAGCAGCCCGCCGCCCGACGGCGAGGTCGACGGCAACGACGTCAACGGTGTCGCCGCCGCGTCCACGGATCCCACCAGCGTGGACGACGTCACCGCCGGTACCACGCCGGGCGACGACGTCCCCACCAGCTAGTCGCCTTCAATCGCGTCGGGATCGGCCGCGTCCTCGGGGCGCGGCCGGTCCTCGCGCGCGCGATCCTCACGCCCCCCTGCCGCGCGCCGGGCTCCGCGCGCTCGCACCTCGTGACCGCCCCCGACACTTCGTTTGAGCTCCAACGATGTCCCGGGCGCCCCAGCGCAAAGCCCCCCTCCTCGTCGCCGAAGAGAGGGGCCGCGAGGGCAGGCGATCGCCTGGATTTACAGGTAGTCCGCGCAGGACGCGGCGTGCTGCTGGCACATCATCTGGTGGAGCTTGTCGACCATCTCCTTGATCTGCGCGCGCGTGTGCTTCTGCGCGGCGGCGTCGTCCTTCTTCTCGACATGATCGCTGGCGTTGCCCGCGGGCTTGCCGCCGTGGACCTTGGCGCAATCGGTGTCGGTGTCCGAGCAGTTGCGCGCCTCGAGGTAGGCCTTGTTGATGGTCTTCGCGCCCGGCGCAGCGTTCTGCTGGTGCGCCTTGTCGGCGCCCATGACCGCGTGCGCGGCGTACGACCGATCGATGTTGTCGCCGCGGTTCGGCGCTTCCTTGAGGACGCGCGGCTCGCGCACCGAGGACTTCTCGTGGCTCACCGGCGCGACGTGCTCGCGGACGGTGCTGGCCTCGTGCGGGCGCAGCTCCGAGATCTTGTGATCGCGGACGGGGCGACGGCTCTCGGCGCCGTCGGACGGTCGCTCGGCGAGGGCGACCCCGCCGATGAGGGACACAGCGAACAGCGACGAGAGGAACAGGGTAGCTCGCATGGCGGGTCTTCTCCTTGAAGAGTCGTGCTCGGGACAGAGTCGGTCCGACCTCACTGGCATATCACGGACCAGCGCCGCACAAGCGAAAACACCCATGGATCCCGCGGTGCCTTCGCGCCGCGTCGTCAGCGCGCTACCGCCCTCGCGCCTCGCCACCGTCGATCCCGGTTAACTTGCTGACGGCCGCGCACGCCGCCGCGAGGCTCCACCGAGATGGGCCCTCCGCGCCCCCGCGACGGACCAAGCGCCGCGATATTCAACGCGAAATCAAGCCTTTTTGCGCTGGTCGAGCACGCTCTCGACGGGCTCCATTTCCCATTTCGAGCGGGGCCGTGATACATCCCTCCCCACGATGAACCACCGCTCGATCTTCGCAGCACTCACGTTGTTGGTCCCCCTGGCCGCGGGTTGCGCTGGTCGCACCGCGCCGTTCAACGAAATGGACAAGGCCCAGATCACCGTCCTGCGCCTGAGCCAGCCGCCGCCGCCGGTCGCCGCGCCCGCGATGGGAGGCATTCCCGGCCTGCCGGGCATCCCCGGCCTCCCGCCCGAGATGACGGCCATGGGCAACCAGATCCTCCAGGGCGTCGGCGCCGCGCTGCCCCCCGGCTTCCTGCCCCCCGGCCTCATCCCCGGCGCCAACCCGGCGCCCGCGCCGGTGCAGCCGCAGGCCCCGCTCTACAAGAACTCGTTCGCGATCACGGCGCAGATGCCGCTCACCGACGAGAACCTCAAGAACGAGATCCTCGACATCCTCGGCGCCAAGAGCAGCTTCGAGGGCTCGCCCGGCCAGTGCTTCACCCCCGGCATGGCCTTCAGCATGCAGCGCCCCGGTCAGGCCCCGGCCGACGTCATGGTCTCGCTCTCGTGCAACCAGGTGAAGGCCGACGGCTTCGCGTGGCCCTACAAGGGCAACGGCTTCAGCCCCGAGGCCCACGACAAGATGGCCGCGGTCTACACCAAGCTCTGGGGCCCTGTTCCCGGCGGCGCATGAGCTGCGGGGTCACCCCCCGGAGGCTCGATCCGGGGGGCTCGCACCGATGAAGTGCGAAATACGTTCGTTCTCATTGCTCCACGTCGGCACAAGAATGCTATTCTCGGCGGTAACCGGGCCCTGCGTGGCCCGCGTGTTGCCCCGAGGGCGGCAGCGCGCGCCAGGAGACGAAGACCGCGTCCGATGAGCACGAACGACAAGCTTGCCCCCGGAATGGTGCTCGGCCGCTACGAGCTGCTCTTGCCCATCGCGCAAGGTGGCATGGCCACGGTCTGGGCGGCGCGCCAGAAGGGCTCGCGCGGCTTCCAGAAAACGGTGGCCGTCAAGACCATGCTGCCCACGCTGTCGGACGATCCGCAGTTCGAGCAGATGTTCCTCGACGAGGCCGCGCTCGCCTCGAAGATCCACCACCCCAACGTCGCGGAGATCCTCGACCTCGGTGAGCAAGACGAGGTGCTCTACCTCGTCATGGAGTGGGTCGACGGCGAGGCGCTCAGCATCGTCCACAAGGCCGCGCGCAAGAACAACACGCAGCTCCCGCAGCGCATCGCGCTCCGCGTGGCCATCCAGGCGTGCGCCGGCCTCCACGCCGCGCACGAGCTCCACGACGAGAACGACGTCCCGCTCCAGCTCGTCCACCGCGACGTCTCCCCGCAGAACATCCTCGTCACGTACGACGGGATCGTGAAAATCGTGGACTTCGGCGTCGCGAAGGCCGTGGGGCGCGCCGGCGGCGAGACGACGGCGGGGCAGCTCAAGGGCAAAGTCCCGTACATGTCGCCCGAGCAAACGCGCGGCGGCAACGTCGACCGGCGCACCGACATCTTCGCGATGGGGATCGTGCTCTACAAGCTGACGACGGGCCTCCACCCCTTCCTCGGCGAGAACGATCTCGTCACCATGCGCAACATCATCTCGCGGCCGCTCCTCCCGCCGCGGGTGAAGAACCCGAGCTACCCGCAAGAGCTCGAGCAAGTCCTTGTCAAGTGCCTCCAGAAAGACCCGGAGAAGCGCTACCAGACGATGATGGAGCTCGGGAACGCCCTCGAGCGCGCGCTCAACTCCATGGGCATCGCCGACGACGACATCGGCGGCTTCGTGCGCACGCTCATGGGCGATCGCGGGGCCAAGCGCCGCGCGGCCCTGCGCGACGCCGTCCGCGTCGCCGACGAGCGCTTCGCGACGGGCACGCACCAGCAGGTGGTGATCGCGCCGACCGTCCACGAGAACGTCTCCGAGATCGTCCTCACGAAGATGAACTCGGGCGTCACCAAGGAAGAGCTCCTTCCCGACCGCATGTCGGTGCCCAACGGACCGTCCAGCACGCCGTCGTCGCTCTCGGCCGTCTCGCCGCCGCTCGTGGTCACGGGCGAGGCCACGCCCGACGAAGTGCCCGGCATGCGCCGCAGCAGGGCGAGCCTGTACGTCGGCGCGGGCGTCGCGGTCGCGGCGGCAGCCATCGCCTTTGCCTTCCTCCACAACAGCGGCGGCGGCGTCACCACCGCTCCCGCGCATGCGCCGCCCAGCGGCGCGCCGGTCGTCACCACGACGGCGCCGTCGAACGTGCCGCCGGTCATCACCGCTGCGGCGGTCGACTCGGCCAAGCCGGCTGCGAGCGCGACCACCACGGTCGTCAGCATCAACGATCT
The DNA here is from genome assembly GCA_040006075.1 of Byssovorax sp. Lineage (GTDB taxonomy): Bacteria > Myxococcota_A > Polyangia > Polyangiales > Polyangiaceae > JANYGI01. The sequence continues at coordinate 4,284 of JBDTXR010000021.1, read as the reverse complement.
CCCCACCACCGACGACAAGAAGAAGGGCGTCCCCGCCGGCCCAGGCGTGAAGGCGACGCCCAGCGCCTCGGCCGACGTGCCGGGCAAGACCCCGCGGGCCACGTCGACGCAGTGGGTGCCCACCGTTCAGAATCCCGGCTTCTGATCGGATCGCGCGCCGGATCCTGCGGCGATGGCGGCGACTCGAGGACGTGACGCGCTGGTCCTTGCCATCAGCGCGCTGGTGGTCATCGCCGGCGCCGCCGCGGTCAAGCAGGCTCCTCCCGCCGGCGTCGATGCCGCGACCGCCGCCTCCAGGGACGCGGTGCTCCCGCCGCCGCTTCCCAGCGGCGCTCCGCCACGAGCGATGGAGGATCTCCCCGCTGAAGACGAGCGCGCCGCAGGGTGCCACTTCACCGATCGTGGCTTTGGCGACTACTCCGCCTGGCGCACGCTCTCCACCCGCGAGGGATCGCCGCCCGCGCGGGTCCTCGTCCCGGCCGGGCGCGCCGTCGGGCCCGACGGATCGTTTCATCTCCTGATCCACCTCCACGGCGCCGAGCCCGTCCGCAAAGAGCTCGCGCCCGAGGGCTTCGATCTCGTGATCGCCGCGCTCGACGCCGGGATTGGCTCGCACGCCTACGAGCGCGCCTTCACGCCCGGGCCGGCCACCTTCGATCACCTGGTCGACGCGATCGAGCGCGAGGTCGCCGCCGTCAACGGCCTCCCGGCGGCCCACGCCAGCACCATTGTCCTCTCCTCGTGGAGCGCTGGATACGGCGCGATTGGCCCGATCCTCACCCGGCCGGATCCGCGGCTCGCCGCCATTGTCCTCCTCGACTCCCTCTATGCCGGCTACCTCGCGGGCAAGCACACCGTCGAGCACGGGCAGCTCCCCCTCTTCCTCGAGGCGGCGCGCGCGGCGCGACTCCGCACCTCGGCGTTTTATCTCACGCACACGGCCATCGGAACACCGGGGTACGCCTCGACGGGAGAGGTCGCCTCGTATCTGCTGGACGAGCTCGGCGTCAAGGCTGCGGCGGTCGACGCCGATCCCCGCGAAGCGCACGCGCTCACCCGGATTTTCGAGGACGGACGCCTGGTGATCCGGGGCTATGCCGGGGCCGATCGCGACGCGCACTGCGCCCAGCTCCACCTCCTCCCCTCCATCCTCCGGGAGACGATAATGCCGGGGCTCGGCCGCTGAGCAGGCCAATCGGACGAGCGGAGTCGTCGGGGAGAGAGAGGAAGAGAGGCCGCCCGGCGCTTCGCCCCACGGCGCCTCCGTGGTAGGCCTCGCCTCGCCATGACGCCCACGGTGCTCCTGTACCACGAAGACTCGCTGCTCCTCGACTTCGAGGCCACTGTCGTCGGCCACGGCGCGCTCGGCGGGGCGCCCTCGGTGCTCCTCGATCGAAGCGCATTTTACCCGGAATCGGGCGGGCAAATGGCCGATCGCGGCCGCCTCGGCGGGGCGCTCGTCGCCGACGTCCAGGTCGACGACCACGGCCAGGTCCACCACGTCCTGGAGGGCGGCGCGCTGCTCGACGTCGGCGCCTCGACCTTTGGCGCCGTCGATCGCGGGCGCCGCCGCGTCCACATGGCCCTGCACACCGGCCAGCACATGCTCTCGCGGGCGCTCACCGACGTGGCCTTTGCGGCCACCGTCTCTTCGCGGCTCGGCGAGACCACCTGCACGATTGACGTCGATCGCGAGACCCTCGACGAGCGCCTCGTCGCCGAGGCCGAGTCGCTCGTCAACAGCGTGGTCGACGACGACGCCCCGATCCGGGCCTTTTTCCCCACGCCGGGCGAGCTCGCCGCCCTCCCCCTCCGGCGCGCGCCCAAGGTCACCGAGAACATCCGCGTCATCGAGATTGGCACTCTCGACGTCTCCCCGTGCGGCGGCACCCACTGCACCCGTACGGCGCAGGTCGGCCTGGTCCGCGTCCTCGGGATCGAGCGGTACAAAGGCAAAGCGCGGGTGACGTTCTCGGCCGGCCCGCGGGCGCGGCGCGAGCTCTGGGACGAGGCCGGGGTCCTGCGCGATCTCGGAAAGGCCTTCACCTGCGGCCCGCGCGACGTGCCAACGGCCGTCGAGAAGCTCCGCCGCGAGCTGGGCTCGGCCCGCGAAAACCTGGGCCACGCGCGCGGCCGCCTCGCCGACGCGGCGGCGGCCGAGCTCGCCGCCGCCGCCGCAAACCATCCTGATCACCTCGCCGTCGCCGTCCTCGACGACGTCGCGGTGGAGATCCTCCGCCGCATCGCTGGCCGGATCACCGCCGTCTCCGGCGCGACAGCCTTCCTCGCCAGCCGCGGAGAAGGCGGCCTCAGCGTGATGATCTCCCGCGGCAGCGCCTCTCGCCTCGATTGCGGAGGGCTCTTGAAGCGGATCGCCGCCGCCGCAAAAGGCCGTGGCGGCGGCCGCCCCGAGCACGCCGAGGGCCGTTTACCGGCCGACGCCGACTGGCCTGCTCTGGTGACCACCGCGCTCGCCGGCTAACCGCCCCGAGCCCGCGGGCGGCCTATTTGCGCCGCTTCGCCGCCGGGGCGCGCGGCTGCGCCGCCGGATCGAGCCGCGCCGCCTCGAACACGTCGGTGTCGGCGTCTTCCAGCTTCAACGTCAGCCGGGGCGGCATGAGCTTGCGGCCGAGGCTCTCGGCGTCGAGGGCGCGCTTGGTGTCCTCGGGCAGCTCGACCCAGGGCTGCGTCGCCCGCGGCGAGTCGGGGTTGGGCGTTGCGCGGATGTCGAGCTCGTCGAGGTTCTCCAGCTCGATGTGCAGCGTCTCGGGCATCGACGTCGCGGGCGGGCGCGTCGCGAGGCGGACACCCGAGGGGCGCTCGCTGTCCTCGAGCTCGATCGCCGCGAGCGACTCGCGCCCGAGCGCGGCCTCGCCCAAGGTGATGAGCGGCGCCGATCCCCGCTTTTTCCCGCGCAGCTCGCTCGCGATGGCCGCGAGCGACTCGCGCCCCAGCGTGGCCTCACCGACGCTGAGCCGCGGCGCCGAGCCCCGGTGCTTACCGCGCACCTCGCGGTCGATCGCCGCCAGCGACTCCCGCCCGAGCTCGGCCTCGTCGACCGTGATCTGCGGCGACGAAGCCCCGCGCGTCGCGTCGTCGAGGAGCTCACGCTCGATCGCCGCGAGCGACTCCCGCCCGAGATCGGTGGTCCCGACGGTGATCTCCGGCAGCGAGCTCACCCGCAATCGCGGCGGCGGGCGCGACGGCGCGCGCTGGATCACCGGGGATCGCTCGAGCGATCGCGCCGCGTGCGTGGTCGCGCCGGACGCCGTCACCAGGCCCGCTGTCGCCCGGTCCATCGGCGGCGGCATCTGGCTCTTGCGCCGACGCATCGGCTCGCGACCGCTGGCGGCGATCACCGCCTCGATCTTCGCCACGCCGTCTTTCAAGGCCTCCGAGACCATCGCCTTGCCGACCCAGCTCGACATCACCACGCAGAGGATGGCCTGGTCGGCGGCCACGCCGAAATGCACGTCGATCGGCGCCGCGCCGCCATAAGGCACCAGCTCTTGCCGCGGCACCGTGAGCTCGCCGGTCTCGCCGTGGTCGAGGGTGCGCGCCGCCTCGACGATGGTCTCGCGCCCGCTCTCCGGCATGTCGCGCGGGGCGTCTCGGGTCACGAGACGCCCGCGCCGCGTCAGGACGAACGCGAAATCTGCCCCCGCGACGGCGCGAACCTGCTCGACGACCAGCTCGAAGGTAGACACGTTGCTCGCATGGTCGCCTGACGGGGGCTCGGATTCAACAATTCACCACATCAATACGACTTGGCGAAGATCACCCGCTGCGGGCTCGGCTTCCCGCAGCTCACGCAGGCGCCGGGCTCCAGCACCTTGTCGGCCCAGGGTGCCCCGGCGTACCCGCCCTGCGGAATGCAGCGGATCGTCACCTTGAGCGCGTCCTTCACCTTCTCTTCGCAGCCGCCGTCACCGCACCAGTGCGAGAGGGCGAATCCGCCGTGGATCTCGGCCTTGTCCTCGCTCTTGCTCTTCGGGGTGAAGAACGCGTCGAACTCGGCCTTGGTGTCGATCGGCCGGGTGTGCTCGTTCCGGTAGGCCAGCGCCTTCTGGAACATCCCGCTCTGCATCTCTTCCAGGATCTTCACCACCGATCCCACGAAGTCGGCGCGCGGCATCGACGCCTTCTCCTTCGGCCCACGATCGCGGCGCGCCACCATCACCGCGTTGCCCTCGACGTCGCGCGGGCCGACCTCGACGCGGAGCGGGATACCCTTCTTGATCCACTCCCATTGCTTGTCGCCGCCGCGGAGATCGCGCGCGTCGA
>JBDTXR010000020.1:0-40836 GCA_040006075.1 Byssovorax sp. | reverse complement strand
TGGCGGCCGCCGCAACCGGCGCCACCGATGCCGCTGTGCCTCCGGAAGCCAGGCCGCCAACGACGAACCCCGGCAAGGCAGCCACCGCTCCCGCGGCAACGACCAGCGCCGCGGACATACACAGCAGCCCTTTCTCCACCGACGGACCGTGAACGAGCCACTCCGACGTCCAGTCCCGCTCTTGACACCCACCACACAGCTTCGATCCGGTCCCCGAGCCACCCGCGCCTCCGGCGCCGGCGTTGACCCCGTGGTCCGTCGACGAGGACTGGTAATAAGTATCGGCCAGAGCCGCCGCAGCTTGCACCGCAGCCCCTTCTCCGTTGCTGTCGGTACCCGCGTGATCAGGCGGCGCCTCAGGTCCTGCGGTGACGACGATCTCGGGAGAATTGAGCTTCGCATTATCCTTGTCGTACGATTCCGGGGTCCCGCCGGTCGGATCTACATCGCCGTCACTGAGCTCTTTCGCCGTGAATCCCGTAGGGTCAACCAGATTGACGGGATCGTTCATCACATAGCTGTACCGGTTGTAAGTCTGCCCCTCGTAAGCGTCCTGAATCACCGGGTCCGGCTGCAAGAACCGCCGCAACACCGGATCATAGGTCCGCCCGCGCATATCGATCAGCCCGAGGTCGTCATCGTGCCGCTGCCCGGTGAAGCCGGTGAGCACGTCCGACGCCGGCGCGCTCAGCGCGTGGCCCTTCTTGTCGACCCGCCGCCCGAAGGGCTCGTAGAACAGACGATCGACCTCCTTGCCGGTCGGGCTGGTGGCGACAGCGACGCTCCCGAGCTGGTCCTGGTGGAGATACTCCACGTCCTCCGTCGCGTGCGTCTGGTCGTAGACCACCTGGGCGACCAGGCCGTCGGGAGCGACGATGTTGAAGACGTGCTTCGTGCCGTTCGCGTCCTCGCGGCGCTCGTAGAGCCCGGCGAGCGTGATCGTGGTCCCCGAAGGCCCCGCCTTGCGGACGCGATGGTGACCCGCGTCGTAGTTGAAGTCCGTCGTGACACCGCTCTTGGTGTACGATCTCGGCAGATCGAAATCCGTGTAGGTGATCAGCAGCCCCGCGTCGGACTTGTAGAGTCGACCGCGCTCGTCGTACTCGTACGCGACCCCGGCGCGCTTGTTGAGCTGGTGCGGCCCGCCGGTGTACTGGTTCTCCTCGGTCGGGAACCCGTCCTCGTCCCGGGTCCCGGTCAGGTTACCGAGAGGATCATACTCGTAGTTGGTGACCGAATCGGAGTTGAGCGACCACGCGGTGAGGCGCCGCAGATCGTCGTACTCGAACGACTCGACGCGCTCGGCCACATGATCTTTGCGGAAATGTAGCCGCCCGTCGCTGTAATAGTCGAAGCCCAGGTCCACGATCGAATCTGCGCCGGCCGTCGTCGCGATCGCGGCGAGCCTCCCCGTCGCGCCGTCATAGGTCCGGCTCGTCTCGATGCTCGCGCCGTACTTTCCCGCGGTGAGGCTGTTGTCGGCGTTACGGCCGGTGACGGTCCAGGCGTCGAACGGACCACCGTTCAGGTCTGTCGCCTGGATCCGGGACACGCCATCTTCGCCGTCCTGGTACTCCGGGGTGACCACCATGCGCGGCCGGTTGAGAGCGTAGGGATACCGGAGCTCGGCGACGCGCCCTCTGTTATCGTAGGTCTGCTCGATCGAGAACATCGAGACGACGGGGCCGGGAACTGTCCAGTCGGTCCTGGTCGGGCGCCCGATCGAATCGTAGTACGAATCGACGATCGTCTGATCCGGGCTCACCGTCTTGGCGATCTGTCCGAGCCCGTGCGGCTGCGTGTCCCACGTCAGCGTCGTCGTCCCGTCGGTGTCGCTCTCGATCGTGGTCGCGCGCCCCACCCGATCGAGCGTGTAGGTCGTGGTGTTGCCGGCGCCGTCGCCGGTCTCCACGACATCGCCGAAGCCATCGTATTTGGTCGCGCGCGTGCCAGCGTCGGGATCCTCGAGCAGCGTTCGCCGACCGAGGACGTCGAAGACGCTGTGGATCGTGTTGCCCTGGGGATCAAACACCCACTCCGGCTGCGATCCGTGAACGTACGAATACGTCGTTTCCAGCGGTTGGCCATCGTGGATGTCAATCGCCGTCACCACGCGCCGATCCGCGTCCTGCACGACCTTGCGGACGCGCTGCAGCGGATCCGTGGCGGTTCGCTCGAAGAACGTGTACGTCTGGGTGCTGACCGCGCCGTCCGGCGCCACCATGTTGCGCACCCGATCGAGGCTGTCGTAGGCGCGCTCGGTGCGCGCCAGGGAGGCCGTTCCAAAGTCCGGCCGACTCTGCCAGACGACGCGGCCAAAGGTGTCGTAGCCAGCGTTCGTGACGATGGTCGTGTACTGGAAACCGGCGCGACGTCGCTCCACCTCGAGCCCGCGTGCATCGGTGTCCACCACTTGCCAGGCGTCGCCCGCGGAGTGAACCTCCACCTCGACGCCCGCGATGACCCCGCTGGGATGAAATGCGTCAGGGTTGTGCTTCCAGGCGCTGTAAGCAATCGTCGACGCCTTCTGACCAGCTCCCGTGACCACGACCGGGCGCCCCAGATCGTCGTGAACCGTGGTGGCGACGCCGCCGTTGGCGTCGATGATCCCCATGGTTCCACCGTACCCGGGCACCGCGAACATCCACTTCGAGAGCGTGATCGCGCCGTCGACGTCGTCCCACTGCTGGCTCAGGAAGACGCCTTCGCCGGAAGGATCGCTGTAGTCGAAGTGGCGCACTCTCGCCGGCTGTCCGGCCGTCGTCCGCGTCTCCTGGATCAGGCGCCCACGCACATCGTAGGCGAGGCTCCGTACCACCGTCACATCGGGATCCCCTCCGGGCTCGACGGTGCTGGTATCGAGTCGACCCAGCAGATCATGGTGATTCAGTATATGGATCACGTCCGGGCTTTGCCCGGCGTCGTACGTCTGCTCGGTCCTGGTCTCCTGGAGCCCGAGCAGCCAGTCCGCGGGGCGATAATCGTAGGTGAAGACCGCGTTGTGAATGACGCCGCCGACGGTCGCCTCGCTCACCGAGAGCAGGTTGTTGTAGTCGTCGACCCGGAACGAGGCATCATGCTGACGGGGAGCGCCCTGGGGCCCGGGCCCGTCAATCCCCGTGATGTGGAAGCGCGCCGCGCCCGTCCAGTCGATAGCGATGCTCTCCTCCCACTCGCGCTCGTGCGTCGCCTGGGTGAAGACGAAGTGCGAAGGGCTCCCCTGCGGCGTGCGCAGCTCGTAGTCGAACGTCGTCTCGGAGATCCGCGCGCTCTCGGCGGCGTGCTGCGCTATCGCGCCTTCCGGCCCCTGATCGACGATGGGGACGACGGTGCGCACCGACTTCGGCCGCTGCGCGTTCGGGTAGACCGTGCCTACCCGGGTGACGTTGTCGAAGGTCGTCGTGCGCTCCAGAGGTCGAGCCGGGTTCCAGACACGCACCGTCCCGTAGCCCAGGAAGCCGCGCCCGCCCAGATCGAGCCGGGGCTCTTCGAAGCGGTAGTATGTTTGGGTGCCGACATCGAGCCCCCGGACCGAGGCCACCACCAGACTACCGTGACGGACGCAGAGCGTCGGGAAGGTGCAGGTCGCGCTCGCCCAATCAGCGGGATTGGTGCGGCCGTACTCGACCCGGAGCCGCGGCTCTGCGCTCGCGTCCTCGTCCCACACCGATCGGAGGAGGTCGGCATCGTCGTCGCCGGTCTCCAGGAAGATCTGCAAATGGCCGTCCAGCGTGACCGCAAACAGATCCTTCCGGCCGTCACCGTCGAAGTCTGCGGTTCGCAAGCCCAACCCGGGATCGACGTCGAAGAGATCGTCACGGGTGAACGACCCGTCGCCGTTGGAGAGAAGGGCGACCACAGCATCGTTGTAGTGGAATACGTCGTCGCCGAAGTTGAACGTGTAGTGATCACGAACTGTAAACAGCAGATCATCCCGGCCGTCGCGATTCACGTCCATCACGATCGCGCTGCGCTTCGTCGAGTCCGGGTTCAGCGCGAGCACCGAATCGAGCGCCGGATCGCTGATGGTGTGGGGTGGCCCGTATCCGTTGCCCGTGTTGAAGCTGATCTCCAGCGTGTCACCGAGCCAGAGCGCGTCGACGAGCCCGTCGCCGTTGAGATCCGCGAGCTGAACCGCTCGCAGGTCTCGCCGGACAGGGAGGCCGGGAATGGCGACGACTGCCCCTGAATCATCGAGCCCCACCATCGCCGAAACGCTGCAATCGTTCGCCGCGGGGATGACCAGCTCCCCGCGACCGTCGGCGTCGAGATCGCCGCCCGTGGCCCGGACCGGGCATGTCGTGACCGGGCTCGTGATCGTTCCCTGCGATACAAACGTACCTGCACCGCTCGAGAGACGTACCTGGTAGAGATCCGGCTTCTCGAAGCTCACCACGTCGAGCAGCGAATCCCCGTCAGCGTCGACCAGATCGATGGAGTGCGCCTTGACCGGGCTACCGAAAATGTGGAACTTGTGGTCGACATCGGTGAAACGTGCGGGCTGAAACGTGTCGCGCGTGTCGTTGGGGTCGACCGGCACGGGCGGTCCATCCCCGCTGTCGTCGACTGGCGCCTTCGTCCGCACGAGCAAGTCGACGCGCCCATCCCCATCCAGGTCGACTGCCCGGCTCCCGGCCAGGGTCATGTCGTCGAGCGGCGTCCCCATTCCCGGGGCGCCCACCACGATATCCTGATAAGGCGCCGCCCCGGGTCCAGCCTGCGACAGGAGCAAGTGAAACGCCACGAGCGGCGGGTTCCCGGCGGTGACAGCCCGGTAGAGCACGTCGTCCTTGCCATCGCCGTTGGCGTCGAACGTGAGCAGGTCCTCGGCGGCCACCGCGGCGCCGAACGCATCGGCGACGGCCAGCGGCCGGGACACGGGAGCGTAGACGTTCGGATACGCCCCGAAGCTCCAGCCCAGATGCTTGGTGAACGTGCACGTGCCCAGGAACCCACACTTCTGAACCGACTCGAGCAGGCTGCGGCCCAGCGTGGGGGTCTGCCCCTCGACATAGCCCAGCTTGTACTCCCACACGAGCGACTTCACCGTGGGATTGGGCGCCAGCATCTTGATCCCGGTGAGCCGGGTGCGGAGCTGGTAGCGGATGCCGTGGTGGTAAGCGAAGCTCTTGTCCGGCCGTTCGCTGTACTCGAACACCACGCTCCGGTGCGCCGAGGTCCCGCCGGGCCCGTCAGTATAGTCGATGCGATCGAGGAGGTTCTCCTCGTCGTACGGTACAACCGTCTTCGGATTGTGCTGGTACACGTAGTGAATGACGTTACCCGAGCGGTCCGACTCGTCCTTGATCGGCCAGTCGAGGACGACGCTCGGCGCCGCCGTGAGCGCCTGCGCCGTCGCGCTCACCCTCTGCGCGGGAGCGACGGCTTCGTAGGTGCGAATCCGGCCATTCTTGAGGTAGACCGTGAACCCGGTCGGAGCCACCGGGAATCCGTTCATCACGATCCGAGCGATGGTGTCGCTCTCGGTCCGGTATTCCGCCAGGCCAAGACCGACGAGCTGCTGACCGTCGAGGCAGAAGCCGTCGGATCCGTCGAAATCGACGCCGTCGCGCTTGCCATTGACAGCGAACGACCTGGGGCAGCGCGTGACGGACGACGAGCCGCCCGAAAGGGACCAGCCACGACCGATAGGCCCGCTCCCCGCGCTGCTGGAGTAGCGGAGCGCGAGGTGCGGCTCCATCCCCGCCACCCCCGGAGGCACGTCGAGCGGGAGTGTGTACGTCATCTCGCCGGTGGGCGAAACCTCGGGGCCGCCAGGCAGATAGCCCACGCTCGTCCCGGCGACGATGGGGTTCTCGGGGAGCTCGATCTCCACCGGCGGCGTTGGGATGCCCGGATCCTCTCCGTGTGCCGAAGGGACATCCGCGGTGCTGCCACACGTGGCCACCACCAGGAGCACCGCAGACAAACAGGCAATCCAGGAGGCCCGCCCGCGCGAACCGACTTCCCCCTTCGCGGCGGGAGCTCTCCCGACGGGTGACCCGAGAGATGTATTTTCGTGCACGATGACGCTGCGCGAAGCGGGGTTGGCGGGCATGGGGCCGCGAACCAACCAAAAAGGAGAGCGACAGTCCACAGTTTTTTTCACTGCGGGTTCGCGTCGATCGCGGGTACCCCCAGAACGTTGAGCAACTCCGTCAACTTGAGTCCTTCGAAAGAAAAGACCCGACGGCGGCTCGCCGTCCTATCCATGTTTCCAGCTTCACAATGCTCGTCGCCGTCGGGCCATCGCGCTTCCTCGCACGGGTCCTGCGGCTCCTGGTCTCGATTCAGTCTCCAGGCCGGGGGCGCGCCGCGCCGCCAGAAATCCGTCAGGGTTTCTGGCGAGAGGGACTAGGGTGCCGCGATGAACCCCGAAGGAACCTTTCGCGAGCTCGCCCTCGACGCCGCCATCGACGCCAAGGGCCTCGCGAAAATTCAGGAGAAGACGCCGCGCCTGCGCGTGGACGTCGCGCTCACCGACGCCCACCTCGATCTCACCTTCGGCAAATCCACCCTGCGGATCGCGCTCGCCGACACCACGACCAGCAAGCCCGGTCACCGCAGCGGCGCGGGCCGGATCACGCCGCCCGACGCGAAGGCGGCGGACTCCATCCTCGCAGCGATCGCCAGGACTGTCGAGACCACGGTCCCGGCGCGCCCGCACGAGCCGGGGTATCGGCCCGCGATCGCCGTCGCGCTGCGCGGCGTCCACGCGATCGACGGCAAGGGCTCGCTGCTGTGGATCACCCTTGAAATAGGGCAAACGGAGGGCACGACCCACGCGCATCGCTGGCACCTCCTCGTCGCGCCGAACAAGGTGCGCGGCTACCTTCACGTCGAGCTTCCTCGCGGCGCGGCCAGCCGCGACGCGCTCCTCGCGGCCTTCGCGCTGGCGATCCGCGACGGCCGCGGGCCGCGCAGCACGCCGCTCACCGATCTGCGCTGCGCCTCGGCCACGCCGTGGCTCGAGACCACGCCGCTCGCCCTCGCCGACGATCACCCGCTCGATCTCACCGCGGCGCGCTGGGGTGGGTCCACGCTGTTTGCCACGAGAAAACAAGGCGATTCCACCCTCGTCCTCCGCTGCGACGGGCCGACCGGGTTCTCGGAGATCGCCCGCGTCGACGCGCCCGACGTCGCGCTCTCGCCCTCGCCGACCGGCGCGCACGTGCTCGTCGAAGCGCGCCGCCCCGGCTCGGCGACGCGCGAGATCCTCGACGTCGCGACCGGCGTCCGCGCGGTCCTCGTCGAGCAGCACGAGCTCTTCGCCTTCGGCAGCGGGCCCCTGGGCGCGCTCTGGTCGGCCGACGGGGCGCGCGTCGCGATCCATGGAACGGCTTCATTTGCCGGGGAAACACGCGGCGTCGTGCTGGTGTTCGACGTCAAGCTCGGCGCCTTCGTCGACGCCACGCCGCTCGGAGGGGCGTTCTTCTCGTCGCACTGGGACGGGGCCACGCTCTGCCTCCGCGGCGGGCCGGCGAACGGGCTCGTCGCGTTTCGCTGGGAGCCGGGTCGCTCCGATCCGCGCGCCGACGCGGTGCTCGGCCGCGTCTCGCCGCGCGGTCGCTTCGCGCTGATCGTCGAGGACGAGCGCACGCGCGTGGTCGATCGTCACGTCGGCGCGTTCACCGGCGTGCTCCCGGCGAGCGGCGGTCGCTTCGGCCACGACGACGCCTGGATCACCGACGACGACGAGCCGCTGGTCATCGACCTCGCGACCTTCCGTTACCGCTATTTCGCGCCGCCCGGGCCGGTGCAGAAGCTCAGCCTCGCCGAGACGGCGCCGCTCGCGGTCTTCCACGACGGCGCGCGCTGGCTCTGGGGCAGCGCGACGCTGGTCACCGCGGCCACGAGGATCACCGTCGATCATGCGTTGCCGACCCTCGCCCGCCGCGCCCTCGCCGAGCGCCGCGCGCGCCGGATCGAAGAGGCCAGCCTGCTCGCCGCGGAAGACACCACCGGCGCGGCAAAACAAGCCATTTCCATGCTCGAAGCCCGCCTCCGCGCCGGCGCGGCGATCGAGGCCGGCAACGCCCGCGGCGAGCGCGACGTCGAGGGCGCGCTCGCGCGCTTCGAGGCCGCGGTCCACGACGCGCCCGATCTCTTCGAAGCCCTCCAGAGCTGCGAGCTCGCGCTCGGGCAGCTCGGCCGCAAAGGCGAGCAGCGCGAGGTCGCGGGCTACCTCTGCGAGCGCTTCCCGATCAGCAGCGAGGCCTGGCTCGCGCGATCGATCGCGCTCCACCACGCGGGCGACGTCGGCGGCGCGCTCGCGGCGATCGAGCGGGCCCTCACCCTCGACGCCGACGGCGCCGATCTCGAGCCGCGCCGCGCGCCCACCGTCGATCTCTGGCAGCAGCGCGCCGCGGTCCACGTCGCCGCCGGCCGCAAGGACGAGGCCCTCGCCGACGTGAAGGCCATCCTCGCGCGCGATCCCGAGGCGCGCGCCCGGCTCGTCGCCGATCCCGACCTCGCCGCGCTCCGCAAGAACGCCCTCCTGCGCGCCTGATCACGGCGGATGCCGGGGCTCAAACCCCGTCGTGAACGCTCACCAGGAGATCTCCGGTCTCCTGGTCGAGCTCGCCTGTCGGCTCGACCCCGGCGTCCCGCTGGAATTGCCGCAGCGCCGTTCGCGTCTTCGCGTCCCAGGTCCCGTCGACTTCACCCGTCAAATAGCCCAGATTTGCGAGCCGGCTCTGCGCGCCCGCGAGGCCGCTCGCCGGGAGCAACGAGCCAATCTGCAAGGCCATCTCCGTCCGTCGGGCCCCCTCGCCCACCACCAGGGCTGCCGCGCTCGCGTCGGGGGCAATCGGCTCCGACAGCTCCCCTTTCGAGCCGAGCACGCCTTTCCTCACCTGACCACCAATCCTGAGCTCGTAGGGCTCCCCGGCGCGCGGCTCTCCGCCCCAGCGCAGCTCCAGGTTCAGCCGCGCGGGCGTCGTCTTGAGCACGTAGCGGTGGCGCGCCCCGGTCGGGCGATGCGACACGCTCTGACGGACCGGCGGGATCGTCACACGATCTCCCGGCGAGAGCACGTTGGGATCCTTGCGCGCCTTGCGCAGATCCGCGTTGTCCGGGTGGCGCCAGAGGGTGGACCACGCGTGCCCGTGCGCGAAGGCGATTGAAGCGAGGCAATCCCCGGAGCGCACCACGTAATCGCCCTTGCCGACCGACTCCAGCGCTCGGGGCGCCTCCGGGGGAGCGACGACGGCCGCCGGCGGCTTCTCCTCGTCGAGCGCGACCTCCACCGGCTTCCCGGTGCCGTCGGCGAGCGCCCTTTGCGCGCTCTCGTACACCGCGTCTGCGGGGAGAGGGTTGGGTGGCAGATCGCCCTTCGCGGCCCACCATTTGCGGGCCTTGAGCACCTTGATCCGGAACGGCGCATACGCGTCGCTCCCCCAGCTCGGCGGGGCCCAGGGCGGCACCACCGGGAGCCACAACGAAGGATGGACCTCGTCGGCGTCGCGGTTGAGGCACCGCGGAAAGCACGCGAGCTCCGCGTCGGTGATCACGATCGCGCGGGCCTGAGAGGCCGTGACGCCGACGGGCAGCGTGGTCATAGGATGCGTCCCAGGAGGGTGCCGCCGCGGCCTGTCGGCGGTAAGAGGGTGTCGACGTTGGCGTCGTCGTAACGCGACGAAGCAGCCACCGCGGCCTGGGCCTGGGCGGGTACGGTGATCTTGGTCGTGACGCGAGGCATGTGCTCGTTGAGCTCGTCGGTCAGCGCCTTGCGCCCGGCGGAGAGCTGCTTGAACAGCGGCGAGAGGAACTCCACCACGAAGGTGAAGAGTTGCTGCGCGGGCACGGCGTTTCCAGCGTCGAGCTCCACCTGCCGGAGCGACCAGGTCACGTCGAACATCATGCAGACGATGTCGAAGGTCGCGCAGGCCCGCCCGCCCGCGGCCATGTCGAGCGCGCACTGGGCGCGGGTATGGACGGGGACCGCCGGCAGCGCCGGATTGACCACCTGGATTTGCTCGACGACGCAGTCGGCGGACGTCGCGCCGTCACACTGGGAGAGGATGCCGCCCTGAGCCACGTGGAGGGCGCCATACTGCCGGTTGGGCGTCCCGTTGGAGATCACCAGCATCACGTCGAGATCGCCCACGTGCGCGCCGGCCGGATTGAGCGCCTGCAGGCCAATGGCGACGATCCCGGCGGCGGTGTCGACCGGCGTCAGGAGCAGAGGAGCCATGGGGCCGGCCAGGAGGTTGTTGGCCCGGATGACGTGGAGGTTCATCGCCGCGAGCTTGTCTTCCATGCGCTTGAGGCTGGAGCAGGTCACCGCCGTCCAGTCGCTCGCGAGCGCGTCGAACGCCACCGGATCGGCGCCCGCGCCCGCCAGGTTCAGTGGATTGTACCTGGGCTCGCGCGCGCCCAGGCCCGACGCCTGATCGAGGCTGGGGTGGAGAGCGCGATCGATCTTGATCTGGGCAATCAGCCCTCCCATCGCCGCGAGCCGGGCCACGATGCCTACCGGCGCGGGGGCGGCGACCGGGAGCAGGACCCCGAGGGCGAGCTCGTCGACGGTCGGAACCGCGGCGATCGCGTTGCCCTGCCGGATCCCGAGGAGCCTGGCCACATAGCCTCGGAGGATCGGCAACGCGGGATCGGTGGGCAGCGCTCCGATGGCGTTCCCCACGTCGACGAGCGCGTTGGCGTACTCGTTCAGGTAGTCCGTGCGGATCGCGGCGAGCTGCCCGCTCCGCTCGTAGAAGCACCGGTGCTCGTAGTGATCGCGGCAGATGTCGATCCCGAAGAGCAGCCCACGAAAATCGAAGTAGCTCGGCCGGAACACCGTCGTCAGGTGCTCTTGCCGCAGGTAGATCGAGGTCAAGACCTCGTGCCCGGGCCACTCGGCCTCTCCCGCGTACTGCTTGAACTGATAGTGCACCACGTTCCCGCCGCTGAGGAACAGGGCGACGTTGCCGTTGAAGCAGGTCTTGGGGTTGAGGACCGCCGCGCGTGGCACACCGTTGACGCCGTTGGCCAGCGGGACCGCGAAGAAATTGACGATGTCGGCCTGGAGCCCCGCCATGTCGAGGGCCGTCCAGGTGTGGAGCCGCGCGGCGTACTGGAGGGTCCAGTAGATGGTACCGGGGATGATCAGCCAGTCCGGGAAGAGCAGGCTCAGCGCCTTGCAGCGCTGGACGATGTCGAGAAAATCGGCGTGGTCGTACGAGGGCACTCCGGCGTTGGTGGCGACGTTGGCCTGGTTCGACTTGCGGAAATACCACTCGGGCGCGATGAAGATCCGGACCTCGTGAGCGCGCGTGGTGAGGACGCCCTCGCGCCCGAGCGCGTCCTCGGCCTCCTGGATCTGGGCTCGAATGTTGTCGATGCGGTCGACGATCGTGAAGGCCTGCATGTTGCTCGTGGCCCGCTTGTCGAGGACGATGCGCACGCAGGGCTTGCCGTTGCCGAGCTGGAGGGTGCGCGGCGCGTAGGCCCCGTCCGCGCCCTTCTGGGTGCGTTTGAGCTGGCTCTGGTGCGCGTGATTGGCAATCAGGAGCTGGGTGGCCGCGTAGGTCGCCCGGCTCGACAGGTAGCCGAAGAGCTTGCTGCCCGTGCCGGCCCACACGTCCCCGTAGCGCCGCCGCTTGCTCGCGATGTCGCGCGCGGTGGGCTCGTACTCGCTGCTGACGGTGTGCAGGTAGACGTTGAAATCCGGGCCGAGCTTGTCGGCGATGGTCTTGTTGCTGAGCACCGCCGCGTTGCGTGTCGCCCAGACCTCGACGCGACAGAGAGAGTGTCCAGTGGACGCGAACCCCGCCGCCGGCGCCGCCGCGATCGGCAGCGCCGGCGCCGGTACCGGCGACAGCGGCGCGACCTTGGAGGCCGCCTTCTCCAGCAGATTGGCCGCCGGCAGCACCCCGGCGGGGCCGGCCGGCAAATCGATGTACTCGTGGTAAATGACGTTGCCGGCCTTGTCGAACACCCGCAAGAGCAGCCCGCGGACCTGCGCGTCGTTCTTGAGCTGCACCGGGATCCGCACCGCGGCGGGCTGGATATCCAGCTTGAGGACCCGCACCGAGATGTGGATTGGCACCATCAGCGGGTTGTGCGACGAGGCGGCGATCAGCGTCTTCAGCGTCTTCTTCGCGGTCTTCTGCGCGGTCGCCTCGATCTTGCGCGCCGGCCCCGCCATCGCCGGACCGACCGCCGCCGCGTCGGCCGAGTTGAGCCGCCCGTCGGCGGAGATGCTCCCGTCCCAGGTCAGCCAGTAGGTCTCTTTGTTCGAGTGAAAACGTCGACCCATCGCGGCCTCAGCTCGGATCGCCGTAGAGCTCGTCGAGCATCTTCAGCGTCTCGGTGTCCATCGCGCCCGTGATGGGCAAGCCCACGAGATCTTGAAAGCCGCGGAGCGCCTCGCTCATGGTCTCGGTCAACGACTCTTCTTCGCCGCAGTCGAAGCCGAGGGCTTCGAGCCGCACCTGGGCGCCGCGAAGGCTGCTGACCGGGGCGATCTCGCCGATCTCCAGCTCCAGAACCTCGGGTGGGCCCTTGTCGTCCGGCAATGGCCAGTACTCCAGGGTCGCCTCCCGGGTGCCCGGCGGTATCACGGCGCGGACAGCGCCCATGTCGTCCGTCGTTCCTGCCATGGAGACGCCGCCGGCAGAGAGCTGATAGCGAATGCCGACGAGGGGTTGGGCCAGGTCGTCCAGCAGCGTGACCCGGATCGGGCGCACGTCGAGAACGTTGGTGTTCGTCCGGCCCGGCGCCGACTTGGCCACGGAGATCCGCAGGGTGCTCATCGCGAGGAGAGCGGAGGACAGGCGTCGTTGATCACTTCTCGTTGCTCCCCAGCAGTCCCTCGCGACGGAGGTAGCTCTCGACGAAGCTCTCGCGGCGGATCACCGCGAGATCCTCGGTCACGAGCCGGCCGCCTGCGTGGGTGTACGCGATGGCCGCAGAGCCGTTGCCGGCCTCGACGAGGAACCGCTGCACCGGCCCGAACACGAAGTCGAGCTCGGCCTCGGTGCAGGTGGGCAGATAGGGCCGGAGGACGCGAGGATCGTAGTAGCGGAAGACGAGGTTCTTGCCGGCCTCGTCCTTCACGCGCAAGAAGCGTCGGAAATGGCGGTGGAGCTCGGGCAGCCCGGCCGAGGAGCGGAGATGGATCCCCCAGGCGTCGCCCCAGCGCTGCACCAGCTCGCGCGCGAGCGGGGCCTCGCGGCGGAGCTGCACGAGGTAGGGTGCGACGCGCGCCAGCACGGGATCCAGCGCTCCGGCGTAGAGGCACTGATACGCGAGGCCGGAGCGGGTGACGGCCGGGTGAATGCGCGGATCGCGGGCGCAGTCGAGGATCGCGAACCCGCGCTCGTCGTCGCCGTCGGGCCAGAGGTGACGGAGGAGGACCCCGGCGGGGACGCGCGACGGCGAAGGCGCGGTCGACGGATCAGGCCAGCTCATGGAGCCTCCGTGGCGCGACTCTGCTGCTTCTTCTTCAGCTTCTCGCACTCTTCACAGAAGGGCACGCCCTCTTGCGCCGCCTGCACCAGCGCCTGCGCCTGCTCCGCCGAGTCGATGTCCGACGGCGTGAGCGCCCCGGGATCGAAGGGCGCGTCCTCGGGCGGCGGAGGCGCTATCGCCTTCGTCGCGAGGGCCACCGCTTCCTCGTCGTGATCGGGCCAGCGGATCTCGCACATGCCTGGATCGAGGCCGTCGACGCGCGCTTGGCCGCGATCGTCGAGCCACCCCTCGCGGATCGAACCGTCGGTGAGCTGGATCCAGTAGCGCGCTCCATTGACGGGCTGGCCCTCGAGATCGACGAGCTCGATCTCGATCCAGGTCTTGACCGTTGGCGCGATCTCGCGCGGGGGCGCCGCCTCGGAGTCGAGATCGCCGGGGTGGCCGCGCGTCTCGAGCGGCGGCGTGGAGCGCTGGAAGGCCAGCGCGCGGCGCCCGGTGAGCGCCCGCGCCGTCTCGGCGATCACCTCGGTGTCCGTGAGCCGGTGAACCGGGATCGCGGTGATCTGCCCCGCGAGATACGAGCGGAGCGCGAGGAGGTTGGTGGGATCGCGCGCGTAGCGCGCGAGCAGCGCCGCGGCGGGCTCGTGGTCGAAGCGCAGCTCGTCGCCCGCCGAGGTCGTGGAGTGGCGATCGCGGATCTCGAGGACCTGGCCGGCGATGTGGAGCAGGCGCTTCATCCGGCTCGTCCCCCGCGTGCGGCGATCTCTGCGGCGCGCATTGCTTCGCCACCGAGGCTATCGCGCGCGCTCCGCCGAAGGCAAGCGCGACCGCGGCGCGCGGTGGGATTTCCGGCGCAAAGCAAGCTTCTCCCCGCCATGATCGCCCGATTAAGCACTACGGTAAGAAGGTCTTGTAGACGTAAAGGTGCTTGCCGGCGACGGCGTCGAGCCCGTAGCGCTTCGTCAGCAAGGTTTGCATGTTCTTCAGGGTCCGGCGGTTGCTCTCGGCCCCGTGCTCCCCTTCGCGTCGACGGATCTCGGCGACCACGAACGATCCCTCGCAGACGCCGTATTTCTGGGCCGGCATGATCACCGGGCTCAGCGCGCCGCCGTTGTCCTTCTGGAACTCGTCGGGGGTGTCGAAGCGCGACTCGGTGAAGGTGATGCAGCCGTTCGACATCAGCGAGATGATCGAGGACGCGTTGTCGGCCATGCTCTTCTGGTCGACCTTGAACGCATACTTGCACAGCGCCGCGATCCTCTGAAACTCGTCCGGCGGCGCGTCGAAGACGATCTGGATCGGCAGGCGCGCGCCGGGCCATTTTTTCCGCTGGCCGAGCAGCGGGGTGAGCTCTTTCCTGGCGCCGGTGATCGCCTGCTTCAGCGCGACCAGCTTGAGCTGGAATCCATTGGCGCGGTTGACGAGATCCCGCTTTTCATAGGTGCTCTTGTCCAGCGGCTCGACGATCGCTGACAGCTCGGGGAGGAGCGCTTGGAGCCGCTGGCAGAAAGCCTCCAACACCATGTCGCTGCGGCCATAGGGCACGCGCACCAGCTCCTGGAAGTGGCCCTCGAGAGCGCCCTGCGCCGCCGCGATCTGGCCATGAAGCTCGTCGCCTCGGAGCAGGTCGATGTCACAGGTGGCGACCTCGTCGAGGCGCGCCAGGAGGACCTCGATGAACTTGCACTTGGCGGTGACGAACTCCCTCCAGGCGCCATCGCAGGTGGTGACGCAGGTGTGGATCTCGCGCTCCATCGCCGCGTAGAAATCCCGGTCGTTGGAGGTTTTCTCCCCGTACACGTCGAGCTTGCTGCACAGGCTCTTGGTGGCGCTGTTCGAGAGCCGGCACATCTCGCCGACGAGGGTGGCAATGGCGTTGTGCTTGAAGTCCTTGAACACCTTGCCAACCACGTAGACCACGGCCGGGCCCATCGCGGGGTTGGAGAGGATCGCCCGCGCCACCTCGGCGGTCTGCTCCATGGCGTCGACCTGCTTGATCAGCCCGAAGACCAGCACGTTCGGTGGCCGCGCCAGGATCGCTTCGACGTTGAACTCGACGCCCTTCACCGTCGCTATCCCCGGGATGTGAAAGAACGAGGCCTTGCGCTTGGGCGGTACCGCGATCGCGTCGACGCAGCGGCCGGTGGGGTGCACGTCCGACGCCCCGCCGGTCTCGAGCTTCCCGAGCATGGTCGTGGCTTTGCGCTGGCTGTCCACGGAGCCCGCCAGTTGCCGCCGCGTCGCGCTCCGCCCGCGGTAGTAGGCCTGGAGCGATCCGGCGTCGCAGAGCTTCACCCCGCACATCAGATCGTGCTCGTTGAGGAAGATCGTCCGGTCGGCGCAGGCGACGAAGTCGTTCATCTGCACCACGTTGCGCTGCATGTTCTCCGCGTTGAGCAGGTTGAACTTCATTTCGTGGCATGTCACCACGACGTGAAATCCTCGGCGCGCCAGCGCGTCGAGGAACTCGCGGTTGAAGAGCGCTCCGCTGTCGGGATACCGCACCTGGGCGTGGAAGATATGCACTGACTTCGGGTGGCTGTCCTTGCCCCGCTCGATCACCAGCGCCTCGAACAGGAGCTGACGCGCTGGCTCGTAGAACTTCTGCCAGTGGGCCATCGTCATCTTCTCGGTCTCGGACTTCAGGGTCGGCCACCCCTTGATATACGGGATCTCGAGCCGCTGGACGCCCCGCTCCTCGGCGGGGATCCTCGCGGCGAGCCCCGCGTCGCAGAGCCGCGTCCCGAGGACGTCGTAGACGAGCCCCCGATGATCGAACGGACGCACCGCGTTGAGCCAGTTCACGATCGCGTTGATGTAGGTGCCGTCTCCGCTGCGAAAGTCGTCGAAGGGCGCGTTCGAAAGGTAGACCTTGAGCTTCGGGCGGGGCCCGGGATCCACCTCCGGGAGGGGCTTTGGCCGCACCGGCGCGCGCTCCATCCCGCACGGCAGGTACACCGATTCGAGCTCTCGCGCCTGGAGGCGCTCCGCGTCCTCGCGCAGCGAGGTGGTGAGCTTCGCGGTGCAGTGCTGGCACACGCTGCCGGTCGCCACGTACACCAGGCCGCACGACACGCAAAATCTGGCGCGTCGAACGCAGTCGTCGCAGATCGACTCCCGCGGGTTGGGGACGCCCACTCCGCACGTGAGGCAGTAGTTGTCGGCGAGGAGCGCGGGGAGCTCGGGGTGATTCATCGGCAGGAAGAGCCGATCGCCCCGGAGCGCCACGTACATCGTGTCGCACTCCGCCGGGCAGAAGTGGTCGTTCTTGAGCGGGAGCAGAGCCGTGGGCGTCATCACCCGGAGCTGGATCCGGACCCCGAAATGATGCTCGATGGCCCAGACACACACGCGGTCGCCCGGGAGCTCGCCGGCCGCGAGCGCGTCGAGGTAGGGCAGCACCTCGCATCCGGGGTTGCGATAGACCTCTTTGCGGATCAGCTCGCGCGCCGGGCCGTTGAAGAGGGCGAGGATCGCGGTCACGGTCAACCGCCGGAGCGTCGGCGCGTCTCCCTGGAAGCGCCCGTACTCGGTCAGGAGGTAGCCGACCGCGTGGAAGAACGAAGCCGTGCCGTCGTCGACGCCGGTGTAGCGAAGGATTTCGTAGGGATCTTCCTCGATGTCGACGATCCTCGGCGCGTCGTCGTGCGCGATGTCGAAGGGCATCGGTCAGCCCTCTCGCCGCGCGGCGTCGATGGCGTCCCAGGGGAGCACCTGCGCGTCGTGCGCGGCCTCGGCCCACGCTTCAGCCGGGATCTCGGTCGCGACCCGCAGCATCCGCTCGTCGGGTGTGCCAACATCGCTCGACCAGATCGCCTGGACCGCAGGGAAATCGAGGAAGCGCGGCCCGATGGAGAGCGAGAGCCTCGCGAACACGGCCACGCTCGACTCCCACCGGAGGCCGCTCTTCTCCGCGCGATCGACCGCGGAGCCGATGCGCCGCCGCAGCTCGTCTGGACCGACGCGCTCGACCAGCGCCGGGACCGCCGTGCTCAGCGAGCGCTCCAGGCGCGACAGGAAGCCCTCGCGCGCGGTGATCTCGAGGGCTCGTTTCTGCGGATCACGAATCGTCAGCATCACCGAACCCCGGGTTTCTGTGAAGAAGTGTGCTTCGCGGAAACCGTGGCTGCGTCGCCGCGCGGGCCAGTATAAACAGGAAACCTCGGAACGCCTATGATCTCCCGCGCCCCCGAACCCCGCCGCACCGTCGCCGCGCTCTGCGCGCGCAAGCTCCACGAATCGGCCCTGGCCCTGGGCCTCGATCCCGCAAGGCTCCCGCCGTGCGAGCCGCACGACGCGGACGCCGAGGCCTTCGAGGCTCGCGTCACGTACGACTCGCAGCTCGCGCTCTGGGAGGCGCTGATGCGCGCGACCGACGACTGCGGCTTCCCGGTCGCGGTCGGCGCGCGCTCGCAGCCGAAGGACTACGACGTGATCGGCTTCGCGTACATGACGCGCGCCAACGTGCGCGAGGCGCTGGAGCTGGCGATCCGCTACGGCAGCGTGTGGAGCGACGGCTCGACCTGGGAGCTCACCGAGGGCGATCGCGCGCTCACGCTCACGCTGCACATGGACGAGTCGGAGCGGCTCGGCGCGCGCTGCCTGACCGAGTGCCTGCTCGCCGAGATCATCCACTCGGGCCGCCTCCTCACCGGCCTCGACGTCGCGCCCGTCGAGGTCCGCTTCCGCCACCGCGCGCCGCGCGACGTGAGCGCGATCGAAGCCTTTTTCAAGGCTCCCGTGCGCTTCGGCGCCCCGCGGAACCAGCTCGTCCTCGACGCCGCGCTGCTGACCACGCCGCTGCTCAAGGCCGATCCCGATCTCGCGGCCTTCTTCGCCCGCAGCGCCGACGAGGTGCTCGAGCGCCACGGCGCCGAGGGCCTGGCGCGACGCCTCCGATCGCTGCTCTCTGGAGAGCTCGGCCGCAACCTCCTCACGCTCGAGTCGGCCGCCGCGCGCCTCGCGGTGAGCCCGCGAACGCTGCGCCGCCGCCTCCAGGAAGAGGGCACCACCTTCCACGACGTGCTCGACGCCACCCGCTGCGAGCTGGCCAAGCGGCACCTCGGCGACGAGCGGATCGCCCTCGGCGAGGTGGCCTTCCGCCTCGGCTTCTCCGAGCCCAGCGCCTTCCACCGCGCCTTCAAGCGCTGGACGGGGCAAACCCCCCTCGCCTACCGACGCCTCCGTGCAGCCTGATCCGGGGCTGGCCTCGCGGGTCAACGTTTTGGCCCCAGCAGACAATGCGCCCTCGGCGCCGCATCCCAAGAATGACTGGCCATGAGACACTCCTCGCTTCGATCCCTCGTCCCGTCCCTCGCTGCCCTGTCGCTCACCGCCTTTGCGTCCGTCGCCGGGTGCAGCGGCGACTCCACCTCTGCCAGCACCACCGGCGCCGCGCCGAAGCCCACCGAGACGGCCTTCGCGGCCGGCAAATTCACGGTGGAGCCCGGCAAAGAGCTGGTGATGTGCACCTACGTGCAGGGCGACAACACCGCAGAGCAAGACGTGGTGAAGTTCGAGACGGCGCAGAGCGAGGGGGGCCACCACCTCATCGTCTACACCATGGATCACGCGGTCGATCTCCCGCCCACGCTCTGCTCGCAGGGCGGCCAGCCGAGCTGGAGTCAGCTCCTCGCCTCGCAGATCCCCACCGAGACCATCGATTTCCCGGCCGGCGTCGGCTTCCACGTCAAGGCCCATCAGCAGTACGTGATGGAGACGCACTACATCAACACCACCAGCAAGGCGCTCACGGTCGAGAGCTCGTTCAAGGCCGTCTACGCCGATCCGGGCGAGGTCACCCAGCGCGCCGCCACCTACTTCTTCGGCACCACCAACATCGATGTCCCGGCAAACGGCGCCTTCACGAAGACGGTCACCTGCTCGCCGCCGGCCGCGATGAGCCTCAAGACCATGTTCGGCCACCAGCACCGCCGCGGCGTGGGCGTCACGGTCGATTTGCTCTCGGGCAAGGACAGCGCGCCCGAGCGCCTCTACGAGACCAAGCAGTGGGACGGCCCGCCGATCACCAAGTTCGACGGCGGCAAGACGCTCGGGACGACGGACTCGATCCAGGTCAAGTGCGACTGGCAGAACGACACCCCCACGCGGCTGGGCTACCCGCACGAGATGTGCTTTGCGATCGGCTATTACTGGCCGGCGGAGGCCACCCTGTTCTGCACCTCGGGCGGCGGCAGCGACCAGTGCGATTGCCGGCTTCAAGGCCAGCTCGACGCCGGCCCCGGCGGCTCCACCGTCGAGGTGAAGCTCAGCTACCAGGACGGCATCCCCGGCGTGAAGGGCGATCTCACCGACGGATCGCCGGTGTATTGCGCCCTCTTCCGCGCCCAGGACTGGGACGGGCTCTTGCCCAAGGCCGGCACGCAACCCTACTACTTCCGCGATCAGGTCGACGTGCCTTTGAAGACGTCGTCCGACTCGATGACCTTCACCATCACCGACGTGACCCCCGGCGACTACGTGGCCACCTGCTTCATGGACACCATCCATGGTGGCTTTTCCCCCGGCACGGGCGACGTCGTCAACAGCGTGACCCCGAAGGTCACGGCGGTCGCCGGGAAGACGGCCCACACCAAGGCCCAGCTCGATTTCGCCATCCCCTGAAAGTCCTCCGTCCATGACCACGATCCTCGGTATCTCGGGCAGCCTCCGCAAAGGCTCGTTCAACTCGAGCTTGCTCCGCGCCGCCGCCGCCCTCTCCCCCGCGGGCGCCACGCTCGAGATCGCCTCGCTCCACGGGATCCCGCTCTACGACGGCGATCTCGAGGCCGCGAGCGGCGTCCCCGAGGCCGTGCGCGCGCTCAAGGACCGCATCGCCGCCGCCGACGGCCTGCTCCTGGTCACGCCCGAGTACAACAACTCGATCCCCGGCGTGTTCAAGAACGGCATCGACTGGCTCTCTCGCCCCGCTGCTGACATCCCGCGCGTCTTCGGCAATCGCCCGGTCGCGCTCCTGGGAGCGACCCCCGGGCAGGGAGGCACGCTCATGGCGCAGACCGCCTGGCTCCCGGTCCTCCGCGCGCTCGGGACCCGCGCCTGGTTCGGCCCGCGCATGCTGGTCTCGGGCGCAGGCAAGGTGTTCGACGCCGAAGGTGCCTTGACCGACGAGAAGGTCAAGGGCCAGCTCCAGACCTTCATGACCGGCTTCGTCGAGTTCATCCACCCCTCGAAGTAAACACTCGCTCTCCATTCCCGCACGGCTCCGGTTCCCCTTCCGTGTAGGGCAGGCCTCCGTGCCTGAAGATGGGTCACAAAAGCGGGCCAGTCTTCGGGCTGAGCTGCTGCGAGGCCCCAGGCCCTCGAACTGGCACGCTTTTGTGACCGATCTTCAGACCAGGCCGTCAGCCACAACGTGGTCGACGGCGCCGGCCAGCTCGGCGTCCCTGGCAGCGTCGAACCCCGGCTCAGTCTCGCCTGAGCCCCAATGCCGCGCGCGCGTGCCCGCGCGCGCCCCCGTTGCGGAGGCCGCAAGAGCCGATCCGGTGCGCCGGGGAGGGCCCTGCGGCGCCCGCAAGCGGGTGTCGGGCGCGCACGAAGGGGTGGTGCGGTTGGGCAAAACAGAGACGCCGTCGCTGCGGGAGGCGCGTGCGGCGTCCGCAACACCCCCTCCGGCAGACCGGAATGGCCCTTGCGGTGCCCGCAACGGGGGTGCATTCAATGCGGCACCTCAATTGGAATGTTGCGGACTCCAGTACGCCCGGGTAGGTTGCCCATCGTCAACGGGGGGAACCATGGGCGCGTTCGATCAATCGCTGAAATACCTGCTCCACCACGAGCCGGCGGACTTCATCCGCTTTGCGCTCGGCGATCCAAGGGTGACTGTCGTCAGCGCCCTCCCAAGCAGTATTCCCGCGCAAGGGCGCGACGTCGATGGGGTCTATCTGATCGCGCGCGGCAACAACCGAGTCGTCGTCCACATCGAATTCCACCGCCGCCACCAGAGCCTGCCCGAGCTCGGAACCGACGTCGCCGAGGCGCAGATCCGGCTGTTCCGGCGTGAAGGGCTGCCGGTGCTCTCACAAATCTGGGATCTGTACGGCCGGCCGAACGAGAGCTTCGTCGAAGCTCGCACGCTCCGCTACGGCGTGATCTCGACCGGGCTTGATCCGCTCGCGCTGCCCGACGAGGAGGCGGCTGCGCCGAGCGCGGGCTCACAATGCGTGTACCAGCGTGTGAACCTGCGCGCGCTGGGCGGCGACGAGCTGCTCGCGCGCGGCCCGCCGGCGCTGTGGCCGCTCGTCGCGCTCACGCGGGACGGCACCGGCGAGGCGATGATCCAGAAAGCGCACGACGCCATCGAGGGGCGCGCTATTCTGACCTCGGTGGAGCGGGCGGATCACCTGGCGGTGCTATGGTTCGTCGCCGAAGCGGAAGACGTGCCGGTGCGAGTGATGCGGGCCTATATTTCGGAGGAGCGACTCATGGAAAGCACGCTGTGGCAGAGCGCATTCGCGAAGGGCGAGGCGAAGGGCGAGGCCCGGGGCGAGGCCCGGGGCAAGGCCGAGCTGTACGTCGAGACGATCCTCCGGATCCTCGCTCACCGGACGGGCACCGTGGATCCGACCGTCACGGAGCGGGTCCGAGCGATCTCCAGCCTGGAAATGCTGCGCGCGTGGCACGAGCAAGCGCTCCTCGTGATCGACGCCGAGGGCGCGCGCCAGCTCGCAGAGAAAATCCAGAGCGCTCCCCTGCCCTGACGACCGGCGCCGGCGCGCGCCCGACTCCGCGGCGGCGCCTGGATCGCGGCGTCCTCTCCGCTCGGGGCCTGTGGATCCTCGCACGGCCGCCGCGCGCCGCTTCGCCTTCCCGGAGCGCCCGGCCCGGCGCATTCGTGGTGGCCATGAACAAGCCGACCGCTCTCGCGATCACGATGGCCGCCCTCGTTGCCGGCTCCACTCTCCTCGGCTGCGGGACTGACGTGCTGGACGCCCGGACCGACGGCGACGCGGCCAGCGGCGCCGGCAGCACGAGCGCCTCCACGGGAACAGGAGGAATGGATTGCTCGGGGAAAGTCCCGTGCGCCCCCACCTTCCTCGGCCGCATCGCGGCGGGCGGCGAGCACGCGTGCGCGGTCACCGCGACAGGAGCACTGAAGTGCTGGGGCTCCAGCTCCCAGGGCCAGCTCGGCAATGGCACCCAGTCGTACAGCAGCGGCGCCGTGCCGGTCGAGGTCCTTTCGGCGGGCGTCGCCTCCATCGCCGCCGGCGAGCTCCACACCTGTGCGACCACGACGAAGGGCGAGCTCACGTGCTGGGGATCGAGCTTCTGGGGCCAGCTCGGCCTCGGCTCCACCACGAAGCAAATCCTCGTCCCCGAAGGCGTCTCGGGCCTGTCCGGAGCCCGCGCGCTGACGGCCGGAGGCTTCCACACCTGCGCGGTCACCGACGAGGGCGGGGTCACCTGCTGGGGCTGGAACAACGATGGTCAGCTCGGGAGCGCGGCCGGGGAGAAGAGCCTCGTCCCTCTGGCCGTGAAGAGCCTGTCGTCCGGCGTGGTCGCCCTCGTGGCCGGCCTGGACTACTCGTGTGCTCTCACCGCCGCCGGGGGCGTGAAATGCTGGGGCGGAAACAGCCTCGGTGAGCTGGGCAATGGCACCACGACGGCCAGCGTCGTCCCGGTCGACGTGACCGGCTTGACGTCCGGCGTCGTCGCGCTCGCGGGCGGATCGCAGCACACCTGCGCGCTCACCGCGGTGAGCACGGTCGAGTGCTGGGGATCGAACAGCTGGAGTCAGCTCGGGAGCAGCGGTGGCCCCCAGAGCCTCATTCCCTTCGCGGTCGCAGGCCTCCCGTCGGGGGTCGTCGCCCTCGCCGCCGGCGCCGCGCACAGCTGCGCTCTCACCACCTCGGGCGAGGTCCTGTGCTGGGGATGGAACGCCTGGGGTCAGCTCGGGAACGGCACCACCACCGGCGGCGCGGCTCCGACCGCGGTCCTCGGCCTGTCGGGCAAGGCCATCTCCATCGGCGCGGGCGGGGCCTTCACCTGCGCGGTGCTGGCGTCGGGTGGGGTCGATTGCTGGGGCTACAACGCCACCGGGCAGCTCGGGGATGGGACGATGAGCAACAGCCAGGCTCCGGTCCACGTCGTGGGGTTTTGAGGGCGGGCCCGGAGCCGCTCCCCTGATCAACAGCACCGCAATAGACCTACTCTGCTACGGCGTGATGTCGACCGGGCTCGATCCGCTGGCGCTGCCGGACGAGGAGGAGGACGCACCCTGCACGGGTTCACAGTGCGTGTACCAGCGGGTGAACCTGCGCGCGCTGGACGGCGACGAGCTGCTCGGGCGGGGGCCTCCAGCGCTGTGGCCGCTCGTCGCGCTGACGCACGACGACTCGGCTGCGGCGCCCGGGCCGTCGGGCGAGGCCGCGGGAGATTATCTCCCCAGGCTGCGCACCAACAACAAACGCTCGATCAACCTGATCTTCAACACCCCTGGATCGGGGCTGGGCGGGCCGGCGATTGACCACTTGCCCACCGGGACGAAGTTTCAGAGGCTCGACGTCCCCACCGACGCGGGGCATCCCTCGATTGACGTCAAGCTCTGGTCGCAGGACGGGAATGGCAAGTTCCTCGCGCCGGCCGGGACCATGAAGTTCGTCTGTGGCTCCATCCAGAGCAAGACGGGCGACACCCGCGTTGGCTGGATGGGAAATGCCGTGGCGGCGATCGCAGCGCTGGTCATCTCCGCGACAAGCTGTTGACGGTGGGCGAGCCGGCCATTCGCTCTCCTCGCGAGCAGATCGAGCTTGACAGCCCGGCCTCCTTGTCGGCCACATTGCGCTTCGGTAAGGAGCCCTCGCTCTACCGCAACGCGCCGACAAGACTGAACCGTGATCGTCGAACACGCCTCGCACCGAGCCGAGCTCCAGGGCCGGGAGCTCCTCGTACTCCGCCTCACGGGCGTGCTCCGGCCCGACGATCTGAGCGGGCTCCTCGCGCGCGTGAGGCCCTCGATCGCCGATCGATCCACGATCGACATGCTCTTCGACATGCGCGACCTGCACATGTTGCCCGGCGACACGCGGCGCCGGCTCGCCGACGAGATCCGCGGGCTGCCGCTGCGCGCCGCCGCCTTCGTCGGAGGAGATTTCTCGCTCCGGGTCATCGGTACGATCGTGATGCGAATGCTCGACGTCGAGCGCGCCGAGCGGCGCCCGGTGCGCTTTTTCGACGACGAGGCCGAGGCCCTGCGCTGGCTCGCCGACCGGGGGACGGCGCCCGGCGCGGCGGCGTCGGATCCGGCCGTGGTGGTCGACGTCTCCCGGAGCCGGATCGACAAGCTGATCCTCGCCCTCTCGTGCGCCTCGTTCGACCAGTTCGACGTCCCCGACGCCGAGGTCCACGTCGAGACCGAGGACGACTTTGGCCTCCTCGAAGGCGTCTTCCAGCTCTTCATCGACGAGCTCTCCGTCACCAAGATCATGCTCGGAAAGTCGCTCGCGGAGTCCGAGGCGGCGCGCGACGAGCTCGAGCGGCGCCTCGGAACGATCGAGGACCAGCGGCGCACGATCGAGGAGCTCTCGATCCCGATCATCGACGCGTGGGACGGCGTGCTGACGCTGCCGATCGTCGGGACCATCGACTCGCAGCGGGCCGCCGACATGAGCGACCAGCTCCTGGTGCGGGTCGCGGCGACGCGGGCCCACTCGGTGATCCTCGACCTCACCGGCGTGGAGGTCGTCGACACCGGGACAGCCGCGCACCTCGTCACGCTCATCCGCGCGACCGAGCTCCTGGGCACGCGCTGCGTGCTCACCGGGATCGGGCCGCAGGTGGCGACGACGATGGCGTCGCTCGGCCTGGATCTCGGGGGCGTCCGCACGCTGCGCACCCTGAAAGACGGGCTGCGCCTCTGCATCCGCGAGTCGGAGCAGCCGGGGGCGCGCCATCCAGGATCGCGCTCTCCCACGCGACGCTAGCCGGGTTTCGCTCCTCAAGGCCACAAGGCACCAGGTGAATGCATGTATCTGCACCGGCACGACGACGAAGGTAAGCTCGCGGTCTGGCTCTTCGACAGGTCCACCTCGGAGGAGTGGGACGCTCATTTCGAGCACCTGAAGCAGCTCGCAGCCTGGCCCCGGTCGAACGGGAAGAGGGCCGCTGCCGTGCTCATCGCCCGCACCTTCGACCGGCCGAAGGCCGAGCAACGGGTGGAGCTGGCGCGCCTGACCGAGGCCCCCGGCTACGATCCCTACGTGGCCTTCGTCACGGCGAACCTGGCCGCGCGCAGCGTCCTCACGATGATGGGGTGGGTGCAGAAGGCGCCTCGCTACGAGATGAGCTTGTTCCCCGGCACCGGCGAGGCGCTGAGCTGGCTGGAGACCAAGCGCGGCGGCTCGCGTGTCCGGCTCCAGGCCATGGTGGACGCCGTCCTCGACGAGCATCGGAAGATGAGCACTTCACCCTGAGACTGGCCACTTCGTTCCCGCGCCGAGGTGGGTTCATGTCGCTCGACCGAGCGGTAGGGGGGTGCCGCGACCACTCGATTTCAACCGACCGTGCTATCGCGTTGCAGCGAAAAAAAGCGCGTGATACTCGTTGAAAGCTGAACGAGTAGTCGCCGAGGGTCACCCGGCGAGGAGGTCACCGTCGATGAATCGAAGACACATTGCTCCGCTCTTGCTGTGCGCCGCCGGGCTGCTCGGCTCTCTCGCGGTGAGCGGCACGGCAACGGCCGATTCATCGGCGCACCCGCCGCAGGGCGGACACGACGATGACGACGATAACGACGTCCGGGTCAACCGGCTCGTGTTTCCGGTGACGCTGTCGGACGGTAACTCGTACTCGGTCGTTGGTTATCTCTACCACGAGGGGAAAAAGGTCCACAATCACCTGCTCCAGGTGGTGGTGCACGGGGCCACCTACGATCACGAGTACTGGGATCTGCCCACGATCGGCGGCCACGAGTACTCGTATGCTCGCAGCATGGCCGAGCGAGGCTACAACGTCCTCGCCCTCGATTTGCCGGGCTCCGGCGAGAGCAGCAAGCCCGATGGAGATTTCTTCGGCCTGGCCGAGGCCGCGTCGAGCCTCCACCAGGTCGTCGTGAGCCTCCGCACCCCGTCGAACCCGGCGGGGAGGGGCTTCGGGACCATCGCCCTGGTCGGGCACTCCAACGGGTCAGTCACGGCGATCTACGCGCAAGGCACCTACGGAGACGCCGACGCGCTGGTCACCACCGGGTGGGTGCACGGCTGCCGTGGCTTGCCGGTCGATCCGACGGATCCGCTGTTGGGCGCCGCGCTCGCGACTCCCTACGTTACCCTGCCGGGATTCGTGCGATCGGCGATCTTCTACGCCGCGCCCTTCGCCGATCCCGCCGTCATCGCCTACGACAACACCAGCCTCAACAACTCCATGCCCCGGCACCAGTTCCTGGATCTGCTCGGGGTCCACGGGGATATCACGGCCAGGTGCGCCAACGGGACGTCGACGACGCTGACGCGGGCGCAGCTCGTGACCGCGCCGGTGCTGGTGCAGGCCGGCCAGCTCGATCTGGCGATCGCCCCGGCGTCGATCGTCAACAACGCTCCGACGGAGCAGAGCTTTTACGGTGCTTCCTCCAGCGTGACGGTGCAGGTGCTGCCCAATATCGGGCACGCGTTCAACGCGCACACCACGAATCAGCAGGGGTGGACGCAGATCGACGGGTGGCTCCGCCACACGCTCGGTCATCCGTGAGAGGCAGGCCGTCTATCGGCCAGACCTGATCGCCGGCCCTTGCCTCCGCCGCCTCGGTCCTCCACGGAGCATGGTATGGTCCGCGCCCCCATGCTCCTGGTCGTCGACGTCGGCAACACCAACATCAGCTTCGGCGTCTTCGACGGGCCGAAGCTCCTCGAGCACGTCCGCTGCGAGAGCGCGCGCTCGCGCACCGCCGACGAGTTCGCGGTCCTGGTCCGGGCGATGCTCGTGCTCCGCGGCGTCGATCCCGACCGGATCGAGCACGCGATCATCGCCAGCGTCGTCCCCACGCTCACCGACACCATGATCGAGCTGGTGCGCCGCGCCTTCAAGCGCGAGGCGATGGTGGTGGGCCCCGGGATCAAGACCGGGATGGCGATCCTCTACGAGAACCCGCGCGAGGTCGGGGCCGATCGGATCGTCAACGCCGTGGCCGCGTTCGAGTGGGCGAAGAGCGGGGTCATCGTCGTCGACTTCGGGACGGCGACCACCTTCGACTGCGTCACGCCAAAGGGCGAGTACCTCGGCGGGGTGATCACCCCGGGGGTGCAGATCAGCGCCGAAGCCTTGTTTTCACGGGCCGCGCGGCTCCATCGCGTCGAGCTGGCGCTGCCCCCGCGCGTCGTCGGGAGGAACCCCGTGCACTCGATGCAGTCGGGGATCGTGTACGGCTACGCCGGCCTCGTCGACGGGCTCTCGGCGCGCCTCAAGCGCGAGCTCGGCTACCCGTGTCGAGTGATCGCGACGGGCGGCCTCGCGCGCCTGATCGCCCCGCAGACCGAGGCGATTGAAGAGGTCGACGACAACCTCACGCTCACCGGGCTGCGCCTGATCTTCGAGCTCAACGAGCCCGGCGCGACCCGGTCGGCGCACGACGCCTGATCGCCGTCGCGATGAGCACCGCGGCGCGACGCCCCGCCGGCCCCGCGATCGCGCTCTCCGGCCTCCTCGTCGCCGCGGTGATCCTCGCGGTGCGCTTCGGCTCCGAGCCGGTCTCGGTGACGCGCGCGATCGCCGATCCCGAGAGCCTCGATCGCCTGATCTTGATCGACGTGCGCCTGCCTCGCGTGGTGCTCGCGGCGATCGCCGGGGGCGGCCTCGCGGCGGTCGGCGCCGCGTACCAGGCGCTGCTGCGGAACCCGCTCGCGGAGCCCTTCGTGCTCGGCGTGTCGGGCGGCGCGGCGCTCGGCGCCACCACGGTGATCGCGCTCGGCCTCGGCGCCTCGACGCTGCTCGGCGCGGCGCTGCTCCCGGCGGCGGCGTTCGCCGGCGGGCTCGGGGCGACGCTGCTGGTGTACACCGTCGCGCGCGACGCCCGCGCCGACTCGGCGGGCACCTCGATCCTGCTCGCCGGCGTGATGGTCAACGCCGTCGCTTCGGCGCTGATCACCGCACAAAAAACGCTGGTTTCACCGTCTCGCGCGCTCCAGCTCCTGCGCTGGCTCACCGGGGCGATCGACATCCCGAGCCCGCTCTCGCTGGCGCTGGTCGGCGCCTACGTCGTCGCGGGGACAGCGGTGCTCCTCGCCGACGCCGGTCGTTTGAACCTGCTCGCGCTCGGCGACGAGACCGCCGAGACGCTGGGCGTCGACGTGCGCGCGCTCGAGCGGCGGATCTTCCTCGCGTCGTCGTTCGTGGTCGGGGCGATCGTCAGCGTCACCGGGATGATCGGCTTCGTCGGGCTGGTGGTGCCGCACCTGGTGCGTCGGCTCAGCGGGCCGGATCACCGGCGTTTGCTGCCGTTCTCGATCTTGCTGGGCGCGAGCGCGCTGGTGCTCTGCGATCTGGTGGCGCGCCTGGTGCTGCGCTGGACCGGCGACGCGCTGCCCGTCGGCGCGGTCACGGCGCTGCTCGGCGCGCCGGTGTTCCTGGTCCTGCTCCGGCGATCGACGCGCAGCGCGGGGTGACCTGGAGCCGATCTCAACCGCGCGTCGGCGCGGCCTCGTCGATCGGCGCGGCGGCGGGGCGGCGGCAGACGTCGCGGGCCTCGCAGCGCGCGCAGAGCGTGGCCTTCGCGGGCCGCGGCGCGACCTCGCCTCGCCACTGCGCCAGCATCACCCGGCGCGCGGCGATCGCGGCCGGGACGCGGCGATCGCCGAGCGCGCGCCTCGCCCCTTCGTCGCGCGGCCACTCGTCGACGAAGCCGCGCTGACGCACGGCCACGTAGAGCGCGGACACCTCGACGCAGCCGAGCTGCTGGGCCACCACGGCGGCGTAGAGCGGGAGCTGGAACGCGGTGCGCCCGTGCTCGTCGATCGCCGGGATCCGCCCTGTTTTGTAGTCCACGACGCGCGCCGAGGATCCGTCGAGAGAGACGTCGACGCGATCGATTTGGCCGTCGACCCACACCGCTGGAGCGCGGTCAGAACCTTCGTCTTCGCCCGGAGGCAGCGCGAGCGCGGGCCAGGCGTCGCCCGATCCAAAGGCCTGCTCGGCATGACGAAATCGCAGCGCGCCGCCCGCGTGGATCGCGCGCGCCACCACCGCGACGGCGTCGGTGACGGCCTGATCGATGGCCTCGCGGCGGAGCGGCGCGAGCGCGGTCGGGAGGCCGAGCCCCGCCTCGGCGTTGGCGCGCGCCGCGGCGAGGACGCATGCGGGATCCTCGGTAAATGCAGCGTGCTCGCGCACACCCTCGAACGCGTACTCGAGGGCGCGGTGGACCAGCGTGCCCCGCTCGCGCGCGTCGGCGGGCTCGCCGAGATCGTCGCTGCGACGCACGTGGAGCACCCGCCGCGCGAAGCCCGCGAAGGCGCACCCCGCGGCGCGCTCGATCGCGGTGACGGCGACGGGCCGCTCGGGCGCGTCGCCGCCGACCGAGGCGACGTAGCGCGCTCGCGCCGCGGGGTCGCCGAGCGCGACCTGCCCCGAGAACGCGTCGCCGGGCGCGCGCGGATCGAGGAAATACGCCGTGCGCGAGCGCTCGATCCGCGCGCGCTCGGCGACGTCGGGGCGAGGCTCGGCGCCGCGGGCGAGGGCGCAGAGCTCGGCGCTGCGCGCGTCGATCGGCGACGCGAGGCGGGCCACGCGCGAGATCGGCTCCACGTGACGATCGGCGCCCAGCGCCTCGGCCCAGCGAAACCAGCCGTGCGGCGAGACGAGCTCGCCCTCGTCGCCGGTGCAAAAGCTGGTGATGATCCGGGCCGCCGAGGCGATCGAAAGGCCGAGCTCGGCGCGCCGACAGATCTCGCGATCGCGGGCCGAGAGCGGGCGGAGCGCGGCCGGGAGCGCGCGCCGCAGGCCGGCGTCGAGCAGCGACTCGTCGCCCTCGCGCGCGCCGTGCGATCGCTCTTCGAGGCCCATGATCACCAGGAGATCGTGATCGATCGCCGCGAGATCCGCCGCGAGCGCGACGCGGACCGCGCCCGCGGCAGCGGTGGTCGGACCGCGTGCCGCGTCGAGCTCGGCCGCGACGATCGGGAGCTCGGCGGCGAGCTCGCCCGCGCCCGCCGGGTGATCGGCGAGCCCGATCGATCCGGCGGCCTCGACGATCGCGCGGGCCGCCTCGCGCAGCGCGCGCACCGCCGCCGACGCGTCGCCGAGGGCGCGGAGCGCGAGGCCGCCGAGGTGCCGATCGGCGCGGAGCGCGGCGGCGATCTCCCACGCCGCGGGGCTCCCGAGCGCGAGGCGATCCGCGAGCGCGAAGAGCCTGGAAACAAGCTCTTTTCGTGACGGCTGGCCTTCGCTGAGCGAGGCCACGTCGGCGAGCATCCGGTCGAGGCTCGCGGGCATCCAGCCTTCGTCGGGGAGCGGGGCGCGACGCGCGCGCGCGGTGTTGCGGCGCCGCGCCGCGATCAGATCGACGAGGCCGAGCGAGAGCAAATGGCCGGTGCGATCGATCTCCACCGGGACCTCGCGCAGGCGTTGCGCCAGCAGCCCCGCGCGCGACGCCGCCTCCATCGCCGAGTCGCACTCCATCCACGCGCCAAGGTGGAGGCCGGGCGCGCGCAGCAGCTCGATCACCTGCTCCCGCGTCACCGGCCCTGCGGCGATCGCCAGCAAACCAAGCAGGATCCGCCCCGCGGGCTCGCCCTCCGGCGCGCGCCGCTGCGGCTCGGCGAAGGGCACGCGCGCGTCGGTGAGCGCGGCCCGCAGCGGCGCGAGGCGAGCCTCGTCGAGCGCGGGTACGAGGATCGCGATCCGCTCCGGCGCCGCCCCGCGCGCGAGCGCCGCCAGCACCGCGGCGACCACCGCGCGCGCCTCGCCGCCTTCGTCGCGCGCGGTGATCGCTTGAACGGCGTGCGGCGCGCGCGCCTCGATCCAGGTGATCTCCGGCGGATCGGCGAGCTCGGACCAGCGCCGCTCGAGCTCGCCGGCGACGGTCGCGACGGGATCGTCCGGGGTCGGCAGGCGCGGGAGCACCACGCTCACGCCGGGCCCGCCGTCGGCGCGGAGGCGCGCGTGCAAGGCTTCGATCACCGCGAGATCGTCGGGCTCGAAGGCCACCATGCCGGTGACGATCACCCCGCCGGCGCGCAGCGCCGGATCGATCGCGTGGAGCGCGGCGCGCGGCGCCTCGCGCAGCCGCAGGGCCGCGAGCGCCCCCAGGCTGCGCGGATCGACGAGGCCGTGCGCCGCGAGCCCGACGTCGATCCGATCGATGACCTCGGCGAGGATCGCCGCGCGCGGGGTCGCGAGCGCGCGCAGATGCGCCGGCGTCACCGCAGCGCGCCGCAGCCGGCCGATCGCCTGATCCATCGCCAGCGAGAGCGTCGCCCGCGCCGGCGCCTCGTCGGGCCAGCGCAGCCGCGCGTCGTCGAGCTCCCCCAGCGCCTGCGCCGTCAGCATCCGCACGGCGGGGAGCGTCGCCGGGCGCGCCGAGCGCGCGAGCCTCGCTGTCACCTCGGCGACGAAGTCCGAGAAAACACGGACGTTGCCCGCTCCTTCGCGCCTCCCGAGCTCGGCCTCCACGTGGGCCGCGCGCGGGACGAGGGTCAGCGCCACCGCATCACCGCGGGGCCGGGCTCGCGTCGTCGACGGCGAGCGCGTCGGCCGCGCCGTCGGGGGCGCCGATGATCACCTCGTCGTCGAGCGGAGCCATCTTGCAGGCGCCGTCGAACTGCACGCCGCGATCGATGAAGATCGCCGGCGCATGCAGCGATCCCGTGACCTTCGAGGGCGCGTAGAGCTCGATCGCCTCGCGCGCCCGGATGTTGGCCTCCACCTCGCCGCCGGTGACGATGCAGCTCCCGACCAGGACCTCGCCCTTCACCAGCGCGCCCTCGCCGATCACCAGCACGTCTTCCCCCCGGATCTGCCCGCTGAAGCTCCCGTCGATGCGCACGCGGCCCTCGAAATAGAGCTTCCCTTCGAAGTGGGTGCCCCTGCCGAGGAGCGCGTTGATCTCGGTCGGCCGATGGGCGCCGCCGTCGCCGCGCCCTGATCCCGATCCCGCGCCTGATTCACCGGACTCCATGGCTCCGAGCCTTAGCGAAGGGGCGTCAGCTTCGCAACGGGGGCGCGCGTCAGCGGAGTAACGGGGCGCGGGACCCGATCGGAATCTCGCTGCAATTCCAGCAGGATAGGCCCGTCCGCGCCCGGGGTACGGTTTCTGCTTCCAGGTTCCCCACGGACGGGTGCCCCTCGTTGACGCGGGTGGGCACTTGTGAGAGACGCGGACTGCGCCCGAAAGGTCGCTGGGGTCAGCTCGCCCCACTGCGGCGGAAATTGGAGAGGGTCGACGTGAAGACGAAGTTGCGAACCATGTTGCTGGCGGCCGCCGGCGTCCTCGGTAGTGTCGCCGTAGCCCAGGCCCAGCCGGCTCCGGAGCCCCCGCCCGCTCCCGCCCCCGCTCCCGTCGCCCCCGCTGCTGCGCCGCCCGCCGCGGCCGCACCTGGAGCTCCGGTGATGCAGCCCGCCGCGCCTCCGGTCGCGCCGCCGCCGGTCGCCCCGCAGCCGGTCGCTCCTGCCGAGCCTCCTCCGGTCGCGGCCGCGGGCATGCCCGCCGCGCCGCCTCCGGTCGCCGCGGCACCCGTCAACTGGGGAGGCGCCCCGCCCACGCCCGACGCCGTGCAAGGGCAGGATCCGCCGAAGAAGCCCAACCCCTGGGGCTTCACCCGCTTCACCTGGAACAACTCGGGATCCACGAAGATCTTCGGGGTCGGCGGCCGGTACATCGGCACCGAAGACGAAGCCTACACCATGGATTTCGGCCTCAACGTTCGGTACTCGTTCCTCAACGAGGCGAACAACAAGGCCTACGTCAACCTCGCCGGCGGGGTCGAGGTCGAGCTCACCAACAGCGACACCACGCTGCGGAAGCGCGAGCCGCTCCTGCGCGATACGAGCATCGGAGTCGGGTACAGTCACACGCTCTTCCAGACGGCCGACAAGGAGACCAAGACCAGCTGGCTCATCGCGGGCGGCCTCTCGCTCCCGACGTCGAAGGCCAGCCAGCGCATTGGCAAGTACCTCGGCACCAGCCTCACCACCGGCATCATCCATGGGCAAAAGCTCGCCGGCGCCAAATCGGACTGGTTCCCCGACGTGCTGATCTTCGCCACCATCAACTGGGGTCACTCGTTCACCCGCGCCACGACGGCCACCAACGAAGACCTCTTCATCACGGCCATTCCCCGCCAGGTGGCCTGCGACGGCGGCGGCGCCTGCGTGACCGACGTGGGCTCCGACCAGATTGGCAGTGGCTTCCTCACCCACGACCGGCTGAAGCTCAACGCCACCTACTATCTGAGCATCTACAAGGACGTCGTCTCGTTCGGTAACTCGTGGGAAATCGAGCAGAAGTTCAAGTACTCGGACACCCCCGACACCTGCCAGCCCATCGCCACCGGCGGGTGCGCGACGGTCGGCCACCAGAGCCTGACGCCCACGACCCGCAACGTCGCCACGACGTTCGACGCCTCGGTCAGCTACGCCATCCCGCAGAACCTCGGCCGCGTCGATCTCGGGTACGTGAACACCACCGGGCAGCTCGCCGAGAACTCCACCTACCGGAGCGTGTTCTTCAGCCCCGACGCGCAGTTCTACCTGAACCTCGTGGCCTATTTCGACGGCATCTACGACAAGGCCGCCGAGAAGAAAAAGGCCAACGGCACGGCGGAAGCCAGGAAGCGCGTGGCCGAGCTGCCCCGCTTCGTCTCTCACTGATCCTCCTCTCAAAGCCATGTTCGTTGGGGTCCTGCGGGTGAGCCTTTCCATTGTTGGGGCTCGCTCGCTCAAGGACAAACGCAGTGTCGTGCGCTCGTTCAAGGAGCGGGTGCAGGGGCGGCTGAAGGTGTCGATTGCCGAGGTCGGGGGGCTCGACGATCCGCGGCGCGCCACGCTCGGCGTCGCCGTGGTATCGAACGACGCGGCCGTCTGCGATCACGTGCTGGCGGACGTGGCGGCGATGGCCAACACCCTGCCCGACGCCATCCTCACCGATCGAGCGACGGAGATCGTGGCCTTCGGCGAGGGTGGCAGCGGCATCGCAGGTGGGCCAGAGCTGCACGTCAGCGGCGACCACGACGACGACGACGAGGAGAACGGCGAATGAGCGAGGTGAAGCGGGCGACGCGGGTAGGCGAGCGCCTCCGGGAAGAGCTGGCGAGCGCGGTGCGGGGCCTCGAGGATCCGCGCATCGTCGGGGTGATGCTCTCGCGCGTCGAGCTCACCGACGATCTCCAGTCCGCGCGGGTGTACGTGCGTCACGCGACCAGCTCGAGCCCCGCCCAGGTGAAGGCGCTCCTCCGCGGGCTCGAGGCCGCTTCGGGCAAGCTCCGCAAGGAGACCGCGCACGCCATGAAGCTCCGCTACGCGCCCGCGCTCCGCTTCTACTACGACGAGGCGCCCGACCAGATGAACCGGATCGAGGAGCTGCTCCGCGAAGTGAAGGACTCGAAGTCGAGCGAGTAGCCCGGCGCGAGCCGCGCAGCCGCCGCCGAGAATGCTTGACACAGGTCGCGAGGCGCTATCGTCTGGAGGGACTTCTTCCGACGAAAGATCGATCATGCGCACCTCGCCCTCGTGGACCTCGCTCCGCTTCCTCGGATCCCTCGGACTCGCCTCGATCGTCTGGGCCGCGTGCCAGCGGCTGCCGCTCCCGTCGGAAGGGACCGAGGCGGCCGGCGACGTGGCGTCGAGCACCGGCGCGGGCGGAGGCGGCGGGGCCGGGGGCAGCGGCGCCGGCGGGATGGTGATGGCGGCGCCGATCGAGGCGCGGTTCGCGCTCCCGGCCTCGGCGGTGCCCGATTTCCTCGAGGTCCCCTTCCCGAGCGATCTCTACCTCGACGGCAAAGGGCACATCGTCGCGATGCCCAAGCTCAGCGACTACGTGCTCAGCGGCTCGCAGTTCGTGACGGCGGGGCTCGGGCAGGTCGACGGCTACGGCACCACCGCGGGGGCCATCTTCGCCATCGACGATCACACCGGGATGAAGGTCGCTCCGGCCACGATCGATCTCGCGACGCTCCCGCAGAACGAGGCCGACAGCCTGGCCGCGACGGCCACGGCGATGCTGGTCGATCTCGAGGCCAAGACGCCCGCCGCCGCGCTGATCCCGGCCCGCGTCGACTACCACAACGACGCTCCCAACGGGGCCACCACACCGCCGCTCCTGGTCATCTATCCTGCGCGCGGGATCGTCCTCGGCGAGAAGCACCATTATGCGGCGGTGCTCACCACCGGCGTCCACACCAAGGACGGGAAATCGGTCGGCGCGAGCGTGAAGTTCACCGCGATCCGCGACGGCAAGCAGCGCACCAGCGCGGCCGAGAAGCTCTATGGCACCGCCGTCGACCAGATTGCCACTCTGGTCCCGGCGCTGGCCGACAAGACGAAGATCGCCGCCATCGCCGTGTACACCACCCACGGGATGAGCCACGAGATCGCCGATCTGCGCGCCGACTTCACCAAGCAGGCGCCTCCGGTGCTGAAGTGGGACGGGGCCACGCTCGCGCCGATGGGCCTGGCGGTCTTCGCCAACGCCCCGCTCCCTCCAGGCAAGGCCTTCGTCGCCACCCTCGACGACTGGCTCGGCGCCCCGGGGCAGCTCCCCGACATGACCGACGATCCGGCCGACGACCAGCCCACCGGCCTTGCGCACGACGCGATCGCGGCGATTGGCACCGCGGTGTTCAACGCGCCCAACCTGCTCCTCGAGAACGCCAACGGCTTCAACGATCCCACCCACCACACCTTCGCTCGGGACGCCGCGGGCAAGCCCATCGTCAACCCGGCCAAGACCACCTCGAAGATCTGGATGACGATCGCCCTGCCCAAGGGCGCTGTCCCGGCGTCAGGGTTCCCGACGGTGATCGTGCAGCACGGGCTCAGCGGCGATCGCTCCCAGCTGCTCTCGGTGGCCGACACCTTCGCCAAGCTGGGCTGGGCCACGGTCGCGATCGAGTCCACCACCTTTGGCGCCCGCGCCTCGGAGGCGCCCAACGTGGTCGACGCGGCGTCGGTCTTCGCTTTCAGCGCCACCGCGACCTACAAGGGGCCCGACGGCTTCGTCGACGTGCCCAACGGCTCCACCGACTTCTTCGGCGGCCTCCGCAGCCTCGGCGCCGTGCGCGACCACATGCGCCAATCGGTCCTCGACATCGGGAGCGCGGTCGACGTCGTCCGCAACCCGGCGCTGGATCTCGGCCCGCTCCTCGCCGCGGTGCCCGGCGCCAAGCTCGACTCGAGCAAGATTGCCTATCTCGGCAACTCCCTCGGAGGGCTCATGGGGGCCATGCTGGCGGCCATCGATCCCCACCTCAAGACCTTCGTCCTCAACGTGGCCGGAGGAGGCCTGATGATCGAGCTCGGAGCCAACTCCCCCGGGATCGCCAGCTCGCTCAGCCAGGCCGCCGCGCTCAACTTCGGCTTCTCCAACGGCCGCTTCGCCGGCGGACACCCGATCTTGCAGCTCCTCCAGCACATCGTCGATCCGGGCGATCCGCTGCTGTACGCGGGCAACATCATCACCTCTCCGCGCACGGTGAACGGCACCAAGAACCCGCCCAAGGACGTGATCCAGATCGAGGTGCTCTGGGACGAGACGGTGGCCAATCAGGCCAACGAGGCCCTGGCGCGCGCCGCCGGCTTCCCCCTGGCCGAGCCCAGCGTCGGCTCCATGGCCGGGCTCATGTTCGCCAGCGCGATGCCGTCGGGCGGCGTCATCTCGGGTGTCCCCGTGCCGGGCACCACCGCGGTGCTCGTCCAGGCCGGGCCGGCCACCCACTCTTCGGATCTGTTCTCGTCGAAGGGGAAACACCACTACAAGCACCCTTCGGCCCAGTTCGATAAGCTCGATCCCTTTCCCACGCTCCCCTTCGATTTCGCGGTCAACCAGCCGTATCTCCCGCTCCAGACGATGATGACCGGGTTCTTTGCCGGGGCCTTTGCGGGGGGCGGCGCGCCTCCGGTGAAGGGGTTCCCCACTCCGGTGCTCGACTTCGACGGGGACGGGTTCCCCGACGCGATGGACGCGGCCCCCGAAGATCCGACGGCCCACTGAGATGCGCGGCGGCTCCTCGCGCGGGCGCTGGACGCTCGATCCGGCGATCACGTTCCTCAATCATGGCTCGTTCGGCGCTTGCCCGACCGAGGTGCTGGAGGTGCAGAGCGCCGTCCGCGCCCGCCTCGAGCGCGAGCCGGTGCGCTTCTTCCTGCGCGAGTCCGAGGCGCAGATCGAGGAGGCCCGCGCCGCGCTCGGCGCCCTCATCGGCGCCGAGGCCGACGATCTCGCGGTGATGAGCAACGCGACCGCGGGCGTCAACACCGTGCTTCGCTCGCTCGACCTCGCCCCCGGCGACGAGCTGCTCACCACCAATCACGCCTACAACGCCTGCCGCAACGCGCTCGAGTACGTGGCGGAGCGGGCCGGCGCGAGCGTGGTGGTGGCCAGGGTCC
Organism: Byssovorax sp.; assembly: GCA_040006075.1. GTDB lineage: Bacteria > Myxococcota_A > Polyangia > Polyangiales > Polyangiaceae > JANYGI01. The sequence goes on along the minus strand of JBDTXR010000020.1, from coordinate 2,880 downwards.
CCTTCCCCATCGCCTCGGCCGACGACGTCGTCCACGCTGTGCTCGCCTGTGTCACGCCGCGGACGCGCCTCGCGCTCCTCGATCACATCACCAGCCCGACGGCGCTGATCTTCCCGCTCGATCGCCTCGTCGCCGAGCTCGCCGCCCGCGGGGTCGACGCGCTGGTCGACGCCGCCCACGCCCCCGGGATGGTGCCGATGAACCTCCGCGCCACCGGCGCCGCGTTCACCGCGGGCAACCTCCACAAGTGGCTCTGCGCTCCCAAGGGCGCGGCGTTCCTCCACGTGCGCCGCGACCGGCAAGCGGGGGTGCGCCCGCTCTCCATCAGCCACGGGGCCAACGCCCGTCGCGCGGATCGCTCGCGCTTTCGGCTGGAGTTCGACTGGACTGGCACCGAGGATCCCTCGGCGTTCCTCGCGGTCCCCGCGGCGATCCGCTTCCTCGAAGGCCTCGTGCCCGGCGGGCTCCCCGCGCTCATGGCCGAGAATCACCGCGCGGCGCTCGCGGCGCGACAGGCAATCTGCGCCGCGACCGGGACCGTCGCGGCGTGCCCCGACGCGATGGTGGGCTCCATGGCCTCGGTCCTCTTGCCCGGCCCGATGGCGCCGCTCCCGAGCGCCCTCTCGATTGACCCGCTCCAGGAGGCCTTGTTCGCGCGCTTCGCGATCGAGATCCCGGTGTTCCCCTGGTTCCCGCTCGGGCAGCGCATGGTCCGCGTCTCGACGCCGTTCTACGTCGACTCGCCCGAGATCGACGTGCTGACGGCCGCGCTGCGAGCGCTCGGCGTGGGCTGACGGCCCGGCGCGGCTACCCCGCCTTGACGCCCTTCGCCAGGGCGTGAGCCCGGCGCATCGCCAGCTCGGAGGTGTCCTGAAGCTCGATCCGCACGCCCGAGGCCACGCCCAGCGTGGTGGCCAGGAGGCGCACCACGCTGGAGGTGGTCGCCACGACCCCGATGGTCGCGCCGGACGCCTTCAGCAGCGCGAGGATCTCCAGCCCGGGCGCGCGCATCGACATCTCGACCTTGGTGACCGCCATGGCGTCGAGGACGAAGACCCGGAGGCGGCGGCCCTTCACGACGACGCGCATCTGATCGATCGCTCGTTTGATGAGCTCGCCGTTGCTCTCCCCGGAGAGCAGGAAGCGCAGGAACCCTTCTTCCACGAGATCGACCTTGACCTCCGAAGGAGCGGGCGGCTGCGGTGAAGACTTGGAGCCGAACAGAGCCATGACGTACCCGAGCTTGCGCGAGTCGAGGCCCACCCCCGAACCGGTGTCCCAACTTACTGCAAGCCGGCCGGACAAATGAGGATTTAATGGTCCAAAGTGCTTCGCGAAGCACTTTGCCGTCGTTCTCCAGGAACCGGTCACCACACGGAAGAAAGATCGTCAAACGTATGACGGTAATCGGGTGATGCGGCGATCCAGCGACGCACCGGTTATCCGTAGAGCGCCCGTGCGGCGCTCAGGCGTCCCGGGCGAGACGGAGCCCGCTGAACTGCCACCGTGCCGAGGCCGGGAAGAAGTTGCGGTACGAAGCGCGGATGTGCGAGGCCGGCGTCGCGCACGAGCCGCCGCGGAGGACGAGCTGATTGCACATGAACTTGCCGTTGTACTCGCCGAGCGCGCCGTCGAGGGGGCGGAAGCCGGGATAGGGGGAATAGGCTGTCGCCGTCCATTGCCACACATCGCCAAAGAGCTGACGAGGGTGCTTTGACGCCGGATCGAGCGGCGGCGCGGGCCGGGGATGAAGCGCGAGGCCGTCGGCGAAGGTGCCTTGCAGCGGCGCGCCCTCGGCGGCGATCTCCCACTCGGCCTCGGTGGGGAGCCGGGCGCCGGCCCACCTTGCGAAGGCGTCGGCCTCGTAGTAGCTGAGGTGGCAGACTGGCTCGTTCGGGACCACGGGGCGCACGCCGTCGAGGGTCGCGGCCTCGAGCGTGTCGGCGCCCTTCGCCCAGTAGAGAGGCATCGTCCAGCGCTCGGCCTTCACCGTGGCCCAGCCTTCGGAGAGCCAGAGATCGGGCCGGGTGTAGCCCCCGTTGTGGATGAAGCCCAGGTATTCTCCGCAGGTGACCAGGCGATCGGCCAGGAGGTACGCGCGCTGGTAGACCGAGTGGCGCGGGCTCTCGTTGTCGAACGCGAAGCCCTCGCCGAGGTGGCCAATCTGGCGGACTCCCTCGTCGTAGGCGAGCCACCCCATCGCGCCGGGCTCGGCGGCCCTGGGGCGAGGAGGCGCGCTCTCACGGTAGGCCGGCCGGAGCGGGCTCTCGGCGAGGGCGTGGAGGATGTCGGTGAGGATCAGCTCCTGGTGCTGCTGCTCGTGGTGGAGCCCGAGCTCGATCACCGAGGCGGCCGCGGCGAAGCGCTCGGCGCTCATCTCGTCGAGGGCGAGGTGCACGCGGCGATCGACGTCGGCGCGGTACTTCCGCACCTCGTCGAGCGAGGGCCGCGAGAGGAGCCCCCGACGCGCGCGCTCTTGCCTCGGCCCTTCGGCTTCGTAGTAGGAGTTGAAGAGGTAGCCGTAGCGCGGATGAAACGGAGCCTCGCCGAGCGGGAGCAAGACGAACGTTTCGAAGAACCAGGTGGTGTGCGCGAGGTGCCACTTGGTGGGGCTGGCGTCGGGCATCGACTGGAGCCCGCAGTCCTCGGCCGAGAGCGGGCGGTGGAGGGCGTCGGTGAAGCGCCGGACCTCGGTGAAGCGCCGGTGAAGCTCGTCTCGCAGAGGGGTGCTCATCGCGAGGGGTTGTCGGGCGACAGGGGCGCGGGGTCAAGCGCGCGGCGCGATCTCCTCGCGCCATGTGGCTGGTGTCGAACGACACCAGCCGCGGAGCCGTCGGTGATTTTCGTCGAGCCGGGTGTGCCGCCTAGGCGGAGGAGGAG
>JBDTXR010000019.1:0-41739 GCA_040006075.1 Byssovorax sp. | reverse complement strand
TGTACGGCGCGACGACGCCGGGATCGAGCGCGAGGTAGAGCATGCGCCCGCGCCGAACCAGGCCGCGCACCGCGAGGTAAGGCACGGTGAAGCGCACCGGCTCGGCCACGCCGCCCGACGCAAATCCGCTCGAAAAACCGCCGACGCGGAGGAGCTCGACCTCGAGCATGGTCGGCGCGAGCGTGAGGCGCACGGCCCCGACCGCGTTGGCGCGGGGGGCTGCGAGCGCGAGCGCGCCGACGGTGAAATAGCGGGCCACGAGGGCGCGCAGGCTAGTGCACCGAACGGTTTGACCGTTCGACAAAATGCGCGGAGCGCCCGCGTGGGGAGGGGCCCCGACGAGCTTTGCTCGGCGGGGAGGGGCGGCGCGTGCCGCCCCTTTGGGAAGGTCCGACGTCGGCCTTGCTCGATGGCCCGTTCCCTCATAAGACGGGGCCGCCATGAAATCGTCCCTGATCGCCGCCGCGCTCGCCGCGCTCGCCCTCGCCGCCTGCGACAAAACCGTGCCGGAGCCCCCGGCGCCCCCGCCGCGCCCCGTGGTTTCCGCGGCGCCCGAGGTCCCCGAGCCCGCCGACCTGATCAAGGAAGACCTCACCGTCGGTACCGGCGCCGAGGCCAGGGACGGCGACAAGGTCAAGGTCAACTACACCGGTCGCCTGCTCAAGACCAACTTCATGTTCGACACCTCGGTCGGCAAGAAGCCCTTCGAGTTTCAGCTCGGCAAGGGCGGAGTCATCAAGGGGTGGGATCTCGGCGTGGTGGGCATGAAAATCGGCGGCAAGCGCAAGCTCACCATCCCGTCGAAGCTGGGGTATGGCGACAGCGGCTCTCCGCCGAAGATCCCCGGCAAAGCCACCCTGGTGTTCGACGTCGAGCTGCTCTCGGTGGGCGAAGAGGCCGACGCGGGGGCCAAGGACGCCGGCGGCGACGGCGGCAAGGACAAGAAGAAGGACGAGAAGAAGAAGCCGTAGCCTCTCGTCCTTGCTCCTGCGCCGCGTCGCGTCGGGGGGCTACATCAGAGTGGCAGTCAGGGTGAACGCGCCGACCTCGGAGGGCCGGTAGCCGTCCACGAACACCGTGACGGCGACGCCGCTCTTGACCGGGACGTCGAGCGTCTCGTCGATGCCTCCGATGTTGACGTCGGCGCACCCGAGCTCGGTCGTCTTGTCGAGGCACGTGGTCCGCACGTAGACGCCCATGTCGGCCTGCGACGAGAGGTTCAGGTGCAGCGTCCCGTCGGCGGCCGGCAGGAAGGTATAGACCTGCTCGTTGACGCCGGAGCCGGTGCACGAGCCGGTGAACGCGTTGGTCCCCAGGGTCGTATCACCGACGGTGTCGCCGATGGCCTCGGGGAGCGCGGCGGCGCAGAGCGGCGCGTTGTCCTGGTACGAGGTGGTGAGGGTGAAAGGGCCCTCCTGGCCGGCTGAATAGCCGTCGACGAAGAGCGTGATCGGGGTGCCGCCGTCGAGCTCGATCACCAGGACCTCGTCGGTGCGACCGGCGTTGAGGTCGACACAGGCAATCTGGGTCGAGGGATCGCTACAGGCGAGGCGCGCGTAGATCCCGAGATCGAGCGCGGACGAGACGGTCGCCGTGAGGGTTCCGTGCTCCCCCGCGACGCCGGGCGTGAGGCTGAACGCGACCTCGTGCGAGCCGGCGCCGGTGCAGGAGCCCGCGAAGGCGAAGGATCCCAGGGAGGTGTCCCCCATGTTCGAGGCCGCGGCCGGGGTCGCCATGGTGCACGCCGCGGTGATTTGACCGCCGCAGGTGGCTTTGCAGTCGAGATCCTCGCAGTCGACGAGGTTGTCCGCGTCGTCGTCCATCCCGTTGGCGCAGTCCTCGTCGGTGGCCGAGCAGAAGCCGGTGTCGGCGTCGCAGAACGCGGTGCACTGGGCCTCTGCGGTGCAGGTCGGATAGCACACGTTGCCCACGCCGAAGTCGAGGCACGAATAGGCCGCGGCGCACCCGTTGGGGCCCACGGTGCAGCTCTGGAGGCAGATCCCGCTGCCCGTCATGCTGCCGTCGTCCACGCACACGCCGTTGTCCGGGCAGGCCGGCGCGGCTTGATCGCAGACCGCAGAGCAGTATCCCGCCGGCCAGCCCTGCGTCGCCTCGTCGAGGCACAGGCCACCTGCGCAGACCGCGTCGCTCGCGCACGGCGATCCGAGCACGCCTGTCCCCGCGCCGCCGGTACCGCTGGTCGCGGTGGTGGTCGTCGCGCCGGTGGTGGTGCCCGCGCCGCCGACACCGGTGCTGGTGCCGGTCGCCGTGGTGGCGCTCGTCGTCGCTGCGCTCGTGACGGTGCTGCCGTGTCCGCCTTCGCCGCCCATTCCGCTCGTTGTGGTGGTGGTGGACGACTCGCCGCCCATTCCGCCCGTCGTCGTCGTCGTCGTCGTCGTCCCGCCGCCGCCGCACGCCGCCAGCGCCGTGACGCCGGTCAGGAGAACCACCATGCAAATCTGCCGCATAAGAAACCTCTTGCTGGATCGAGCGCGATCCGGCGAGCAGAGGACCGCAGGGGCGCAAGGGACGCAAGGGTGAGACAAGAAAATCTCTCCGTCCTCGCGCCTTCGCAGCCTTCCGGCGAGCCCGCGCTGCCCGCGGGTGGGACTCGAGGCTCGTGGACGCCGAGTCAGGCCGCGCGGGCCTCGCTCGCGAGATCGTCGCGGAGGCGGGACACGATCTCGAACGATCGAAGGCGCGCCGCGTGGTCGAAGATGTGCCCGGTGACGATGAGCTCGTCGGTGCCTGTTTGCTGGAGGAAGCGCTGGATCCCGGGGCGAATCGTCGCGGCGGTGCCGACGAAGGAGCAGGCGAGCGCGCCGGCGAGCCCGTCGAGCTCGGCCAGAGAGCAGATGGCCTCGATGCTGTCGACCGGCGGCGGGAGCGGGCCGGCGGTGCCGCGGCGGAGGTTGACGAACTGCTGTTGAATCGAGGTGAAGAGCCGCGCCGCCTCGGCGTCGGTGTCGGCCGCAAGCACGTTGACGGCGAGCATCACGTGGGGTTTCTCGAGCTGCTCGGAGGGCTTGAAGCGCGCGCGGTAGAGGGCGACGGCGCGCTCCATCTGCTGCGGGGCGAAGTGCGAGGCGAACGCGAACGGCAGGCCCAGGAGCGCGGCGAGCTCGGCGCTGAACAGGCTCGATCCGAGCAACCACAACGGCACGTGGAGGCCGGCGCCGGGCACCGCGCGCACCGGCTGACCGGCCTTGGCCTCGCGGAAGTACGATTGCAGCTCGACCACGTCGCGGGGGAAATCGTCGACGGTGCCGCTCAGGGTGCGGCGGAGCGCGCGGGCGGTGAGCTGATCGGTCCCGGGGGCGCGCCCGAGGCCGAGATCGATGCGACCGGGGTAGAGCGAAGCCAGGGTGCCAAACTGCTCGGCGATGACCAGAGGAGCGTGGTTGGGGAGCATGATCCCCCCGGATCCCACGCGGATCGTCGAGGTCGCGCCGGCGACGTGGCCAATCACCACCGCGGTCGCGGCGCTGGCGATCCCGGTCATGTTGTGGTGCTCGGCCAGCCAGTAGCGGGCATACCCCCAGCGCTCGGCGTGCTGGGCGAGATCGCGGGTGTTCCGGAGGGCCTCCCCGGCGTCGCTGCCTTGCGGGATGGGAGCCAGATCGAGGACCGAGAAGGGGATCATGAGCACCTTTCGAGCCGCGGCGAGGTCGGCGCGGATCGGGCGTTCTACCAGCAGTCGCCATCAGCGCAACAGCCGGTCCTGGGCCCCGGAAGTCGACCTTCCCTGTGCCCCTGGCGGGTGCCGGCGCGCCCCGGACCGGCTCCAGAAGCCTCGGGGAGTTGCGTGCGAAGCCCGGTGTTTCCTTGACGCCGACGGTCAAGGAATTCTGGACGCCGCCAACCGCGTTTCTTCGGCTGGTGCAAGCGCACTCCCTGGGTGCGACTTCGCATGCTATGCGAGCTGGCCGGCCCGGGTGGGGCCGAGGTCGATGAGCTTCAGATGGCCGAGAGATCCTTCCCGCCGACGTAGAGGTTGAGCGATCCGTCGACCTCACCCGGGGCGACGACGCCGACGAGCGGCTGCGGTTCGGGATCGACGAAGACGACCACCTCCATGCCCTCGCTCAGGCGCGCGTGGCTCTGCACCTGAACGCGGGTGAGGGCGAGATGCCCGGCGTCGTCCGCGTAGCCGACGTCGACGTAGAGGTAGAGGGACGACCAGGCGCCCGCGGTCTGCTGACCAGGGCCCTCCTGGTCGCGCGCACCCGTGCCACTGCCTCTGAAGAAGAGGCGGTTCACGGTGCCTTCGCGCGCCAGGCCGTCGCAGAACAGGCGCTTCACGCGGCGCGTCGTGGCGCGGGCGTAGAGGTACGCGGGACCGCCGAGAAGGGCGAGCAGGACGGCGAAGGTCTCGACGGCGCCGCGCAGGCCGCCGATCATTTTTCCCATCATCGCGAACATCGCGGCGAGGAAGAAGGCGCCGCCGAGGAGGACGTAGCCCGTCGTGCGCTGGGGGGCGCGGGCCCGCCGGATCGCGGCGTCGACGTCGGCGAGCGCGCGCGGCGGCGCGGCGGTGAGGCTCGGGAGCATCAGGGTATCGTTCGTCTCCATCGTCGTTTCCTCTGGCAACGCGGTCCGATCGCGCGACGCCCCCTCGCTCGCGTGGTGGGGCTGTGGTCGACCGGCCGCCTCGCTCCGTACCTTCGCGCGGAGCGGATGGGAAGAGCTGCCGCCTTCGCCGATTCACCCCTCGAGAGGCGCGCCCCGCGGCGGACAGGAAGAGCGAAGGCGAACCAAGGGCGGATCGCCAGGTCGTCAGCGCTGGAGCGGGAGCGCACGAGGGTCTCGCGCTCTCCGGCTCGGTGATCACGTGGACCCCCCACCCCCGCCGTACCAGCGTGGCCGCGGGCTCTGCGGTCGAGCTCACGGCACAGGCTCGTAGTCGAAGGTCGCTGTCGACATGCCCTCTGCATCGAACGAGTCGCCGACGACGCGCGCCCGGTACACGGCCGTGTGCTCCTTGTCCCGCAGGAGCAGCCCGAGGCCGATGGCGTACGACTGCTCGGTCGTATGCACCGACGCCGCGCTCAGGTAGGCGTAATTCGTCCAGCCCTTGTAGAAGTCCGCAGCGCACGTGTCGAGTTCGATCGGGATATCGCTCAGCGCGTCGAAGGTGCCTTTGTTGCACACGGAGTCCGGCGTGGCCGAGCTGATTGAAAGCACCTTGCCGGTGTAGAGGCTCAGATCGCCCGGGCCCGGGACGGTGATCCCGTCCGCGAGCTGGACACCGTCGCTAGCATCCGCGGCGAAGCTCGACAGCAGCGTTACCCGCTTGGGCCACGTGGTACCCAGCGTGCCTGTCCCGGTGGAGCTGGAGCTCGAGCCCGCGCCCGACGAGCTGCTGGCCGAGGCTCCGTCGGTCGGGACATCGACCACCTCGGATCCACACCCGGCGAGCAGGGCGCCGATCGCGAGGGTGACGAGGAGCTTCGGGGAGATCCACCGCGCTCCGTGGCGCGGAGGGGGAAGGGTCGTCGAGATCCTGGCGGGGGTCAGCGCGTTCATGTCCCCAGGAATGCACCGGAGCGCGGGCGCCGGGAACGCGCAACGGCGCGCGGCCCCCGTGCGCAAATCCACCGACCGGGCGACGAGGCCACCGACAGCGGCGCTCCCCGCGTGCGACCGCGGCCCTGATCGACACCGACCTCCGCTGGTCGGGGAAGACCTACATCACCGGGAACACTGGAGATCGAGGCACCCCCGGCAAGCCCAACGACGCCTGTCCCTTGACCGGGGCGGAGGTGGCGCTTCAGCGCGGCTTCAAACCACCCTGGCCAGCGCCCGCAGGAAGATCTCGTAGACCGAGAGCGGGTACTCTCCCATGTTGAAGATCCGGAACAGCTTGCTCGAGAGCTTGCCCTGCGCGGCGTAGATTTCGAACGTGTGGCCTTCAACCTCCTCCGTCGCCAGCCGCTGCGCCATCACGTCGTACGTGGTGCTCTTCGGGATCTCCAGCGCGGTGCCGATCGATTGCAGCGGGACGCCGGCCCAGCGAGCGATGGTGAGGCCGAGGTGCTCGTAGCCCCGGCGGAGCAGGTCTGTGCGCGCCTGGTAGATGGCGTGGCGGCCCGCGACGCCGCCCTGCGCGGCCAGGTGCGCGAGCGCGGCGCTCACCTGGCAAAGGCTCATCGGATCGATGGTGTAGGGGTGCCCGCCGTTGACCTGAGCGCGCCAGGCCTTCCACAGCTCGAGGTTGGGCGCGCGAGCCGGGATGGACTCCATCTCGGCGAGGAGGTCTTTGCGGACCAGGGCCATGGTCAGGTTGGGCTGGCTGTGAAGGCCCTTGTTGCACGAGCCCATCACCGCGGAGACGCCCCAGGCGTCGAGATCCATCGGCTCGATGAAGAGCGAGCTCACCCCGTCGACCAGGAGCTTCTTGCCGTATTTCTTCGCGAGAGCGCCAATCTCGGGCACCGGGTTCAGGGTGCAGGTCGAGGTCGCCCCGTACACGACGGCGACGGCATCGGCCTTGTTTTCCGCGAGGATCTCCTCGATCCGCGCGAGGTCCGGCTTCTCGCCGTACGGCAGCGAGAGATCGACCACCGGCTGCTTCAGCGTGGTCGCGTACTCGAAGATGCGGTCTCCGTAGGCGCCGTTGCGCACCACGAGCAGGCGCTCGTCCGCGCGGAGGCACGAGCCCAGGACCGCGGCGATCGCCGTCGATCCGGTGCCCGTCATCATCACGGCCTCGTGGCTCTCCGCGCCGAGCGCCGCCTGGATGCCGTGGCGCACGCCGTCGAACAGCGGCGCGAGGCGAGGCCCGCGCGGCACGATCGGCGCCTCGCCGTAGGTCCGCGAGACCTGATTGACGGCCTCGGAGAGGTGAAACACAGCCGGGGTGAGCGAGACGACTCGGGTCATGCCGCCCGTTCTAGCCCAGATCACCTCCGCTTGCAGCGGAAGAGGGTCGCTCAGAACCGGGGAATTTGCCGGAGATCGTCCCAGGCTTCCCGCGCGGACTGGTAGCGGTGGGCGTCGCGGCGGCGAAGGAGCTTGGCGATCACGGTGGCGACGGGGGTCCCGAGCGCTTCGGCCTTCTGGCGCGGCGTGCCGTCGGCGATCTGGCGGGCGATCTCCTCGTAGGGGCCGGACACATCCATGGCAGGCTGGCCTGACGTCATCTGGTAGAGCAGGAGACCGAGCTGGTAGAGATCGCTCTGGGCGGTGGTGTAGCCGGCCGTCACCAGCTCGGGCGTGAGGATCTTCGGGTTGGCCACCTGGGGGCGAAACCAGCGGGTGTCGCCCTCGAGCTGGTGGGCGACGCCGAAGTCGGTGAGCTTGACGATCGGCTGCCGATCGATCTGCGAGATGAGCACGTTGCCCGCGTGGAGATCGCTGTGGACGACGCCGTTGTCGTGCAGGTAGGCCAGCGTCATCAGGAGCTGGCGGGCGATCTCGACGAAGAGGGCGTCGGGCATCGGCCGCCCGAGGAGCCCGCGCAGGCTGGTGTCACAGCGCTCGAGCGAGAGATAGAAGAGGAAATTGTTCTCGAACGCGTCGTGGATGTAGACGATGTTCGGGTGGCGGAAGCTCTCGAGCCGCTGCATCTCGCGCGACCACTCTTCCTTGACCACCTGGTAGGGCTTGTTGGCCGGCCGGAGCATCTTCAGCGCGTAGGGCTGATCGAAGGGGCCGATGCACTCGTACACCGAGCCGTACTGGCCATCTCCGATGAGGGCGCCCACCGTGTAATTGCCGCGCGTCGACGTGAGCGTCGTCCCCGGGACGGGGAACGGGATCAGATGCGAGCCGGTGGTGGACCAGGACACTGGACGTCACTCTACCGCAATCGGGCCGCGGGCGGCGCCGCTGTTCAACCGCCCAGCTCCTTGACGAGATCGGCGGCCTGGTCGCGGTCGATCTCGAGCGCCTCGGCGACGTCGAGGATCAGCTCGCGCTCGCTGGTGCGGATGATCCCGTCGGCCGCGACGAGGCGGATGGTGAGCGAGAGCGCCGTCATGCGCTCTGCCGGGCTGCCCAGGCGCTCTTTGACCGAGGCCAGGCGCGCAGCCCGCCCCGACGCCGCGAGCTCGGCCTGGATGCGCGTGAGCAGCGCGTCGGTCGTGGCCGCCGACATCGCCCGATCGGTGAGCGATTCGACCGAGGAAATGAGCTGCTTGCGCTCCTCGTCGCCGAAGTCTCCGTCGGCGAAGGCCGCGAGGAACATCGTCTCGATCAGCGCCTCGAGCTTGGGCTCGTCGAAGGCGCGGACGGAAGGAGGGGAGGCCGAAGAGGTCATGGTGCCGGAGCCGTACAACGGAGGTCGCGCAGGGGCCAGGATCTAAAATGAGCCTCGGAGCTCGAAGCCCGCGCCCTGCGTGCACACCTCCGGCGTCACTCCATCGAGCCGGAACCCGGCCTTCTTCTTCGCCGGCTCCGCCGCGGGCCGCGCGGACGGCTCCGATCCGATCTCGCGCGCCCGATCGATCTGCGCGTTCGACGGCGGGTTCGGATCGTTGACCAGCGAGTACCCGGTCGCCAGCACGAGGAGGCCCGAGACGCCGAGGGAGACCACTCCGCCGACGCGAAACCAGGGCTGCGTTCCGGTGGGGACGACGCGCGGGAGGCCCGGGAAATCCAGCCCTTCGCGGAGCTCGTACGAGGGTTGACGCAGGAGCACGACGCCGCCGACGCCCGCGCCCACCGCGAGCGTGGCGCTGAGGATGGCGTTGCTCCGCGGAGGCTTGAACGCCAGGCGGCCGTGGAGCGCGATCTCCTGCCCGCGCGGGACCGTGACGTCGCCGCTGAACGTCTTGCGTCCCGAGGCGTCGAGCTCGACGTGGTGCGGGCCCGCGGGGAGCCTGATTTTGAGCGGATCGCCGAGCGCGGAGTACGCGCCGTACGGGACGCTGTCGACCTTGACGCTGACCTCGTCGGCGTTGGCGTCGATGAGCAAGAAGCCATGGCGCACGCGCTCGAGCGGGGCCGCGATCTCGACGGTCGCGCCGCGCTCGACGGTGATCGTGCGGAGGATCGTCTCGTAGCCTCCGGCCTCGATCCACACCTGGTGCTCGCCGGGCTCGAGCAGATCGCCGTGCGGCGCGCGACCCCACGTGCCCTTGGTGAACGGCGGAGGATCGTCGACGTGGATCCGCGCGCCCTCGATCGGCGAGGTGACGCGGAGGAAGCCGAGGAACGCGCCCTGCGAGAGGTTGGCCTTGAAGTTGTAAACGCGGCCGGGCAAGAGCTCGAGATCGGTCTCGCTCCGCTTGAGATCGCGGAACGCGTCGAGCACCAGGTGGTAGTTGCCGGTCGGGAGCGCGACGTCGTACGGCGTCTTCTGGCTCTCGACGACCTTCTGCCAGCCGGGGTTCGGCGCGCCGGCGAGGAACGGCGACGCGCCCGATTTGCGCAAATACACGGTCAGCGGAGCGCCCGGCGGATCGCTCTCGACGACGACCTGCGATCGGATCTCCACCGGCGGAGGCGCGGCGCCGGCGTCGCTGGCCGCGAGCGCGCCGCCGTCGGCCGCGTCGCCGAGGCCGCCGTCGGCGTCGATGGAGCGGGCCGCGAGCTGCGCCGCCTGCTGCGCCTCGAGCCAGGTGAGCACGGTCTTGATCCGCACCAGATCCGGCGGGTTGGGCTCGGCCGAGAGGAACGATTTGTAGCGGGCGATCGCGCTCTGAAAATTGAGCGCGCGCTCGTAGGCCATGGCCGCGTTGCAGAGCGAGGCGCTGAAGGGCTGGGCCTGGTACGCGGCGTCGAACTCGGCCGCCGACTCGCGGAACTGGCCCTTGTCGTAGAGATCGAGGCCGCGATCCATGTGGCGCCGCGCCTCGTCCACCGACGCGGCGCAGGGCACGCCGCGCGCTTCCCGCTCGGGCGCGAGGAGCAGGAGCGGGATCGCGAGCGCGGTGGCGCAGGCGAGGGCGAGCGGGCGGAGGCGGAGCGTCACGGCGAACGTATGAGAGCGACAACGCCGCGGGAGCGCTAGCTCAATCAAAGCGAACGAGAGGGCTTTGAGCCTTTGCCGTCAGATGGTGATCTCCGCGTAGACCCCGTAATGATCGGTCGCGGCGACCCCGTTCTCCACCTCGTCCAGGACCACGCGCGCGACGAGCGATTTACCCCGGACCGAGACGTCGGGCCCGCGCACGAAGACGTAGTCGATGCGCCGCGGGTGCTCGTGGGTCTCGGCGGCGAACGGGTTCCGCGTGGCGTCGAAGGTGATCCCCGGCCCCTCCCCCCTCTGCCCGAAGCAGTCGGCGAAGTGGTTGCTCTTGCCGCCGAGCGACTGTAACCCCTTCAAAAAGCGGATCTCCGCGGCCTCGGGCTCGGCGTTGAAGTCGCCGACGAGCACCGGCGGGAGGCCCGACATCGGCGCCGCGCCCTTCACGATCTCGGCGATGGCGGCGACCTGCGCCTCGCGCACCACGCCGTGGTGAAGCTTCCAGTTGAGGTGGGTGACGAAGAACGGGATCCTCCCGTGGGGCGAGTCGATCTCGGCGAGCAAGAGCGAGCGATGCTCGTCGGATCCGCCGTCGGGGAGCGGGTACACGCGCGTCGCGGCGATGGGCCAGCGCGAGAGCACGGCGTTGCCGAAGAGGACGCCGCCGCCGAGATCGTGGGCCAGCCCGAAGGCGCCCTCGTAGCCCAGGCCGTCACGGATCGCGTCGGCCTGGCTCTGCCCTTCGTGGGCGATGATCTCTTGCAAGCCGACGAGATCGGGGTCGAGGCGACGAACCCCCTCGCGGATCATCCGGAGGCGCTCTTCCCAGGGTCCCTGGCGGTTCCAGATATTGAGCGTGAGGACGCGGAGGCGGTTCATGCTCCGAGGGCTACGCGATCCCCGCGCCCGCGGCAAACCGCGCTACTTGATGATGATCTCGCCCGCCGGCGCGCCCATGTTCTCGGGGGTGCCCTTCTCGCGGTGCACGCAGAGTCCTTGCTTGCAGTAAACAACCGGAGGCTCTTTGCAGTCGCTCTTGGTCTCCTCGCATTTGCCCTTCTCGAACGAGGCCCGCATGGGCTTGATCTTCTCGAAGGTCTCGTTGCTGAGGGGCTTGGCGCAGCCCGGCCACTCGCTCTGACGACAGTCCTTGTCGTCGTTGCAGTGCTGGGCCTTGTTGACGAGATCGAAGGCGTCGCTGCGGATGGTGTTGCACTGGGCCGGTTCCATGTTGTTCGAGCAGCCGCTGGAGAGCGGCAGCGCGAGCGCGAGGACGGCGAGGAGGGCAAAGGCGGCGCGGGCAGGGCGGAGCACAGGCTTCATGGCGCCTGCCTGCTTATCACGATTCGCGGCCGGAAATGTGTCATGGTGACCTCAGTGCGCACCGCGTTGGCCATGGGTCTCGGGGTCCTCCTGCCGGCGATGCTGATCGGGTGCGCCGCGGGCGCGCGCCCGGTCGAGCCGCTCGTCGCGCCGGCGCCGCACGACGCCCCGCTCGCCGGCGAGGCCGCCGCTGCGCCCGCGCCGCTGCCGTTTCGCCTGCCCTGCGCCAACGACGACGTCGCCGGCTGCACCGCGGGCTGCGCCGATCACCAGGTCGAGGACTGCGTCACGCTCGGGGTGATCAAGCTGGCGACGGCGACGGGCTCGTCCGACGCCGATCACGCGGTGAGCCTGTTCCGCGCGGCCTGCGAGGCGGGGAGCGCGCGCGGCTGCCTCAAGCTCGGCGACGCGTACCACGCGGGCGTGCTCGTCGGCGACGCGGACGAGGCCGAGGCCTACCGCCGCGCGTGCGACGCCGGCGCCAACCTCGGCTGCGTGGCCGCGGCCGGCGTGTACCTCGCAGGCCGGGGCGTGGGCGCCGATCCGGCGTACGCCGCGACGCTGCTCACCCGCGTCTGCGATCGCGGGAACGCCCGCGCCTGCTTCGAGCTCGCCCGCCTCTACACCAGCGGCGAGGGCGTGAAGACCAACCCGAAGCGCGCCGCGGAACTCTTCGAAAAAGCCTGCAAACTGGGCCTCGACGAGGGGTGCCTGGCGGCGAGCCACAGCGGCGACGTGCTCTCGCCGCGCGACTGAAGCGCGCCTCAGCGGTGGCGGCGACAGAGCTGGCGCATGCCGTTCGGGAGCAGGTAGTCGACCTCGCCGTGCTGGCACTCGCGCGGGACGTGGAGCGGGCTCACGGTGGGCCCGGCGGAGGCGCTCGTCGCCGGCGCGGTCGAGGCGCTGGGCACGGGGGCGATCAGCGTCGAGGTCGAGGGCATCGGCTGCGCGCTGTCGACGGTGTGCACCACCGGGACGCCGGCCTCGACGCCGCCGTCAACGACGTTGACGACGGCCTCACCGTGGTGCGCGACGCCCCAGGTGACGCCGGCGATCGCCGCGCCGGCGAAGAACCCCGCGGCGATGACTCCCCACGGCACGCGCGGCGGAGGCGGCGGCCGCTCGGTGACGACCGCGCGGTTGGTCAGCGGCGTCAGCATCCGCACCAGGGGCCGCTCGCCGCTCGCCGCGCGATCGATGCGCTGGATCGCGGCGATCATCGCCTGCGACTCGGCCGCGGCGAAGGGCGCGAGCGCCGAGGCGAACGCGGCGACGGTGGGGTACCGATCGTCGGGGTAGCGCGCGTAGGCCTTGGCGATCACCTCGGCCAGCTCGTCGGTCACGTCGGGCCGATGGCGGCCGATCGGATCCGGCGGATCGAGGCTGACCTTGACGCAGAGCTCGGAGAACGACTCGGCCATGAACGGGTGGGTGTGGGTGAGCAGCTCGTAGAGCGTGATCCCGAGCGAGTAGATGTCGGTGCGGTAGTCGACGGTCTTGGTCGAGCGCATCTGCTCGAGCGACATGTAGAGCGCCGAGCCCATCACCGCGCGCGTCTTGGTGAGCTCGAGGTTGTGCTGCGCCGTCTCCTCGACCACCTTGGCGATGCCGAAGTCGAGCATCTTCACGTGGGCCGAGCCGTCGGCGTTGCGCGAGAGGAAGAGGTTCGCCGGCTTGACGTCGCGGTGGATCACGCCCGCGGCGTGCGCCTGCGCCAGCGCCTCGGCGGCCTGGACGACGAAGTCGATCGCTTCGTGGATCGAGATCTTGGCCTCCGATTTCAGGTGCCTCCCGAGGTCCTTTCCCTCGAGGTATTCCATGACGATGAAGGGGACGCCCGGGGGTCCGCCGCCCTCGGCGACGGTGAGCACCTCGCCGTCGGGCCCGCGCGGCGAAGGCAGGCCCGCGAGCGCGCCGGGGAGCGTGCCGACGTCGATGACCCGGGCCACGTGCTCGCTGTGGATCCGCGTCGCGGCGCGCGCCTCGCGCACGAAGCGCTGCGCGGCGTCGGGCAGGATCGCGAACTCGGGCAGCAGGAATTTCAAGGCCACGCGCGTGCCCAGCGCGACGTGCTCGGCGCACAGCACGACACCCATGCCGCCCACCCCGAGCTCCCGGACGATCCGGTACTTGTCGAGGAGGACGGTGCCAGGAGGAAACGTCGCAAAGCCCAGGGGCTCGGTCACCACCACGGCACTCTAGCCGCTCTCGCCGATCCGGTCAGGGGCTCCGGCGCGGGTTCGCGCGAGCGGGTGCAAGCCTCCGGGCCCCCGGCCGTTGTCACGTCTGGAAACCGCGTCGGCCCCGGGGCGCGGGGCCTCCATGCGTCACCTCGTTCGCGGCCCGGAGCGCGTCCGCCGCCCGGCGCGGGCGGGAACAACGACGCCCCGCGGCGCACGAAAACAAGGTAGATCAATGCGGCGGCGGCGAGCGCGCGAGGCCTCCGCCGCGTAGACTCGTCGAGACAATCCTGGATTCGATCCGACCCCCGTGCCCATGCCCGAACGAGCTCCGGTCAACGTCTTCTTCTGCTACGCCCCCGAGGACGAGGAGCTGCGCCGCGAGCTGGAGACCCACCTGGCGTTGCTGAGCCGCCAGGGTTTCGTGCGGAGCTGGAGCGCGCGCCGGATCGGCGCGGGCGCGGAGTGGCGCGGCACCATCGATCAGCACCTCGAAGAGGCCGAGCTGATCCTGCTCCTCGTCAGCGCGGATTTTCTCGCGTCGGATTACCTCTACGACGTCGAGCTCGCGCGGGCGCTGGAGCGGCACCGGGTCGAGCGCACGCGGCTGATCTCGATCATCCTGCGGCCCTGCGACTACGCTACCCCCGGCTCGCCGCTGCGCGACGAGGTCGACCTCGTGCTGCCCACCGGAGGCCGCGCCGTGACCAGCTGGCCGACGCACGACGACGCGTTCGCCGACGTCACCCACGCGCTCCGCACGTTGCTCGACGAGGAGGCGCGCCGCGCGAACGCGAGGACAGCCGTAAACCCTCGCATGGCTCACCTCCCCCGGGCGTCAGGGGGGTGGGCCACGGACCGACGCCGCGCGAAGGATCGCAGCCCGCGCTCCCCGCGACGTGGAACGTGCCGCACCGGCGCAACCCCACGTTCACCGGGCGCGATCAGGAGCTGGCAGAGCTCCGCGCCGGGCTCTCGTCCGCGCTGCCCGGCGCGTCGTTCCGCGCCGTCAGCGGCCTCGGCGGCGTAGGGAAGACCCAGCTCGCGGTCGAGTACGCGTACCGCCAGGCCGCCGACTACGACGTGGTCTGGTGGCTCCGCGCGGAGGAGTCGGCGCAGCTCGCGTCGGACTTCGCCGAGCTTTCGTTCGCGCTCCGCCTGCGCGCGCGCAGCGATCCCGATCAGCGCCTGGCGGTGGAGGCGGCGCGAAAGTGGCTCGCGCAGAACGGCAACTGGCTCCTGATCTTCGACAGCGCGCGCGATCCGGCGGCGGTGGCGCCGTACCTCGGGACGTCGGGCGCCGGGCACGTGATCATCACCTCGCGCCACGCGAGCTGGCGCGGCCACGCGATCCCGCTCGCGCTGCGCGAGCTCGCGCGCGAAGACTCGGTGGCGTTCCTGCTCGGCCGGAGCGGGCGCAGCGACGACGGCTCGGCGGCGCGGCTCGCCGAGGCGCTGGGCGATCTGCCGCTCGCGCTGGCGCAGGCCGCGGCCTACATGGAAGAGTCGGGCGCGCCGATCAACTTCTACCTCGAGCTCTTCGAGAAGCGCCGCCACGAGCTGCTCCGGCGCACCGCGCTCGGCGAGACGGCGCCCACCGTCGCCACCACCTGGGACATCGCATTCGAAGAGGCGCAGAGCCGCTCGCCCGCTGCCGGCGAGCTGCTCCGGCTCGCGGCGTTCCTGGCCGCTGACGACATCCCGCGCGAGGGCCTCGCGCCGGGCGCCGAGTTCCTCCCGTCGGCGCTCGCCGACGCCGTCACCGATCCGCTGGTCCTCGACGAGGCCATCGCCGCGCTCCGTCGCTGCTCGCTCGTGGAGGCGCAGGAGAGCTCGCTCTCGGTGCACCGCCTCGTGCAAGCCGTCGTGCGCGATCGCCTCACCGACGAGGAGTTCCGCGTGTGGGCCGAGGCCGCCGTGCGCGTGGTCTACGAGGGCCTCTCCGCCGATCTCGAAGAGGCCGGCACCGGCTCGCCCGATCGCGGGCGCTTCCTCCCGCACGTGCTGCCCGCCGCCACGTACGCCGAGCTCGCCGGCGTCGCGCGCGAGGTCACCGAGCAGCTCTTGATCCGCGCGGCGAAGTTCCACCTCGAGACCGGCGCCTTCGTCGCGTCGAAGGATCTGCTCGAGCGCGCGCGGGAGATCGCCACCTCGATCCACGGGACCGATCACGCCCACGTCGCGACGATCTTCACCAAGCTGAGCCGGGTCCTCGGCGAGCTCGACGATCCCGCGGCGCTCACCTACGCCGAGCGCGCCCTCGCGATCGACATCGCGCTCTACGGCGAGGATCACTCGTCGGTGGCGCGCGACTACAACAACATCGCCAAGGTGCTGCGCAAGCGCCGCGATCTCGCCGGCGCGATCCTCAACGTCGAGCGCGCGCTGGCCATCGACGAGCGGCTCTACGGGCACGACGATCCGGAGCTGATCCCCCGGCTGAACGATCTCGGATTTCTCCGCCGCGTCCAGGGCGATCTCGACGGCGCGCGCCAGGTGCTCGAGAGCGCGCTCGCGCGCGGCGAGGCCGCGTGGGGCCCGGTGCACCCCGACCTCGGATCGCTGCTCGGGAACCTCGCCGACGTGCTCCCCGAGCTCGCCGAGCGCGAGCGCAAGGCCGGCCGCGCCGAGGCCGCGCGCCGGATCCTCCAGCAAGCGCGCGGGCTGCTCGAGCGCGCCGTCGGCATCGGCGAGGCCACCTACGGGCCGAACCACTACGTCGTGTCGATGCGCCGCAACAACCTCGGCCTGCTCCTGCGCGACCTCGGCGACCTCGCCGGCGCGTCCCGCGAGATCACGCGCGCGCTGGAGATCATGAAGAAAGAGGTCGGCGTGGGGCACCGCCGCGTGATCCAGTTCGAGAAGAACCTCGAGGTCGTGAGCCGCGAGCTCAAGCGCAAGAGCGGGACGATGCCCGCCGTCGGCAAGATCCCGCCCGGCGGCTCGTAGAGCGCGCGCTCGCGCGGCGAACCGCAGTAGACTGCGCGACGATGGACTCTCCTCTTCCGTTCGATCCGCGCCGCTGCGGCCCGATCGCGGCCGACGCGCTCGCGCTGATCGGAGGGACGCCGCTGGTGCGGCTCGCGCGGCTCTCTCCGCCGGAGGGCGGCGTCGTGCACGCCAAGCTCGAGGCCAAGAACCCCGGCGGGAGCGTGAAGGATCGCGCGGCGCTGAGCATGGTCCTCCTCGCCGAGCGCGAGGGAAAGCTCGCCGCGGGCTCGACGATCGTCGAGGCCACGAGCGGCAACACCGGGATCAGCCTGGCGATGATCGCCGCGATCCGCGGCTACGCCTGCGTCGTGGTGATGCCCGAGGACATGAGCCTCCAGCGCCGCCACATCCTCCGCGCCTACGGCGCCGAGATCATCCTCACGCCGGCCGAGCGCGGGATGACGGGCGCGGTCGAGCGCGCGCGCGCCATCGCCCACGCCACGCCGGGGAGCTGGATGAGCCGGCAGTTCGAGAACCCCGCCAACCCCGACGCGCACAGCGCCGGCACCGGCCTCGAGATGCTCGAGCAGACCGGCGGCGACATCGCGGCGCTGGTCCTCGGCGTGGGCACGGGAGGCACCCTCACCGGCTGCGGCCGCGTGCTCCGCGAACGCCTCGGCGCGGCGGTCCGCATCATCGCCGTCGAGCCCGCTGCGAGCGCGGTCCTCTCGGGCCGAGCCCCCGGGAGCCATGGGATCCAGGGCCTCGGCGCGGGCTTCGTCCCGCCGATCCTCGATCGCGCGCTCATCGACGAGATCGTCACCGTGACCGACGTCGCCGCCGAGCGAATGGCCCGACGAATCGCCCGCGAAGAGGGCCTCTTGGTCGGCCCGAGCTCGGGCGCGAACGTGCACGCCGCGGTGGAGATCGCCCGCAAGATCAAGGGGACGATCGTCACCGTGCTCTGCGACCCGGGCGAGCGCTATTTGTTCTGAAGCAGCTCCGAATCGTCCTCGTCCCTCGTGCGCGTGCGCGTGCACGCTCTGCTTCCGGATCAGACCGGAGCGCGCACGTGCACGTGCACGACAGACGTGCACGAAGACGAGGATGAAGGACGAAGGACGAAGGACGAAGGACGAAGACGAACGACAAGCCTCGAATGCGCTCGAAAATCCTTCTAAATCCCTCGATCGCGCTCCCTCTGCTCCACCCTCTTCGCGATCCCCTCCAGCCGGTCCACCAGCCTCCGGAAATCGATCGGCTTCTTCACGAAGTCGTGCACGCCCAGCACCGCGAACCGCCACCGATCCGACGACGTCACCCTCCCGCTGATCACCACCACGCGCGCGGCGTCGCCGCCGGGCAAGGCGCGGAGGCGCGAGAGGGTGTCGACGCCGTCGAGGCCGGGCATGTCGAAGTCGAGGAGCACGAGATCCGGCGGCTCTTGCAGCGCGCGCTCGATGGCCTCCGCGCCGTTGCCCGCGCCCTTCACCATCACCCGCAGATCCTTGCGGTGCCGGAAGAACGCCAGCTGCACGGCCTGCGCGGCGAACTTGGCGAAGACCCGATCGTCGTCGACGACGAGCACGTTGAGCGCGCGGTTGCGCTCGACCCGCGGCTCCATCGGCGGCGGCGGCAACGTCAGGCTCTTGGTGCTCCACTTCTCGCCGGCCTCGGCGAGCTCGTGGGCCATCGCGCCGCAGGTGGGGTACCGATCCGCCGGATCCTTCGCCAGGGCCTTCTGCAGCACCGCGTCGAACGGGGTGAGGTCCTTGCGGATCGACGACGGCGCGGGCGGCGCCTTGCGCGAGTGCATGCGGATGAGCTGCGCTTGATCGTCGCTCTCGAACGGCAGGCGCCCGGTGAGCATCTCGAACGCCGTGCAGCCGAGCGCGTAGACGTCGGTGCCGACGCCGACGGTCGCGCCCGGCACGCCGGCGCCGGCCTGCTCGGGCGCCATGTAGTGCGGCGTCCCCATCGAGAGCGCGGCGCTGGGATCGTCGCGCGGGACCGCGAGGCCGAAGTCGACGAGCACCGGCCGGCCGGTGTCCTCCTCGATCACGATGTTGGCGGGCTTGATGTCGCGGTGGACGATGCCGGCCGTGTGCACCGCGTCCACGCCCTCGGCGATGCGGCTCAAGATCGTCAGCGCCCGGTGCGTGGGCACCGTGTCGCCGTGAGCGCGGTGCTCGGCGAGGATGTGCCGCAGCGTGCGCCCGTGCGCGTACTCCATCGCGAGGAAGTACGAGCCCTCGTGGACGCCGAACGCGTACACCTGAACGACGTACTGGCTGCGCAACAAGGCCAGGGCCTTGGCTTCGCGGAGGAAGCTCGACGCCGCGGCGCTGTTCGCGGCCCAGAGCGGGGCGACCATCTTCAGCGCGAGGGGTCGATCGAGCCAGGTGTCGCGCGCGAGGTGGACGAAGCCCATCCCGCCTCGGCCGAGCTCCGACTCCACGACGTAGCGCCCGTCGACGACCGTCCCCTTCGCGAGCTCGGCGGGGCCCACGGCGCCGCTCGCCCGACGCTGCGGACCCACGCGCGCGGTCTTGTCGGCTCGGGTCGACGACGGAGGCGTCTCGTGATCACGGCGCTCGGACATGCGAATCGGGAAGCCTAGCGATCTGTGTGCTCTCACCGCAAGCACGAGCCAACGGTGCGAGGACAACGCCGCTCGACCCACCCCCGGGAACCGACAGCGAGCTGACGCCGTCGGCCCACACGGCGGACGACATTCCCCCACGTCACGCGGCAAACCGCGCCGCGAGGGCGATCCTGTCGCAATGTCGGGGTGCCGGCTCACCGTCGCCGCATTCCACCCGATCAGATCCGCATTACTCCGCGCCCGGGAATCGGGTATCGCCCCGACGTGCCTCGATCCTCGCGCGCGCGTCGCACCGTGCTCGCGCTCGCGCTGTTCGCTGCGACCGCGGCGAGCGCGTCGCCTGCGCTCGCCGACGGCTCGTTCTTTCCGTCGTTCTCCGAGCGCCTGCCCGGCAACGCGCGCGAGATCTCGCGCAGCTCCTCGGCCTCGCGCGACACGCCGGTGCTCGAAGGCGCGTACGGCCCCGCGTCGCAGTCGAGCGTGGGCCTCGAATTCGGCACGGTGCGCCTCCACTGGGAGGGCATCTCGGTGCGCCTCGGCGTGCACTTCCTCGTCGCGCTCGAGAACCACGACAAGGGCGTCTTCGCGGGCATGCCCTTCGTCGCGAGCCAGCTCTGGCGCGGCCTCTGGGGCAGCTCGCTCGCGTTCACCTCGCGCTCGCTGGCGCGGCAGCTCTTCGGTCCGCGCGGCGCGCTCGAGGTGACGACGCTCTTCGGCCACGAGACCGCGCACGCCGACGCCGATTTTCGCGCCACCCACCCGGGCTTCGGGGGTGCCTCGCGGCGCGGCGACATCCGCGACGGCGGCCAGGGCAACTACTTTCAACACGATCTCGCGGTGCGCCTCGCCCCGAGCGCGAGCCTCGATCTCGTGCTCCGCGTCCAGGATCGGATCTACGTCACCGGCCTCATGCGCCACGCGCCCGGCCTCGACGCGGCGCTGACCTGGCGAATGATGCCGGAGATCCAGCCGATGATCGCGATCTTCGCCGAGCGCCTCTTGGTGAATCCCGGCGAAAACGCCGCGCAAAACGGGGGATTCGCGCGGGTGATGCTCGGCGCGGTGCTCCCGGGAAAGCTCGGCGCGGTCACCCCGTTTCTCTCGCTCGACGGCGGCAACGGCAAGGGCTACCTCGTCAACCAGCGCGAGCTGCGCGGATCGTTCGGTCTGCGCTACAGCCCCTTTTGAGCTTGCGGAGAGCGCCCCGACCGAGGGTTAATCCGGGATCATGGCTACCCGTCGCCGCGCGCTGATCGGCCTCGCCGCGGCGATCGCGCTGCTCCCGGCGTGCGCGTCGGCGCTTCCCCCGCCGGTGATCCGCGACGCCGCGCCCGTCGCCGAGAAGATCGATCCCGGCCCGACGTCGATGGAGAGCGAGATCGGCGGCCTCAACGAGGAGGCCATGGATCGGGCCTTCGCCTCGCTCGAGGTCCAGCGCTGCCTCACCGAGGGCAGCTCGCGGCTCAGCGCGATCGGAGGCGAATTCAAGCTCCGTTTGCGGATCAACCGCGACGGCGGCGCGCGCTGGGCCTACGTGAGCGAGTCCACGCTCGGCGATCGCGCGACCGAGAAATGCTTGCTCGATCTCGTGCGCAACCGGAGCTGGCCGAAGCCGGTCGGCGGCGAGGGCCTGGCCGAGAAGGCCTACGCCATCGACGCTCCCACCGCGCCGGTGGTGCTCGAAGAGAAGCGGATGCTCGCCGACGTGGCCCGCGCCCGCGCCGCGGCCTCGAGCTGCCGCCACGGCGTCAAGGGGAGCTTCTTCGCCACGGTGCACGTGCGCCCCGACGGCCGCATCTCGGCAGCCGGCGTCGCGCCGCCGAGCGAGCGCGGCGAGGACGTGGCCGACTGCGTCGTCGACGCGATCCGCAAGCTGCGCTTTCGCCGCGCGGCGCCGCGAGCCGCGAAGGTGAGCTTCGAGATCCGGTGAGCCGCGCGGCCACGGCGGTGATCACCGGCATGGGCGCCGTCGCGTCCATCGGCGTGGGCCTCGACGCGTTCTGGCGCGGGATCGCCGCTGGAAAGACGGGGATCGGCGCATCGCTCCGCTTCTCGACAGAGGCTTACGCTGTACGTCTCGGCGCTTCGCTCGACCCCACGGCCCTCCCCCCGGGTCTCCTCGACTCCGCTCCCGATCCCGATCACGACCACGCGATCGATCCCTGCGCCGCGATCGCGATCCTCGCGGCGCGCGAGGCCGTCGAGCGATCCGGGATCACCGCCGCGGCCCTCCGCCCCGATCGCCTGGCGATCGTGATGGGCACGAGCGCGGGCGGCCTCCACGCGCGCTCGGCCTACGAGTTCACCGATCCGCGCGATCGCGGCCGCCGCCATCGCCTCCTCGATCGCAGCGGCTTCCACGTCCAGACCGCCGCCGTCGCCGACGCGCTCGGCCTCGACGGGCCGCGACTGACGATCTCCACCGCGTGCGCGTCCTCCACGCACGCCCTCGCGCACGCGCGGGATCTCCTGCGCGCAGACCTCGCCGACGCGGTGATCGTCGGCGGCGTCGATCTGCTGATCGAGGAGACCTTCGCCGGCTTTCACGCCATGGGCGCCATCAGCGCCGCGCCGTGCGCGCCCTTCAGCTTGCCCGTGGGAATGAGCGTCGGCGAGGGCGCCGGCTTCGTGGTCCTCGAGCGCCTCGACGACACAGCTCGACGTGGTCGGGAGCCGCTCGCGGCGGTGCTCGGGGCGGGCTCGTCTTCCGACGGACACCACCCCACCGCGCCCGATCCCACCGGCCTCGGCATCGCCCGCGCGCTCCGCAGCGCCCTCGACGACGCCGGCGTCACGCCCGCGGAGATTGGCTATTTCAACGCCCACGGCACCGGCACCGAGGCCAACGATCTCGCCGAGTGGCGCGCGCTTCAACGCGTCTTCGGCGTCGGCGTCGACGCGCTCCCGGTCAGCTCGACCAAGAGCTACCTCGGCCACACGCTCGGCGCCGCGGGGATCCTGGAGATCATCGCCACCGTCCTCGCGATGCGCCGCGGGCTGCTCCCGCCGACGCTGGGGTTCACCGCGTCGCGCGGCCACGGGCCGATCGATCTCATCGCCGCGGTCGCGCCGCGCCCCGCCGTCGCGCGCTACGCGCTCAAGAGCAGCTCGGCCTTCGGCGGCGCCAACGCCGCGGTCGTGCTCGCGGTCGACGCGCGTGAAATCCCGGCGATCACCGCCTCGATCCGCGCTTCGGACGTGGTGATCCTCGGCGCCTCGGCGATCGCCGCGCACGGCTTCGAAGGCCTCGACGCGGCGCTGCGGCGCGGCGCTCCGCTCTGGAAATCGATCGCCGCCACCGACGCGCTGGTGCCGCTCCCGCCGGTCGCCGCGCGTGTCCCCGAGCTCCCGCTCGCGCGCCTCGTCCGCGGCGTCGATCCTCGCGGCATGGACACGATCACCCGCTTCTTGACGGCCGCGGCGGCACTCGCGCTCGCCGACGCCGGCCTCGTGGTGCGCGGCCCGCTCCGCGATCGCGTCGGGCTCTACGCCGGCGCCGGGCGCCTCCCTTGGGACAGCGCCGACGCCTTCTGGGACAGCATCCGCGCGCGCGGCTTCGGGCGCCTGTCGGCGCCCGCGTTCTCGCGGATCGTGATGAACGCTGCGGCCGGCGCCGCCGCGCGCACGCTCTCGCTCCTGGGCCCCACGAGCCTCTTCGCCGGCGGCCCGCTCGGCGGCCTGCAAGCGATCCTCGCCGCGGCCGATCGTCTCGCCCACCACGCCGACGCCGACGCCCTGGTCGCCGGCGCCGCCGACGAGCTCGGCCGCGGCATGCTCGCCGATCACGCGTTCTCGCACCCCGACGCCGGGCGTGAAGGCCTTCCATTTCCGCTCTACGGAGCCGATCACCAGGCGCCGGTGCGCGGCGAGGGCGCGGCCTGCGTGGTCCTCGCGCGCGCCGGATCGCCGCTCGGCGGCGCGAAGAGGCCGGTCGCCCGCGTCGCCGGCTCCGGCCTCTCGGGGCCCCGCGGGCTCGCCACCGCGATCCGGATCGCCCTTCAATCTGCGGAGATTTCTCCCGGTGACGTCGACGCGATCCACGGCTCTGCCGACGGCCTCGTCGCCTCGGGCCGCGCCGAGATCGACGCCCTCCGCGCGGTCTTCGGCGACGCGCTCCGCGCGATCCCGCTCGCCAACCCGGCCTCGGTCCTCGGCGCGTGCGACAGCCTCTCGGCGCTCACCACGGTCGCCGCGATCGAGGTCCTCCGCAGCGGCCGCGCCCACCCGATCGTCGGCGCGACGCCGCACCCGGACCTCGATTTCACGGCCTCCACGCCTCGCCCGGTCCGCACCGTGCTGATCATCGCCGCCGATCCGGCCGCTGGATCCGCGGCGCTCGTGCTCACCGCGCCGTGATATGACGGCGTCGATGAACCCCGCGCTGCACGCCCGGATCGCCCGCCGAAAAGAGGTGATCGCCCGCGTGAAGAAGATCCTCGTCGAGAGCCTCTACGTCCCGCTCCCGCCCGACGCGATCGATCTCGACGTGGCCCTCTTCGGCTCCGGCCTCGGCCTCGACTCGGTCGACGCGCTCGAGCTGGTGGTCGCCACCGAGTCCACCTTTGGCGTCACCTTCCCCGAAGACGTGCTCCGCCACGGCCTGCGCACCGTCAACTCGCTGGTCGATCTCGTGGTCGCCCTCCAGGACGAGAAGGCGGCCGCGTGACCCTCGCCTCTCGCCTCCACGCGCTCGGCGCCGTCTGGGGCCTCTCGGGCGGAGTCGCCACCCCGCGTCGATTCACCTCGATCGAGGCTGAAATGGCGGCGATCCGTGGATCGATTGGCCTCTCGGCGCTGCCGCACGTGGCCTGTCTGCGCGTCGAGGGCGACGGCGCCTACGACGCGCTCGACCGGGTCTGTCCCGCGCCGATGCACGTGCGCAACGGGACGATGCGCCACACGCTCCTCCTCGACGAAGACGGCATCCCGCTCGTCGATCTTTACCTCTGCAACGACGACGACGCCTATCTCCTGCTCGCCGAGGGCCTCCCCAGCGTCACGCTGATTGCCTATCTCGAAGAGCGCTTCGCCGCCCTCGCGCCGGACGCCGCGGCCTCGGTCAGCATCCGCGATCTCGGCGAGACGCACGCGCTGCTCTCGCTCGATGGCCCGTTTGCCTGGGAGCTCCTGGCGGCCCTCGAAGGCCCCGAGCTGGTGGGGTTTCCGTACCTCAGCTTCTATCACCCCTCGCCCGAGCGAACCTACCTCCGCGCCGGGAAGACCGGGGAATTTGGCTATCACCTCCTCGTCCCGCACGCCGAGGCCGGCCCGCTCTGGGACCGCCTCCTCGACGCCGGCCGGCCCTTCGAGATCGCGCCGGTGGGCTTCGACGCCATCGATCACGCGATGCTCGAGAGCTGGTTCTTCAGCAACGACCACGAAGGGGCGCTTGGTCTCTCCCCGATCGAGCTCGGCCTCCAGTGGCGCCTCGCGGCCGACAAGGACTTCGTCGGCAGCGAGGCCCTGCGCGCTCGCCGCGCCGCCGGCGTCACCGAGCGGATCGCCGCGATCACCTCGGACGGCCCGATCGCCGCGGGAGATCCGCTGCTCTCCGGCGACGAGCCGATTGGCACCGTCCTCCGCGCCGCCCGCTCGGTCACCCGCGGCGACCACGTGGCGATAGGCCTCCTCGACGTCGACCACGCCCACAGCGGGATCGACAGCTATACCGCGCTCCACGCCGGCGCCGTCGTCCCCGTGCGGACCGTGTCGGCTCCGTTCGTCAACAACCGGAGCCTCGCGGTCAACCCCCAGCGCCACGCGTTCGCGCGCCGCGCCGAGATCGCGTTTCCGCCGCTTCGCCCCGCGCCCCGCGGCCGATGACGCTCGCCGAGCTCTTCCTCGCCCGCGCCGGAGAGCACGCCGCGCGCCCGCTCCTCCACGACGAGTCCGGGACGGCCACGTACGCCGACGTTCTCACCGACGCTTCGAGGATCGCCGGCTCTCTCCTCGCCGCCGGGATCGAGCCCGGCGCCCACGTCGGGATCCTCCTCCCCAACGGCCGCCCGTACGTCACAGCGCTGCTCGGCGTCGTGCTCGCCGGCGCGGTCGCGGTCCCGCTCGATCCGCGGCTCCGCGCCCCCGAGATCCGGTTTCTCGTGGCGCATTGCCGCTGCCGCGCCCTCCTCGCCTCGGCCCCAGCGACTCCCCCTCTCGATCTCGGGGACTGCCGTGAGATAGCCTATCACGATGCGCGGCTCCACCCGCCGACAGGGCCAGGATCGTCGCGCGATCCCCTGGATCCGGCGGTGATCCTCGCCACCTCGGGCTCGACGGCGGCGCCGAAGGCGGTGGTCCTCTCGCACCGGAGCCTCCTCACCAACCAGCGCAGCGTCGGCGATCTCTATGGCTTCGGCCCCGACGACGTCTTTCTCACGGCGCTCTCGCTCTTCCACTCCTTCGGCCTCACGGCGTGCCTCCTCGCGGCGATCGATCGCGGAGCCTCGGTGGTCACCGCGCCCGACGTCCAGCCCGCGCGCCTCGCCGTGCTCGCCGCGCACCACGGAGCCACGGTGCTCTTCGCCACGGCGGCGCTGTATCCGTATCTCGTCCGCGGCGCCGCGCCCCCCGCGTCGTTCCGCACGGTTCGCCATTTCCTCTCCGGCGCCGCGCCGCTGGCCGAGACCACGGCGCTCGCCTTCCGGGCTCGCTTCGGACAGGACATCGTCCAGACCTATGGCCTCACCGAGGCCTCCCCGGTAGTCACCGCCAATCCACCTTCGGACAACCGCCCCGGGACCGTCGGCCCCGCGCTCCCGGGCGTCGCGCTCCGCGTCGTCGACGACGAGCTGCAAATCCAGGGCAAGACGGTGATGATTGGCTATCTCGACAACCCCTCGGCCACCGCGGCGTGCCTGGGCGAGGACGGCTGGCTCGCGACCGGGGACCTCGCCCGGATCGAGGCCTCGGGGTACGTCACGCTCCTCGGTCGCAAGAAGGATCTGATCCTCCGCGGCGGCGAGAAGATCTTCCCGGACGAGGTCGAAGAGGCCTTGTGCCGTCACCCGGACGTGGCCGAGGCCGCGGTGGTCGGGCTCGCCGATCCCGCCTTTTTCGAGGTCCCGGTGGCCTTCATCGTCCCTCGCCGGGCCGGCGCGGCGCTCGACGTGGCCTCGCTCGACGCCCACTGTCGGCGCGAGCTCGCCGTCTTCAAGATCCCCCGGCGCTACCTGGCGATTGACGTGCTCCCGCGGAACCCCAATGGCAAGCTGCTCAAGCGCGAGCTCCGGCAGCTCCTCGCCGGGCCCCCTGGGAGCGCGTGAGCCAGCCGGACGTCGTGGTGATCGGAGCGGGCCTGGGCGGGCTCGCTGCGGCCGCGCACCTCGCCACGCGTGGAGTCGCCGTCACGGTGCTCGAGGCCCACGACCGGCCGGGTGGGTATGCCACCACGTTCGAGCGCGGAGGGCTCACGTTCGAGGTCGGCCTTCATCTGCTCGACGCGGTCGGTCCGGGGCAGCCGGGCCGGCGGGTCCTCGACGCGCTCGGGATAGGCGATCTCGATCTCGATCTCCTCTCCCCACCGCACCTCCGCCGCGAAATCTGGCCGGATCTCGATCTCCGGATCCCGCAGGGGCTCGGGCCGTATCTCGATCTCCTCGGCGCGCATTTCCCGGCCGAGCGCCCCGGGCTCGCCCGGCTCGCCGCCCTTTCGCAGGGGCTTCATGCCGAGTCGACCGCGCTCGACTCTCCCCTTCCCCGCGGCGCCATCGCCGCCTCGGGATCGCTGGGCCCGCTCTCTCCGCTCGCCCGATCCACGGCCGGCGCGGTCGTCGACGCCCATATCGTAGATCGCCGCCTGCGCGCTCACCTCGATCTCTTCGCGTCGGGCTGGCTCGGGCTCCCGCTCGATCGGCTCTCGGCGATTCAATGGCTGATCCCCTGGTATTCGTATCATGCCCTCGGCGGGAGCTACCCGCGCGGCGGGAGCCAGGCCCTCTCGCGCGGGCTCGCCGCGGTCGTCGAGCGCGCCGGCGGCTGCGTCCGTCTCTCCACGCCTGCGCGCCGGATCCAGATCCGCCGCGGCCGCGTCACCGGCGTCGAGCTCGAGACCGGCGAGCTCCTCGAGACCCGCGCCGTGGTGAGCAACGTCAGCCCCCAGCAGACCTTTGGATTGCTCCTCGATCCCTCCACGGTGGAGACTCGCTATCTCGCCCGCCTCGCCCGGATGGAACCCTCGGTCTCGTGCTTCAAGGTCTGGCTCGGGCTCGACTCTCCGGTGGATGAGCCCCTCGAGTACGACACCTACCTTGCCCCGAGCTACGAGCCCCGTCGCGAAGGCGAGTTCGATCCCGCCGGGACCGCGCTGTCGGTCGTCGTCCCAACCCGCTTGAGCCCGGATCTGGCCCCGGGATCCCGGGCGATCGTCTCCATGAGCATGCTGGTCGAGACTGCCACCTTCGCGGCCGCGGAGGCGGCCCAGCCAGGGCTCCGCACCACCGCGGCGGACATCCTGATTGACCGGATCGAAAGAGCCCTCTTGCCTGGCTTGCGCGGTCGGATCACGGCGCGCGAGATCGCCACACCGGCCACCTTCGAACGCTTCACTCGGAACCCGGGAGGCAGCGTGTATGGCTGGGCGGCTCGGGTCGATCAATGCGGCGCTGCACGCCTCGATCACGCCACACCGATCGACGGCCTCCACCTCGCCGGCGCGTGGACGCGGCCCGGCGGCGGCTTCACCTCGGCGCTGCGGTCGGGATTACGCGCTGCGCGCGACGTCTTCGCGCGACTCCCTCGTTGACCGTCTCCGGGTGAGCTGATACGCCGGACGCTGGAGAGGTGACACGTGGATCGACGAAATGTCCTCAAGCTGGGCGCTGTCGCGGGGTTCGGCGGGCTCGGCAGCGCGGGCTGCGCCACGGTGGGCGACGGCGAGCGGGGCACGGCGGCGCCCCCGATCATGCCCGATCTCGACGCGTTCCTGGCTCGCCTCGACCGCGGGATGGCGGCGATCGCCACCGGTAACCCGCTCAAGGATCTCCTGCCAAAGAGCCAGATCCCCGCGCCCGGCGCCGCGCCGCGACCCGAAGATCTCTTGATCAAGAAGTCCCTGCGCTCCCTCCTCATGGCCGGCTCGTTCCGGGATCTGAGCGAGGCCGAGCGCGCCCACCCGGCGATGCAAGCCCGGATCTGGGGCTCGATGCAGGAGATGGACGAGGCGGTGTTCGGCATGACTCACGTGCTCGAAGGCTTCACGCCGAGCGAGCGCGCGAAGATCCGCGAGACCATCCAGGCCGATCCCGACATCGGCATGCGCATCGCCGAGGCGCTCGACACCGACGCGGCCACCGCCGACGTGTCGTTGCAGCGCCGCACGCACCTCCGCGCCATCGCCTCTCAGCTCACCTGGCGACTCAAGAATCAGCCGATCGAGACGGCGATCGACGAGTATGTCGGCAAGGTCAAGAAGGTCTCGGCGCGCAACGGCTACAGCGAAGAGGCGCAGCGCAAGCTGGCTGCCCAGGCCGCGACCTCGGTGTTCATCGCCCAGGCGCAGCCCGGCGCCACGCCCGCGCAGCCCGGCACGCCCGCGCCGATTGGCCCCGGCGGCGCGCCTCCCGCTCCCGGCGCGGCCGCGGATCCCGCGCAGCCGGCCTATCCGCAGGGGTATGGCCCGCCGCCTCCCGGGTATGGACAGGCACCCGGGTATCCGCCCGGCTACGTTCCTCCGCCCGGCTATACCTATGCGCCCGGCGGGCAACCCTATTACACGGTCCAGCCGCCGGCCCAGCGCGAGCCCCGCGGCGGCGCGGCCATCACGGTCGGCGCCATCCTCCTCGGGCTTGGCATCATCGTCGGCGCCGTCGGGTTTGCCACGCTCGACGGGGCCGGCGTCATCGCCATCACCGTGGGCGCGCTGCTGCTCCTGGGCGGCCTGATCACGTTGATTGTCGGCCTCGTCCTCCGCGCCACCTCCACCTGATCTCTCCCCGGCCATGTCGAGAGCGCGTATCCTGATCTGGATCGTCGCGCTCTCGGCCTCGGGCTGCGCCGAGAGCGTCGTTTATCACGGCCACAGCCCGGATCGCCGCCGCGAGATCGCGGTGGTCGAGAGCTACGGGCTCCAGCGGGTGCGCGTCGGAGATCAGGAGAGCCCGCGCTACCAGGGCGTGGGGATTGAAGGCCTGGTCTGGAGCCCCGACGGCGCCCACCTCGCCTATCCGGCCGAGCGCAAAGCGGGCTGGCAGATGGTGCGTGACGGCGCTGGAGGGCCGCTCTGGGACGGCATCGGCGAGGTGGTCTGGAGCGCCGACGGCGCGCACCTCGCCCACGCCGCCAACCGGGGATCCGCGTGGCTCGTCGTCGACGACGGCAAGCCGGGCCCCTCGTTCGACGCGCTGCTCGAAAAGACCTTGATCTACAGCCCCGATGGCCACCGGCTCGCCTACGTCGGCGGGCGCGGAGAGGCCCGCTTCGTGGTCGAGGGCGGGCGCGTCGGCCCGGGCTGGGACGGCGTCGCCGGCCTCGCGTTCAGCGCCGACAGCGCCCATCTCGCGTACACGGCGCGACGCGGCGACAAGATCGCCTTCGTGCTCGACGGCGCGGTCTCTCCCGAGCACGACACCATCGCTTCTCTCGCGCTCAGCCCCCATGGCGACCGGAGCGCGTATGTCGCCCTCCACGAGCACGACGCCGGAAACGGCCGTAAAACCAGGACCTGGAGCGCGGTCGTCGACGGCGTCGCCGGGCCGGAGTACGACCGGATCTCCTCGCTTGGATTCGACGGCACCGGCGCGCACGTGGCCTATGCGGCGCGCCGCGGGACCCGCGAATTCGTGGTGGAAGATGGCCGAGAAGGGCCACCGCTCGACGGGATCATGCCCCTCGGGCTCGGCTTCACGGCCGAGGGAGCCCACCTGATCTACGTCGCCAGGAGCGCCGGGCGACCACGGGTGGTCGAGGACGGCGTCGAGGGGCCCCCGCTCGACGCGATCGAGCCCCCGGTGTTCGCCCCCAGGGGCGATCGCTGGGCCGCGCTCGCCACGCTCGGCGCCGCCCGCTTCGTGCTCACCGACCGCGGCCCGGGGCGCCCGTTCGCCTGGATCGGCGGCCCGACCTGGAGCGACGACGGCGCGCAGATAGGCTATCTGGCGCGACGAGGGAGCCAGTCGGTCGTGGTCCACGGCGCCGATCTCACGGCCCTCGACGGCGCGGTCGAAGGCTCGCTGGTCCTGGGCGAGAAGGGGCGCTGGGCCTGTGTCGCCGCCTACCCGGCCGCGCGACGCTTCTACGTGGTCATCGACGGGATCCCCCGCGTGCCCTTCGACATGGACGAGCTCACCGCCGAGGTGGCGCGACGACCGTATGGCGAGCTGCTCGGCGGCGCCGAGGGCGCGATCTTTCGACGGTGGGTGAGCGCCGAGCTGAAGAAGCGCTGACCTCGCGGCCCACCTCCGTGGTGCGCTGAGCCACCGGCGGGCGCGATCGAGCGAGATTTCGATCTCTTCAGGCTCAAGCGTCGCCGGCTTCCGACGAAGGGCCAGGTGAGAATCGACGTCCACGCGCGACCTACCGAGGCGCGGGGCGGCGAGGCTTCGCCCGGAGGCGAGCCCTCGTCGGATCCCGCGGCCTCCAGGGTCGCGAAGTGAGGCCGAGGGAGGACCGCGTGTTGACCTTGCTTCGATCCGACGGAATCATCGCGCGCAGGTACCGCTTGAAGCGCGAGCTCGCCCGGGGAGGCATGGGCGCGCTCTGGGTAGCGTTCGACCTCGAGCACCGGCGGAGCGTCGCCATCAAATTCATCCACCCCACCGCGGCCCAGCGTCAGGAGGCGCACGTGCGCTTCGAGCGAGAGGCCCGCGCGGCCGCCCAGATCTGCAGCCCCAACGTGATCAAGACCTACGAGTACAGGGTCGAGGAGGGGCAAGCCTTCCTGGTGATGGAGCTCCTGGAAGGGGAAGATCTCGGCGCCCTGCTCGCCCGCGAGCGTCGTTTGCCCCTGGAGCGCGCCACTCGGCTGCTCGAGCAGATCACCACCGGCCTCGACGCCGTCCACGCGGCCTCGATCATCCATCGGGACATGAAGCCCGGGAACGTCTTTCTCAGCCTCGCCGGCGGCGAGGAGACGGTGAAGCTCATCGACTTCGGGGCCGCGAGGCTGGAGAGCCGCCACGATCCGCGCACCACCGAGCCCGGCGCGATCATCGGGACGATCCACTACATGGCTCCGGAGCAGGCCCTGGGCGAGCGATCCCTCGACTACCGGGTGGATCTCTGGGCCACCGCGGTGATCTTGTATCGACTCCTCACCGGGGAGAGGCCTTTTCACGGCGTCTCCGTCAACGATCTGATCCGCTCGATCTGCTCGGCGCGGATCACGCCTCCTTCGCTCCTCGACGACAGCTTGCCAGTGAGCCTCGACGGCTTCTTCGAGCGCGCGTTCGCCCGCCCGCGCGAGGACCGCTTCTCCTCGGCGGGCGAGCTCTCGACCGCGTTCCTCGCCGCGACGAAGTCCGGGCGCCCGTACACGCGGCGGATGGCGATGACCTCGCTCCGCCGCGTCGACATCCTCGCCGAAGCGGCCACCATCGGGGATCAGCGCGTCGTCGGCTGAGATGCGGGCCCGGCCGCGACCGCGGTCGATCGTTTGCGGATCCTTGCCTCGCGGCCCGGCTTTTCCTGTAAGAACCAGGGGGTCGGGTCCACATGCTCCGCCACGCCCTGCGCCGACTGCTCTGGACCTTGCCGACGCTGATCGGCATCTCGCTGGTCACGTTCTTCCTGCTCTCGTTCGTGCCGGATCCCACCGACGATCCCACGTTCGCGGCGAGCTACTCGGCCGAAACGCTCACCCACCTCAAGCGCGAGCGCTTCCTCGATCTGCCGCGCTTCATCAACCTCGCGCCGGTCGACGTGCGCGTCCGCGCCGCGCGCGCGGCGATCGCCGTGGCGGAGGCGACCGACAGCGCCGACGCGGGGCAACGCGAGCTCTCCCGGCTCGGCGGCGCGGCGCTCCCGTACGTGCTCCCGCGCTTCGACGCGCTCGCGCCCGAGCAGCGCACGCGGCTCGCGCTCGCGCTCGCGCCGACGGCCCAGCGCATGGGGCTCGGCTCGCGCGGCGAGATCACCGATCCCGCGCGCGCCGCGGCGTTCTGGAGCCGGCTCTGGGACGATCGCGGCGTCGAGTTCCGGCAAGCGTCGGTGCGCAGCGCGGTGAGCCGGCTCGTGCGCTACGGCTCGACCACCCGCGTCGCCGATCTCGTCGAGCTCGACACCTTCGCGCTCGACGACGTCCTCGGCGCGCTCCGCGTGCCCACCGATCGCGCCGGGATCGATCGCGCGCGTGTGCTCACCGACGTCGCCGCGCACGTCACCGGCCGCGACGATCGGATCGCGCCCGGCGACGACGGGGACGCGGCGCGCGCGTGCGTCGAGCGCTGGCAGGCCTACTGGGCCGTGTACCGCAGCGATTTCATCGCCCTCACCGGCCCCTCGCGCGTCGCGGCGGTGCTGCTCGAGACGCGGTATGGCAAGTGGGCGCTGGGCGCCGTCACCCAGCGCTTCGGGCCGAGCCGCGCGGGCGGCGCGGTGCTCGACGAGCTCGCGCGACGGGCGCCGACCACGCTCTGGATCGTCTTCGCGGCGATCGCCCTGGCCTACGCCGCGGCGATCCCGCTCGGCGCCATCTCGGCGGCGCGGCGCGGCCACCGGCTCGAGCTGCTGATCGCCTGCGTCGTCCTCGGCCTCTACGTCGTCCCCACGGCGGTGATCGCGGTGCTGCTGCGCCGCCTGTTCGGCGCGGGCTCGGGCGGGATCTTCGGCGCGGCGCTCACGCTCTCGCTCGCGCTGATCGCCGCGCCGACCGGGCAGCAACGCTCGGCTCTCGCCGCGGCGTTGACGACCGACTACGTCGTCGCCGCGCGTGCACGCGGGGCGACGCTCACCCGCGCGGCGCTGGTCCATGGGCTCCGCAACGCGCTCCTGCCGGTGCTCACGCTGGCGGCGCTCGAGGCCCCGATGGCGCTGGGCGGGGCCTTCGTGGCCGAGCGGGTCTTCGGCCTCCACGGCCTCGGCGAGGCGACGATCGAGGCGGTGCGCAGCCGCGACACCGGCTGGCTCATGGCCCTCTCGATCGCCTCGGCGGCCATGGCGGCGATCTTCGTGATCCTCAGCGATCTGCTCTGCTCGCTCCTCGACGTGCGCCTCGGCCCGGCGATGATGAACCGCACGAGGCGCGGGTGAGGACCTCGGAGAGAGATCTCTTCTCGCGCCTCGCGAACAGCCGCCGGGTGCTCGTGGCGTTCGTCCTCCTCGGCACCCTCACGCTCGTCGGCGTCTTCGCGGAGATCATCGCCTCGCCGGCGCCGATCGTCGCGTTCGGGCCCGGGAAAACGGCGCTGTTCCCCGGCATCCTTCACCCCGCGGCGTACGAGGCGATGACCCGCGCGGAGATCGATCACCTGCACGAGGCCGACACCGCTATCTGGCCGCTGGTGCGCTACGGGCCCATCGCCGCGACGGAGGCTGGCGCCAACGCGGCGATCTCGACGACTCATCCGCTCGGGACCGACGCGCTCGGGCGCGATCTCCTCGCGCGCCTCGTGTACGGCGCGCGCACGGCGCTCGGCCTCTCGCTGCCCGCGGTCCTGCTCGGCATGCTCCTCGGCGTGGGCCTCGGCGGGCTCGCGGGCGTGCTCCGCGGCTTCTGGAACGAGCGGCTGGTGCGCCTCGTGGAGACGGTCGACACCTTCCCGGCGATCATCGTCGTGGCGCTGGTCCGCGCGATCGAGCACAAGCCCTCCGCGCTCTCGCTGGTGATCGCCGTCGCGCTCGTGCGCTGGGCCGAGGTCGCGCGGCTGGTCCGCGCCGAGGTGCTCCATGCGTCGTCGGAAGAGTACGTGCTCGCCGCGCGCGCGCTCGGTGCTCCGCCGCTGCGGATCTTCCGCCGCCACATCCTCCCGAGCGCCGCGGCGCCGGCGATCATGAGCTCGGCGACCGGCGTGGCCTCGGTGGTGCTGCTCGAAGCGGCGATGTCGTTCCTGCAAATGGGGGCGCCGTCGCGCGTGGCCTCGTGGGGCGAGACGCTCGCCGAAGGGGCCGGCGATCCCTCGCGTTTGCGGCTGATCCTGCTCCCGGGGCTGCTGCTCTTGATCACCGTCGGCGCTTCCTACATGCTCGCCGACGCGCTCCGCGACGCGATCGATCCCCGCTCCCCCAACGCGCGAAGGCGCCCCGGAGAGACGTCATGACGGCCCTGGTCGAGATGGTGCAGCTCACCGACGTGACGCTCGCGTGCGGCGTCTCCGGGCCCCCCGGCGGCCCGCTGGTGCTCCTCGCGCACGGCTTCCCCGACGACGCGTCCACGTTCCGCGCGCAGGTCCCCGCGCTCGTCGCGGCGGGCTTTCGCTGCGTGACGCCGACGCTGCGCGGGTACGCGCCGAGCGGGCGCTCGACCGAGAATCGCTACGACGCCGCGTCCCTCGGGCACGATCTCGTCGGCCTCGCCGACCACTACGCGCCTCGCGCAAAAGCGCGCCTCGTCGGCCACGACTGGGGCGCGATCGCGAGCTTCGCGGCAGCGGCAATCGCCCCCGACCGCTTCTCTCATCTCGTGACGATGGCCGTGCCGCACGCGCGCGCGCTGCTCGCCAACACCAGCGCAGCGCAGCTCCGCCGCTCCTGGTACATGGGCTTCTTCCAGCTCCCGCGCCTGGCCGAGACCCGTTTGATCCGGGGCGATCACGCGATGATTGACGAGCTGTGGCGCGACTGGTCGCCTGGATACCGCGCCTCCGAAGAAGAGATGCGGAGGGTGAAAGAGGCCATCTCCGGCCGCGAGCCCGAGGTGCTGGCGTATTACCGCGCGCTGCTCTCGCCGCGGGCGCTGCTGGGCGACGCGCGCAAGCTGCTGCTGGCGAAGACCCGAGTCCCCGCGCTGCACCTGCACGGTGAGGACGATGGGTGTGTCGGCGTGGAGTGCGCGCGGGGCGCGGAGCGCTGGTATCTGGACTCGTATGCGATGAAGCGGGTCGCCGGAGCGGGGCATTTTCTCCAGCGCGAGAGGCCGGAGGAGATCAACGCGGCGCTGCTCGGGTTCTTTGGCTGAGGGAGATCCGGTGTCAGGTCGCGGGCTCGACGAAAAGCTCGGCCGCATCGTTCACGGTCGCGGCGCGCTCGATCCACCGTTCCAGCTGGGCGATGTCGCTGCAGGCGAGCATGCGCTGCCGGACCTCTTCTGACACTGCGAGGCCTCGTGCCTTGAGTACCAGAAGCACCGCCTTGGCTTCACCCTTGGCCTCGCCTTTGGCCTCGCCCTCTGCGCGCCCGCGGCCGAAGTAGGTCTTCGCGAAATCGCTCTGGAACTCGTAACCGCTGTTCATCATCGCCACCAGCGCCTTCCGGACTGCTTCGCCGACCGAGTGGAGGGCGAAGTCAGTGTAGAGTAACTGCCGATTTTCGTCGAGGCCGTCCGCGACGCCGAGCACCGCCCTTGCTATGGCGAATCCGTGCTCGCCCTTACCATGCGCTACCACGGACAGCACGGCAACCTCGGGATCCTGACCGGCGATCGCGGGATCGGTGACGACCGGCACGTCGTCGGGGCCGAGCACGCGGGGCACCAGGGTGAAGCCAGGGTGGCCCGTCTCGATCGGCTTCGCGCACCAGCGCGCGATTGCTCCATCCGGTGCGACGACGAGCAAGGTCGTCGGGCAACGGAGGCGAGCGCGCACGTGCGTGAGATAAACCGGCCAGGTGAACCACTTGTCCGGATCCCGCCCGAGCTGGGTCTCGATCACGATCGCGTGAACGGGCTTCCCGTCGAGGAGGAGAACAATCAGGTCGGGCTTGTATTGAGAGAGCTTGATGTCTTCGAGCTTGATTTCCTCAATTTCGATCGTGGAGAACGCCGGAACCTCGGCGTGGAGGAGATCGCGCAAGATCTCCACGGCGAGCGCCGGGCGGTTGCGGAAGATCTGGATGAGCCCCTCATGCATCATCGACGGCATTGCGGAGCGACCTTCGCACGAAGACGCGGAGAGGTCCAGTCGCGAGAGAAGATAATTAATTGCGGTGCCGTATTGATGCGCGGGAATGAGGTGCCGCTATTCGAGCTCTCACGCGCGCGTGCTTCCGCTTCACGGCGTCGTCAGCTTCGTTATTCCGATCACGGTTCGGAGCACGATGCGAGCCCGGATCTCCACGAGATCGGGGCTCAAGGTGTCGATCGTATCCGTCGGCTGGTGGTAATCGCTCGACTCCGACGAGCTGAAGAAGATGGCCGGGATCCCGGCTCGCTCGAAGGACCAGTTGTCGCCTCGACCGCGCGAGAGCCGCTCGATCGTGGGCTGGAGTAGCTGCGGGAGATCGTCGAGGGTGATCGCCCGATGATGCTCGGCGCTGCACGCTTCACGGACGACTCGCTCGAAGCCGGGTCGCCCGCGGAGGCCGTCGACTCCGACGCTCGCGTTCGGATCGATGCCAGCGAGGGCGAGCGCCGGTAGCAAGAAGGCCTGATCTGCCAGCGGCCTTCCCACCATATCGACGTTGATCATGGCAAAGACACGATCCGCCGGGACGAGATGGCTCCCAACGAAGGCTCGGCTCCCATCCATCCCGGACTCTTCGGCGCCGAAGAACGCGATGACCACCGGCCTCGCGAGCTCGCTCCGCCGCGCGACGAGGGCCCGCGCCACGCCGAGCACGACGGCTGTCCCCGAGGCGTTGTCGTCGGCGCCCCAGTAGACTTCTCCATGCTCGAGACCAAGATGATCGTAGTGCGCGCCGAGGACGAGCACCCGCGCGGCGGAAGCTGCGGTGTTGTCGGGAGGCTTGATGATCCCGAGGACGTTCTGGCTCGTGCCCCCGCTGAAGGTGAAGCTCTGGAGGCGGAGCGGCGAACCGCCCAGAGGCTCGATCCCGGCGCGATCCAGCTCGCGCACGAGGTGCTGCGCGGCGAGCTGCTCGTACGGTGTGCCCGAGCCCCGCCCGAGCAGCGCGGGAGAGACGAGGTATTTGATCTCGGCCATGAGGCTCGCGGCGGACAGCGGATCGGCGAGCGTCGCCGCGTCCGGGATATCGGCGAGCAACCGAGGATCACCCCGAGATGCTTGCGGCAGAGGCGCGGCGGGAACGGCCGGAGCGGCGCCGGGTGGAGCGACGGCTGCCGGCGAACAGCCCAGCAGCATCGTGAAGAGAGCATGAGTGAAGAGCAGACCAGGTCGCTCGCGCAGATCAAGCATGCTCATCGGGATCCACACGGTAGATTTCCCAGGCGCGATCGCGACCAGGGACAGGCCTCGATGTCGCGCGAGGGGCTGAGGTCCATCACGCCCGAGCCGAGCTCGCGGACCTCGCCGTGGTTCAACCCCCGGTCGTCAGGCACTCGGCGGTCCGCGCTGGTCGCTCAGGTGAAGACGTCGGCGGGAGTCTTTGCCCCGAGCACGTTCTCGAGCCAGCGATCGAGCGTCGCCGGGTCCGAGCAGGCAGCAACGCGGGCGCGGTGCTCGTCGGTGATGGCGACCCCGGCCCGCGTGACGAGTCGGAGCAGGGCGTCTCGCTTGCCCTTGATCTCGCCCCTGATCTCGCCTTTGAGCTCGCCCTCGCTCTCACCGCGGTCGAAGATCGCCTGCGCGAACGGCGGGTAGACACCCTTCAACTCGGACTGCCTTTCCATGATCAGCGCCTCCAGCGCCCGCCGCAGCGGCTCTCGCAACCCATCGTAGACGATCTGAAAGTACACCGCGGCGTGCGCGGCGTCGAGATGGAGCCGAGAATCACCGTCGACCGCGACCGTCAAGGCACGTTCGCGCTGTCCAGCCTCGCACGCCAGTATCCAGGTCTGCGCCGTCCGTGCGCGACCGCCAGCACGACAATGGTATCCTCGTGAACCAGGTACGGAATCGAAAAGGGGAATTGTCGCAGAACGAATTTTCGGACGGGCACCCGCATGAGGACTCCTTCCCAGCGAGGCCACGTCTCCGGGTTCTCGCGGATCGACGCCACCGCTCGGGTGACCTCGGCGACGAAGTCGAGCCCGAGACCTGGCCGGCGCGCTTCGTACCAGTCCGCCGCGGCGCTGAGCTCTTCGCGCGCGTCGCGGTGGTAGCGCGCCTTCACCGCGCGGCGGCGCGGAGTCGGGCGGTGAGCTGCTCGTGGACGAGGTCCGCGTCCTCCAGCTCCGCGCGGCCCGAAAGGACATCGTCGGCGCGACGCGCGACCTCGGCCTGCCAGTGGTCCTCGACGTCGGCGTCCGCCGCGGTGTCCAGGCTGGCCAGGAGCTCGTGAGCGAGCTCTGCGCGGACAGGCAAAGGGAGCCGGAGAATGCTGGCCAGCAGCTCGATTTCCTGGTGCGACATGGTGGCGCTGAGCCTAGCATGCCTCGGCGGGGAACAGTACAGCGGAGGAGGAGCGACGCGGGCGCCCCTCGGTGCATTGGCTCGACGGGTGATCGAGCGAGGTGCCCTTTAAAAGGATCGTTGCAGGGGGACGGCGCGCGCGCCTCAACTGGGATCGTCGAGCACCTCGGCGACCGACGCGGCGACAATGGCCCTCTCGAGCCAGCGCTCGAGCCGCTCCGGATCGCGCTCGGTGGAGATGCGCTCGCGCGCGGCGTCGGGCACGGCAATGCCCCGGACGCGGAGCACGGTGAGCACGTCTCCAGCGCCCCTCTCGCTGCGCCCTTCTGTGCGCCCCTCGCTGCGGCCCTCCTCCTTCGCTTCGGTCCAGGTGGTCAGTACGCTCACGATGAACTCCTCTTCTTCCGGGGTCCGGCTCGACTTTTTGTCGAGCACGCCCTGCAAGCTTATCAGGATCTGCTCCGCGACGGTACGCTCGTGCGCGTTCGCGGGAAGCGCCGCGAGATCCGCGACCGCCTCGCGAAGCCTCGGCCCGGCCGCCATGATGCGGAGGAGCAGGGTGGAGCGGTCGCGCGGGAGCTCGCTCGCCACGATGATTCCCACGCGGAGGACGTCGCCGCCGAAGAGGTAGACCCCCGGCGGCCAGCCCGGCGCGGGCTTGACCTCGAGGTCGCGCAGCATCGGCGTGGAGGCCGCAGCGGCGAGGATCCAGAGGAACGGCTCGATGAGCGGCGTCGGGGAGAGCGGCTTTGCCGCGCGCTTCCTGTTCAGCGCGGCTCGCGTTCGCTCGCGCTCGGCCCAGTGGGCGAAGTGCTTGCTCAGGCAGGCTCGGAGCTCGGCGCCGTCCGGTGCGTGGCCGAAGACTTCGAGGAGACAGAGCACGGCCGCGAGGCGGCCCAGGAGGCCCAGCCGGGCTCGCTCGGCGTTTCGCGCGGGATTGGGATCGTGGAGGAGATCGGCGTGCTGGGCGTCGCGGGAGATCTCGTGTTGAACGACGGTGACGCCGGAGGCGTCGAGGGCTTGCTTGCCCACCTTCTTGGCGAGTTGATCGAAGGGGTTGTGCATGGCGAGGGCGTGGAGCCGCCGGAGGGGAGATCGGCTCTCGCCTCGGGAGGATCCGGCGCGCTGGCGGCCATGAGCACATCTGGTGCCGTGAATCAGGGCCTCGGAATAGCGAGGAATGGGCTGCGGGAGGGGTGGCGGCGCCAGGGTGGAGGGCGGCGAACGCCAGGTGGGCCCGGGTGATCATCGGTGCGCCTGGCGCGCGAGGTTGTCGTGGGGGAGAGAAAGACGGATGAAGAGCCGTCGCAGGGCCGCGGTATCCGGACGGTCTATTCTCGCGGGTCGGAGGGGAGATTCAAGAGCTAGGCGAGGGGTGGTGTT
Source organism: Byssovorax sp. (assembly GCA_040006075.1). Classification (GTDB taxonomy): domain Bacteria; phylum Myxococcota_A; class Polyangia; order Polyangiales; family Polyangiaceae; genus JANYGI01. The sequence goes on along the minus strand of JBDTXR010000019.1, from coordinate 2,112 downwards.
CTGCCTGTTGGTGCCCTGTCACTTCATTCGGTGTGACGGCGGAAGAGGCCGGCGTACGCTCTGCCGATGAGCCGCGTGCGCGAAGCGCGCGTCGGTATCCATCTGCTTGTTCGGCGGCTTGGGGACAGATCTGGTTGGCTGCTCCGGTTGGAGGTCGATCGTATGATCACGGAACGATTGTCGTGAGTTGCTTTTCAACCGCACTCGCAAACTTCAAACAGTCGACCGCGATGCGGTCATATGGGCTCTGAACTCGACGCGCGAGCGGCAAATCTCGTGCGGGGTAGTTGACCGTACTGCGAACCGGATCCTCCCAGGGGTACTCCAGTTGAGGACATGGCTGAGGCTGTCGACCGGCGACAGTCGGCTGTGCAGCCTCGAGTTCCATCACGAACTGACGGACATTGGGGGCTGCTTGAAGAATGGCAGTTCCCGCGGGGTGGCGCAGAAGTACCGCGAATAGATGTGTTGCGGCTTGATGCGTATGCGGCACAGCATACCCGCTCCGTGCATAAGCAGCCTTCGCGAGCTTCTCGAACACCATCTGAAGAAGCATGCACAGCGTGGAAGGGCTTACGTCGGGGGGAATGACCCAAGCTGCCTTTAGATCCTCGCGAGCTTGCTCCAGGAACGGGTCCGACCAGTCACGGGCGGTGGTAGCCATCAGAGATCCTCGGCGGCAGCAAGATCCCACCCTCCCGGAAGAGGCAATTGGCCCTTTTGTATATCTTGCCATTCGCTGGGGCTTACGAGAATCACGACAGACGGGTAATCCACCCCATTTGCGACGGCGGCCCCAAATCTGAACGGCATGACCTCGCCGGTAGTCGGTGCGGTCGAGGAAACCTCGAGAAGGCACACCTCGTCCGGTTTTGCTCCGGGGAAAAACTTGATCGTGCTCGTCGCTGTATCTGCCTTGCGGTGTGCCGCAGCAAGATCCGTCGCTACAGATTTCAATGAACGCATGATGCCTGCTCCTGCTCCGCCGTTCCCCCGATCCTACACCGAGCGAGCCGAGAATCCACGCGCATTTCAATCGAAATCGTGGGGATCTACCTGTTGCGAGTTGTCGGGGACCGACCCGCTCGACCGATCGACGCATGTCGATGATGACCGCCGACCCACCGCGTCGTCTCCAGCGGGTGACGCTCTGGCAGATGTTCCAGCAGCGAGCGGCCAGTCTCGGCATGAAGTCTGACCGCCCAACGCCCTGCGGCTCTGCCGCCGGGACGGGCGCGAAGCGCACGGCACGGTCGGCCAGCAGCCGCTTGTTGGGCCGCACAGGTTCTACCCCTCGCCGAAGATGGCTAGCACGAACTCGCGTTTGAATTCGTCTCGGATCGTGTCGCGTACATGTCTGCCCCCCGCCGGCCGCGCATGAGCATACCTAATCATCTCGCGAAGAGCATCGAGCAGGGGGTCGCCGTACCGCTTTCCCCAGCCGTCCTCGACCACATCGGAGCGGACGCGGCGCATTGCTTCGAGAACGAGCTCCACGCTCGGCGTCACGACCGCGGCGGCCTTGCTCTTCAAACCACGAGGAAGGTGGGCTTTGACTGCCGAAAGAAGACGCGCTTCCGCGCTCTGACGTGCGCCGTCGTCGGGGAACCAGACATTTCCAACAAGATGAAACTCAAAATTGATGATCTGATCTGGCGGCGGAAGCCAGGCGGGGCGCTGCTCCCAGAGCCGCTGGAGATTCGCGAGACCGGCGTCCCACCACGACGACCATCCGTGGCCGTCGGCGTCAACATTCACTTCAAGCGCCGGACCCCGGGCTTTGCACTCACCCACCCGAATCGTACCGTCGCCACGAACCCCCACCACATCAACATCCGAGTAACCTCGATCGACTCGAAGAGGATGTCGGGCGACGGCGAGGAAGCCGTCCAAGCGCCAAACACTTGCCACGAGTGATTCCAACGCCATCGCTTCCATTCGCTGATCTCCTAAACTGCGCGGCCGTCACCATCTCGCGTGGCCGCTTGTGGTTGATCGCCAACCCGCTTGGCACCGTCAGACTTACCTCCTATTTTTGGACATGAGCAAGATTGTAAAGGGTGTAACTCTCACGCTGACGCCCATCATCGGCCTTTTTGTCGCCCACTCGGC
>JBDTXR010000018.1:0-41959 GCA_040006075.1 Byssovorax sp. | reverse complement strand
GCGGAGGCTCAAGGCTCACAATATTCCGGCTCACAGAATTCAGAAATCTTGGGCTTGCACCCTTCGCGCACCGGGGAGGCGTTTTGGCTAGACCGAGGCGAAAACGCCGCCGCGAGGCCATGACAGGAAGCCCAAAGAGCGACGCCGGCCAGGTTGGACAGGATGTCGTTCATCGGGGTGACTAGCAAGAGCTGTGCGCGGCGCGCGGAGGCGGGGCAGCGCTCACTCGCGCTCAACGACGCACGCTCATCGTGCGGGCCGTAATGCATTCCCGGTGGCTCGCGCGGGAAGGGCGACACGGAACTAACGTATGCAAAGTGGACACACTGGGTCGCAATGGCGCGGTTCTCCGCGAACGGCGGATACCCGCAACCTCGCTTTCCCGCATCGCCGCGCCGTCCTGGTCGTCAAGCATCCTGGCACGCCAAGTGCGCTCGAACGAGCATGAGCCTCGCACCATCGCGCTGCCCGAGCAGGCGCTCCGTCTCCTCGGGTGCTGCGCCCATCGCGATCCATCGGCTCGTCGGCCCTCCACGGGCACCCTCGATCGTCCGACACGCCACGCGATCGTGAAGGACCCGACAACCCCATCGAAGTCGAGAAGATCGGTCATCGTCTCGATCGTCTCGGACGCCGGGATCGCGGCGGTGAAAATCGTCGCGGCCATCTTCTCCGGGAGCTCGGCGATGACCTCGGAGGCAATCCACTCCACGGTCGACGCGTTCAATTCGGTCTTCCTCCTCGTGGGGGAGCGCCGAAGCAAGCGAGCACCCGATCCGGAGCATCCGTTCGGCTACGGGAGAGAGATCTACTTCTGGACGCTGCTGGTCGCCGTCTCGATGTTCGCGGGCGGCGGCGCGCTCTCGTTCTACGAGGGTGTCCGACATCTCGCTTCGCCAAAGCCGCTCGAGGTGTCGACGTGGAACTATGTCGTTCTGGCGGCGGCGGCGGGATTCGAGACCTGGGCCACGGTGAGTGCGTACCGGGAGCACCGCGCCGTCAAGCGCGAGCTCGACCTGGGCCTCTGGGCGGCATTCCGAGCCTCCAAGGACCTGACGACCTTCACCGTGCTCTTCGAGAACGGCGCGGCCCTGGTCGGCGTGGGGATCGCGGCCGCCGGGATCGCGCTGAGCCACGCCCTGAAAAGCTCCTATCCCGACGGGGTCGCGTCGCTCCTCATCGGGATCGTGCTGCTCGTCGTCGCCTGGTTCCTCATCCGCGAGAGCAAAGGCCTTCTCATCGGGGAGGGTGTCGATCCGCGGGCTGACAAGGAGATGCGCGCGATTACCGCGGCTCAGGCCGACGTGGAGGAGGTCATCAATCTTCTCACGCTCCAGACGGGTCCGAAGCAGGTGCTCGTCTTGATGGACGTCCGCTTCCGCGCCGAGCTCAGCACGGCCCAGGTGGTGACCTCCGTTGGAAACATCGAGCGTTCGCTGCGAGAGCGCTTCCCGGACGTGAGGCGCATCTTCGTGGAGGCGAGCAGCCTCACCCGAAGGGAGCAAGCGGATGAGCGGATTGTATGAGTCGAGCTCGGCATGAGCTGCGCCGACTCCGTGGCGAAGTATCTTGGGTGCAGATCCCATTTTGCTACCGAGGTTCAGGCGGTTGCCTGACGGACAGCACAGGAATCAGGCCGCCATCTTCACCTGCTTCTTCGCGTCGCGCGTCACCGTCGGCACCGGCCTCGCGACGAGGCGCAGGGGATCGCCGATCGCGGCGCGCGAGGTCCGACTCGAAGTCCGCCCATAGACCGTTGAGCAGGACACACCGAAGGTGAAGGACCGCCTCCGCTCTGGCCTTGCCCCATCGCATTCCTGGACCGTCGAGACGCATCCCGACGAGATGGCGCACCGTGCCCTCGATGAGGCCACTGCCGATGACGAGACCTTGTTGGCGAAGCCTCTGGTAGCGCATGCGCGCTCGGTTCTTCGGACGGCCGTGCCATCGAGCGCAGTCTGGAGCGTCGCGAGCACCTCGTTCAACTTGCCATGTCGAAGCAGCTTTTTCTGCGCATAGACCCACGCCTCGAGAGGCGCTCGCTTCGTGCGCGAGCCGCGATTGATGGCCTTGCCGCAGCCCCACAGCTTCTCCACGGCGTGGATCCAGTCGAGGCACACCTCGGCGTCCGGGAAGAACTCTTGTTGAAGCGACCACAGCGTGTCCGCGCCGTCGGCCACGAATTGAACCTTCTTGAATTTGGACGTGCCGTACCCGCGCCGAGCCGCCTCTTTCTTGAGCCACTCGAAGAGCGCGCGGTAGGTCGTGAACGTTGCATACATCCGCTTGTTGACCGGGCGCATATGCCCCTTCGCGTCGACCTTCAGCGTGCAGATGACGCCGACGGCCGCCATCTTCGCGTTCTTCGACTTCTTCCCCGGACCACGACGCTTCTTGGGCGCGCCACTCTTCCTTTGACGAAGCCCGCCCGTGCCTTTGCGGTGGGGCTGTCGGCGCTTCTTGTGCTCCGCGCTGGAGATCGCGGGTGCGCCCTTCCCATCCACGGTGATGAGCAACACGTCGGTATCGCCCTCCGGCACGACCGCCTGGTCCAGAAAGCCTCGTACTTCCGCTCCAACGGTGTCGACCATGCGAAGGACCGAGCGTGGCGCGGGCGCCCAGCCCAGGAGATCACGCAGGATCTGTCGCGTCGGCGCGAAGGCCATCAACGCGCAGAACTTCGCGACCAGCGCTACGAGTGGCAGCGTGAATCCGCCGGGCAGCCCGAGTGCACGCGCCATTGGCGAGTCTCGACGAGCCCGGGGGCGGCCGACTCTGCGCCCGATCGGCTGAAGCACACCGGCCTTCCCGAACTTGGTGCCAATCTCGACGAGATCCGCGCCCTCGACCTCGTGAGGTACGCCGTCAACCAGGTACCGATGTCCCCTTGGCCACCTCGCGGCCTGGTGCGCGAAGAAGAGCGTCATCAGCGACACCCCCAGGCGGAGCACGCCAGACCAGAGGGCGATCTCCGCCTCGGTCGCCGTCAGCGGCGACGGCTGATCAACGAGGGCAACCAGCGCCTGCATTTCGCGCTGGACTTCCGTGCGAGCCTCCGAGATAGTGGTCATCGGGCTTTCTCGTGGTGGGTGGCGTGTCCTGAACAACCACATTATCCATCACGAAGAAAGCCTTTATCTATCCATTCAGCGGCGAATCAGCAGAATTCACCCGCCGACACTGGTGCAAACCGGTGTCTGCACCCAACACTTCCCAACGAACAACGAGCCACGCAATGACGAACGAAGCTGGCAGCGCCGCGTCTTCCCCTTCGGGCATCGGCCGCCGCGTCGCTGTGGGCGCAGCGGTCCTCGCGCTCGCCGTCGGCGGGCTCATCCTCTGGTCGATCTTCCAGGCTCCACGCAATGACGTTCGGCCCGAGGACGCCGCTCACGCGTGGGGCGACAAGCTCCATCTCCCGGTCCGCGGCGCGGCGTGCACGATGTTCGACACCGACGGTGACGGCTACGTCTCGTGCGTGCTCGCCCTCGATGGCCCCGACAAAGTCTACTTCCAGGGGCTCCAATGCGGGGAGCACCGCTCCACGAAGGGCGGAGGCTGCAAGGTCGACTCCAAGAACCCCGAGGTCAAGCTCGCGTTCGACCTGGCGACGAGGCCCAGCGCCGCCACGCCCGCAGCGCCTCCGCCTCCCGAAGCGCGCGCGAAGTGAGGTCTGGGGAGGGCTGCCGCGCACCGCATGTCCTACCGTCGTCATCATGCGTCCGCACAGCGGGCATATCCGCTCCTCCGGCGGCACCGCGTTGATCACCTCCACGCGCTGCAGATGCGCGGGCGAGGCCGCGCGCCCCGGGTGCCTGCCTTTCCGGCTCTTCTTGGGCTTGTCGGGAGTGGCAGGGCGCGCCTCCCCGATCGCGAAAGGCAGGCTTTGCTGAGCCTCGAGTCGTCGCCGCGTCTCGGACCGCGGACGCGCCCGCCGCATGTGCGCGATCTGCTTCGCCAGGTCGAGGTTGAGGTCGCGCATGCGGACGATGAGGGCCAGTATCGCCGCGACGAGCTCGACGAACCTGAGCGCCCTGATCATCTTCTCGAGCCACGCGCGGACCTCGGCCAGGTCCGGCACGGAGGGGGAGGTGATCGTGGGCGGCGTCGGCGACGACCTTCACCCCAGGAGATGTGATATCGAGGAGAGATATTCAAGGGACGTTATCGAAAACGACGCGCTCACGCCAGCGCGTCTTCAAGCTGCTCTGGTCAGCTCCCAGCGCGGGCGCCGGCGAGATCGATCCCTTCGAAGATCAGCGCGAGCTCGGCCGCCTCGATCGCGCTCGCGGATAGCCGCCCATCCGCGGAGAACGTCGGGTGGAACCGTCCACGCTCGAGGCGCTTGGTCCACATCGCGAAGCCGTTTCGGTCCCAGTACACGACACGCACGCGGTCACATCGCTTCGAGAAGAAGACGGAGAGGTGGCCGCTGAGCGGGTCCAGCCGCAGAGCGCTCCTGACGATCGCAGCGAGGCTGTCGACTCCTTTCCTCCCGTCGATCGGCTGCGTAGCGACGAAGATCCGAACGCTCGGCGGAAGGCTCAACACGAGCGCACCGGATCGAGGATCTCGAGAAGTCGACGGAGCGAGCTTGCGTCGAACGAGTCGGGCACTCGCAGGACGCGCCCTTCGCGCAGCACGATCTCGAACCGCTCGCGCTGCACGGAGACCTCGTGATCGCCGACATCGCGGGGAGCCGCCGCCTCGGCAGGAGTGACCTCCTCGAACGCAGGCACCGCGACCTCCGCGAGTCGGCGTCGCCACCGCTCCAGCCGTTGCACGTCCAGGCCTTCGCGCTCCGCCAGCGGGCGCACCACCAGCCGTCTCTTGTCACCCTGCGCGCGCAGCGACGATCACGACCAGCCCGAAGCCGGCCACGCCCCGTCGCATGCACTCGCCGCCGCCGACAGCGCCGCGAACATCGGTCGCGTCTCGGGCGTCCAGAACCCGAGATCGACCGGCACCACGATGCGAGCACGAGCGGCGAGCTCGTCAAGCCGCGGCTCGATCTGCGCTCTCGACAGCTCTCCCGAGGAACAGTCCGCCACCACCCCGGCAGGCGTCCAGACCATGCCTCTCCGACAGCGAGCGCCCGGATCGAGCTCGAGCGCGACGATTGCAGATCTCCAGGCCACCGCACTCAGGATTGTATCCGGGTCGACGCAGGGGCCAAAAAGGCGGATGAGCGCGTCGGCCGCATGTTCGCCGAGATCCTCGTCTGCGAGATGGTGCAGGAGGAAAGGCGCGACGCCGGGATGACCGAAGCGGCCGAGAGCGGCAAGGATCGCGGGCGTCCTCGCGGCGCGTGCCACGAGGGCCTGAAGCGGTACGAGATCCAGGGTTGAGCCCGCAAGCACAAAGAGCTCGACCGCGCGGCCTCCCAGGATCGAGGCGAGCCGTCCTCCGTTCCGTAGATCGTCGTAGGGTCGGGTGTCTCCCCAGCGAATCAAGGCCCTCGCGGCGAGCCACGCGACAGTGGGATCGGGGAAATACATCCAGCGCTCCAGAAGGGGCATGAGACGCGCGCCGTCGGCGGAGGGCAGCCGCCCGATGGCGCGGAGCGCGGCGATCGTCACGGGAAGGTTGGCGTCGAAGATATGCTGCCGCAGCTGATCCACGGTGAGACGCCCGGCCCGAGCGAGGATGTCGACCCCGACAGCTCGAGCGACCGGGTGAGGCGAACCCACGAGATCGATCCCCAGCGTCAGCCGTTCGGCGTGGGGCGTGATCGCGAGCGCCTCTGCTGCTTGCTCGGCGTGCGCGGTGGCTCCCGGCGCGAGCCGCTCGAGGCCGTATCTGACTGCGAGGAGCGCGTCGGCGCCCTCGATACAACCGAGCGCAAAAGGTGCTGCCCAGGAGCACCACGGGCTCGGCGACTCGATCGCGCGCGCCCACCAGGCGACGATGGTCGCGACACAGCTGCCTCCTACCGCCAGGATGGCGTCCGTCGCCGCGAGGATCCGCTGCTCGGCGACTGGCCGGCTGGAGAACGGATCGTGGAAGCGGTCGCGCGCGAGCGCTCCGATCGTCTCGAGACACTGGTCAATCGTCGCAGCGTGGAACCCAGCCACGTCACACGTCTTGCGGTCTTCGAGCAGGCTCACCGGCGGAGGGTCGGCCGCTGTGCCTTCGAGCAGACGCCAGTCTCCGTGGGGAGGCCGTTCGGCGCGGGGAGCGTCCTGCTGCGGGGCGCTGATATCCTCCGGGCTCTCCGGCTCACCGCCGTCGAGAATCTCCTCGAAGTCCAGATCGCCAAGGGCCTCTTCTTCCGGCTCGGCAGGAGGCGTGAATGGGTCACGAGCGATACTCACCGCGCGCGGCGCGTTGCGCGTGACGCTCGTCAGAGAGTCCTTGAGGAACGGCAGTGCCGCGGATTCGAGGCGCCTCGGCCGCAGAGGGGCCAGGACGTTGTTGAATGCAGCGCCCAGCGCCGCTGCGATCTCCACCGCCTCGGGATCATCGGTGGCGAGCACCATGGCCGGCGGCATCGCCCCCCGGAGCATCTCCGCGAGCGATGCAGGGTCGGGCGACGGTCGCTCCGCGGCGTCTGCGCAGCCGTGCAAGGCTCGAACGAGCAACCCGCGGCGTGGGCTGTCGTGGAGTCGAAGGGCGGCCGCCAGCGCTTTCACAATATCTGCCTTGAGCTGATCGAGCCAGAGTGAGGTCATGCCGGTTCGACGCTCGCGCTGGCGACCCCGCGAGTGCCGTCGCGGGAGATGGTCCACGCCAGAAAAGGATCGCGCGAGGCGGGCTCGGCGGCGCCGAGACGCAGCATCGCGGCACCGTACACGAGGTTGGCCGCACCCGAGGCGGCGCCGACCGCGCCGATGGCGCTCTCGACGCTCTCGTGCTGGCACTCCCAGAAGCGCGTCGACTGGCGGGCGACCGCGCGATCCCACTCTTCCCGCCGCAGATCGTCGAAATAAGCTTGCCCGAACGCGTGGGAGACATGGCCGCTGCCGAGCTCGCGGAGCGCGGCGCTCATCGCCACGGCGTCGGCGGGTGCGTCGTTGTCGTCGTTGGAAGTGCCCATGGCCAATGCGCTCTTGTGGATCCTTGCGAGAACAGGGAGGCGAAGCTGTTGCGCCCTCTTGGGGCTCAGGAGAAGCAGAGCGGCGGCAGCCTCCGAAGGGCGCGGCTTGATGCTCTCCCACCGCGTCGGAGGGTTCTCGGCCAGGTGGGTGAGGTAAGGAATGGAGACGTGGCTGTCCACGGCGACGAGGACAATCGCCCCGCCGTCGTTGCGAGAGAGCTCGTGCTCGGCCTCCTTGAGCGCCGCAAAGACCCCTGCCTCGGCCCAGAACGCCTTCGTCGACGGCGGCGCGTAGCGCCGGCGCAGGGCCTCGGTGATCTCCTCGTGCGTGCGCGCATCGAGGCCGGGACGGGCCCGCGCGAGGCAGAGCCACAGCGCAGGTGGCGGCGCCGCCGTCGCGGTGAAGGCCAGAAGCGCCGTGTCGAGCGCGGTGCTCGCGAGCGCCGCCATTCGCTCCGCGACGGGGAGCGCCGCGTCGAGCCACGGGCAGAAGAACACGCGCACCGGGGCCTCGTCGGCGCCGACGAACGGCGACGGAAAAGGCCCGGGGACATGGGCTCTGTGGAAGAAGACGTGCTCGCGCGGCGAGAGGCCGAACGGCGAGACCAGGCCCATACCGCCGACAGCGAGGGTCATGAGTGCCCTGTCGGCTTGGCCTGCTTGGTGAAGCCCGTGACCTTGATGTTGCCCGCCTCGATGAGCAGCCCGCTCGACGACGTGGCGAGCTTGGCGCCGCCGACGATGAAGGTGACCTTGGCGCCGGTCATCTTCAGCGGGCCAGCGACCTTGATCGACAGCGCGGCGCCGGCCTTGATCGAGTGCGAGCCGGCGGCGCTGCTGTTGAGGCTGCCCGCGATGGTGGTATTGATCGGGCCCTTGATATCCCGGGTGATGGCGCCCGACGTGGTGATCTTGAAGCTGCCGAGGGTGTCCGAGGCGATGCCCAGCGTCCGCGAGCCCGATTGTCCGGCCTTGACCGAGTGGCTCCCTCCGACGAGCAGCGTTGAAGCGCCGATCGTCGACCAGCTGCAGGAGCCCGGCGTCACCATCCCCACGGCGCCGCCGACGAGCTCGGTGTACGCGCCGTGAACGCTGGTGTTGCGATACCCCGGGCCAGGCCCCGCGGGACCGGCCGCATCGCTGGCCCCCGCGGCTCCGCCGCCTGCGGCTTGTGGCCCGCCGGCAGCCGGCTTCTCGGCCCAGGGAGGCGGCGCGGCCTCCTGGATCGCGCCAAGGAGATCGCTCGCGCCGGGAACGCCGCCGAGGGCCTGGCCTACAGCCATCTGGACCCCGGCTCCGGCGACCCCTTTGGCCATGCCGGACAGCCCCCCTTTCTGATAGCCGGCATAGCCGGCCTCGGCGAGCGCGACCCCCTTGACCACCGCGCCTCCGACGGCGCCGAGCGCGCCGGCGCCGGCCAGCGCAGCAGCCTTGGCGAGGTTCTTGGCGCCGGCGACGGGATTGCCCACCTTCTCGAGGACGGCGCCGCCGACGAGCACGGTCTCGCTCCCGACGCCGATGGTCATGTCGCCCTTCACGAAGATCTTCTGCATCCCGCCCACCGTCGCGGATTGCGAGGCCGCCGAGACGATGTACGCCTGGGTCACCGCGACGTCCTCGGTCGCCGCTACCGTGCGAGACTGAGAGGCCTTGATCGTCAGCGCCTCGTTCTTCACCGTCTGGGTGAGCATGTCGTTGGCGACCGACGTGGACTTCCCGAAGCCCGCCGCGAACGACATGTTCTGGCGCCCCGCGGCGTCGTCGAAGCGGATCTGGTTCTGGCGAGATCCACCGGGCGAGCTCGACGTGCCGATCGCGGTCACGGTCTTGTTCGCGGGGAGGCTGAAGGGCGGGACTTGCTTGGCGTTGTAGGTTCGCCCGAGGATGTACGGGCGATCGGGATCACCGTCCTCGAACGCGGCGAGCACCTCCCATCCGACGCGGGGCAACAGCATGGATCCCGGCGTGTTCGGCTGCATGACCCGGATTGGCAGGCTGCTCTTGTCGTCGTTGGTGGACTCGCGGTTCCAGAGGAAGCGCGCCCGGATCCGCCCCTGGGCGTCGACGTGGATCTCCTCGCCGGGAGCGCCGGTGACGAACACCGGTTGGATCCCGGGGAGGCGCGGGCGCGGGGTCGTGTGCGCGAGGCGAAACGGCACCTTGTGGGGGATGGCGTCGAGATCGAGGTGGTACTCGCGATCTTTCGTGGACCAGGTGTGGCGCGCGGCGACGACGAAATACTCGCCGTCGAGGCGCGCCGTAGCGCGGAGATCCGGCGCGCACTCGAGCTTGACGACGAGCCCCGGCGCCAGCGTGAAGGCGGTGGTCTCGAAAGAGACCATCTCGCCGTCGACGCGGAGGCTCTGGAGCCGGCGCGTCGCGCGGATCTTGCCGAGGTCCGGCGTGGGGAAGCGACCGGGCGCTTCGTAGACCTCGACCTCTTGCTCCAGCGGAGTCCCGCCGGTCTCGACGGCCTCGAGCTTCACCGCGGGCTTCTCTTGATTGTAATCGCGCAGCGTCACCTTGCCGGGGCGGCGGCGCAGCGTCATGCGCGGGAGAGAGGCAGTCGCCTCCGGGCGCTCGAGATCGCCGCGGTCGATGAGCGGGAGCGGATCCGGGAGCGCCGAGGCGCCGCCCGTCGACGTGTCCTCGAGCAAGAAGCGCTCGGACTTCTCCGGCAAGTCGAACCGGAAATAGAGGCCCTCCTCCTCGCAGAGCCGGCGGATGAAGCGGGAGTCGCTCTCCGCATACTGCACCACGTAGTCGCGCGGCGCGTGGGCCTCGGTGGTCGTGACGACGACGTCGCCCGGCGAATACCCGCTCTGCGTGAGCACCTTCTTGATGATGTCGGGCACGCTCAGGTGCTGGAAGATGCGCGAGCGCCGGGTGAGATCGAGCGCCGCGAACGCCGAGCGCACGAGCAGGTTGTACCGGCGCCCGCTCTGCGCGCCGGAGGTGGCGAGCGTGGTGAACGAGATCACGAGGCCAGGGATGGCGCGTGTCCCGTAGCGGTTCGTGAGGTCGAGCCGGCAGGCCTTTCCCACGACGGCGGCGCGGTCGACAGGCTCGGACGAGAACCCTTCGATCGAAAACTCGCTCGCCTCGCCGAGCCGCTCGTGGCCGGCAATCTCCCGACACGCAATTTGAACGGACGGATCGGCGAAGGACAGGAGTGCGTCGGCCATGGGGTGCTCCGCGTTCAGAAGGGCAGCGAGCCGTCGGTGAGCAGCCGGCGCTCGCGCTGCGTCTCCGCCTCGGGGCGCTCGGACAAGGCGAGGAAGCCGCCGGCGCCGAGGCCTTGACGGAGGTAGTCGACGAAGGACAGAGTCCGACTCCCCTGGTGGACCACGCCGTCGGCGCCTTCGCCCGCCGCGTCGAGCAGGGTGGGGTGGTCGTCTTCGGTGGTCCCGGGATCGGCCTTGAAGCGGCGATCGGCCCCGAGATAGACCTCGGTGAGCGGATGCCGTAGCTCCGCCGGATAGCGGGTCTGGGACTTCCGCGCGGCTGAAAGCGCGTCGAGCGCCGCCTTCGGCGCGACGACGACGAGCGGATCGAGCCGGCCAAAGCGGATGAACGGCGCCTCGTCGCTCCGGTACACCGCGTCGGGGTTCTCGGTGAGGTTCACCGCGCCAACGACCTCGTAAAAGGCGCGCAGCGCGAGCGGCAAAGGCCCTTCGAGGCTCTTCTCCAGATCCGCTATCGCCTTGGCCGTCTTCGGCCCCGGCGGCGCGAGCGCCTCCTTCAAAGGCACCTGGAAGGCATACCCGTGCTTGCGCAGGGTCGCGACGATCCGGTCGAGGTTCTTCTTGACCCGCGCCATCATCTCGGCGGTGACCTTCTCGATCTCGCCGAGAGCGGCCTTGTCGCGCGCCGAGGCCCCGAGGGCGCGGATCTCGCTCCAGACGGCCTCGTGCTCACCCTTCTTGTAGCGCTCGATCCAGCGCGGCTTGGCCGGGACAGGAGGCCTCGCGCCGGCGCGCGGCACCGGCGCCTTCCAGCCGGCCCGCTTCAAGGCCGCGGAGACCTCGGTGGGATCGAAGCTCGCCAGGAAGGCGCGGGCGTCGAGCCCCGGCTCGTCGAGGAGGCGTACGCCGAGATCGAGCCAGCGAGGGTCGCCGGCGAAGAGCGGCTCCGGCGCGGTATCGAGGCGAAACGCGCGGGCGCGGACCCCCAGGATCGCCGCCGCGATCGTCCGCCCGCCGGCCGCGGCGAGCGCCGCAGGAGCGAAGAACGGCGAGAGCGCCTCGCTCGCATGAGCGGGATCGCCGGCCAGCGCGGCGCGGACCACCGCCGGAGCAACGTGCTTGTCGAGCTCGAGGGTGCCTGAGGCCGCCTCGCGGAGAAGCTGGATTGCAGCCTGTTGCGCGGCCAGCGCGTCAATCGCCCCGAGCCCCGAGAGCACCGGCGAGAAGAGCTGCGGATCGCCCAGGGCGAGGAGTCGCTTCATCGCCGGGACGGCCTCGCGATACTTCGCCTTGACCAGCGCCGCGACCAGCCGACCGAGCACCTCGATCTCGTAGCGCAGGAGACGCCGCGGATCGCGCCCTTCCCCGCGAACAACCTCGGGGACGAGGCCAATCAAGCGCTCGAGGAAGGCGAGGATCTCGGCCGGCGCCTGGAGCCGAGGATGCGTCTCCACGAGCGTGACGATCCCCGACGCCTTCACCCCCTGACGGTACGCCGCCTCGAGCTGCTCGAGGGTCACCTGGGCTCGCGCGTGCTCCGGCAGGCGATCGGCGGGGATGCGCCCATCGAGCCAGAGCTGGTTGAGCAGGTCGGCCGGGAGTCGCTCGAACACCGCCTTTGGCAGGAGATCGACGACAATCCGCTTCTGGGTGATCATCTCGGCGACGGCGTCGGGCGAGATCAGCTCCCACGCTCGCGGCGGTAGGCCCTCGGCGCGGATGCGGCCCGCTTTCCAGAGCTCGACCAGCTTCTCCGAGGGGAGCGTGTCGACGAGCAGGCCCCAGACCTGGCCGACCGCGTGCGCCATCGCCGCGCCGTCGGAGCCGTCGGCGTGGCCGGAGAGATCCTGGAGAACCAGCTCGGCGAAGAAGCCCGCGGCCGCCGGTTGATCGACGCCGGCGAGGAGCGGGAGCGCCGCGCTGCGCACCTCGGGCGTGCGGAGCGTGAGGGCTTTGACCAGCGCCTTCTTCGACGAGAAGCGCTGATCGACGAGCGCGGTCGGGCTCGCGTTGAACCCGAGGGTCACCCGAGCTCCGGAGGGGCCCTGTCCGATCGCCACGGCCCAGACCTTGTCGATGGGGGCCTTCGCCAGGGCCTCCAGCATCCGATCGCCGAGCTCCGCCAGGTGCGTCGCGCTTCCTCGTGCCATCTCTGCTCTCTCGTCCTTTCGTTGCCGGTCGGTCACCAGTTGGCCTGGGCGTTGGGATCCTTGGTGTCCACTGGCCCTTGGAGCTGGGCGTCCCTCGGCTTCCAGTCCGGGTGAATGCTGGTCGCCGGCACGTTGTTCGAGCCGATGATGTCGTTGGTGCAGTTGGGGCAATGCGGCTTGTCGGCGCCCATGGCCTGGTTACCCCCGGGCGTGAGGAGCTTCTCCTCGGCGTGGACGTTGGGATCGTTGCCGCGATTGGTGCCATAGGGCGAGCGGGCCTTGTCGCGCTCGCCGCCGTTGTAGGCGGTGTCGCCCTTGTCGTTCGCGGCCACCGTGCGCGCGCTGAAGCCCGTCTGGTTGGCGTCGACGGCGGCCATCGCTGCTTTGCGCTTGTCCTCGTATTTCTCGAGGAACGCCTTGAATTCGGCGCGCGTGTAGAGGCCGAGTCGATCGGCGCGCTCGGTCGGGCTGCCGTCGAAGGCGAAGAGGTTCAGGCTGCGACCGTGGAGCCGGAGCGGATCGGGGCTGAGCCATCGCGCGGTGTCCGGATCGAAGTAGCGATAGCGGGTGTACGCGAGGCCCGTCTCGTCGTCGGCGTACTGCCCGAGGAGGCGAAACGGCGTCGCCGCCGCGGCCTCGCGCG
The DNA here is from genome assembly GCA_040006075.1 of Byssovorax sp. GTDB lineage: Bacteria > Myxococcota_A > Polyangia > Polyangiales > Polyangiaceae > JANYGI01. The sequence goes on along the minus strand of JBDTXR010000018.1, from coordinate 28,945 downwards.
ACTCGTCGAGCACCACGTCGGTGAGCTTGCCCCAGGCTGAAAAGGCGGCGCTCCACGCCACGCGTCCCTGACCGTCGATGAGCTCGCGCGGGACGCCGAGACGGTCGGTCACGACGGCGAACGTCTCGCCGCCCACGCGCTGGAGGAGCGGGACGAAGGTCGAGGGCTCGTGGACGAACACCCGCTCTCCCCGCTCGCTGTCGATCTCCATCGCGAGCTCGTCGAAATCCCACACGTAGTCGACGACGCGGACGCGCGGCGGATCGAGCGAGTCCGCGTCTTGCGGCCCGATCACCGTCTTCCGCGCCCTCCGACCGAAGGCGTCGTAGGTGAAGAGGACGCGCTCACCCGACGGGAGCTTCACCTCGCGGAGCTGCCCCTGGCAGTCCCACAGATACTCTGTCTCCGAACCGTCGTTGAGATCGATCTTCCGGCGGCGGCGGCGGCGCGCGTCGTACTCGTAGCGAGCGTTCGGCGTCCGCGTGAGCACGTTGCCCATCCGCACCGTCCACCGCTCGACGTCGGGATCGACGCCCGCCGCGACCAGGGATCCCGTGGGATCGTAGGCGAAGCGCTCGACGCGTCGCCCGCGCTGGGCCTCGGTGAGCTGCCCGAGCACGTCGTGCCCGTAGCTGGTCGTGCCCCAGCGGGTGTCGTGGAGGGCGCGGAGCCGCGCGTGCGCGCCGTAATCCCACTTGCGCCGGACCACCACCTCGGGCTGCGCGGGCGCCGTGCGCGAGGGCAAGGTCACGTATTGATCGGTGAGCCGATCGTCGGCGTTGTAGCCAAAGCGCAGATCGAGCCCGGACGCGTAGACGTGGCGCCGGACCTCGCGCCCGAGGACGTCGCGCTGGAGCAACACCTTCTCGCCCGCGTGGTCGACGCCGATGAGCGCGCCGCGCGGATCCCAGTGGTAGCGCGTGGTCTCGCCGTTCGGGAGCTCGCGGCTGGCGACGCGCTCGTACGCGTCCCAGGTATAGGCCACCTTGCGCCCGTTCGAGGTCAGCGAGGCGACCTGTCCGCGCGCGTCCCACTCCACCTCGACCGTGGTCGAGCCGTTGTGCTCCTCGACGACGGCGGCGACGATTCGCCCCTGATCGTCGCGGGAGAACGTGGTGGTGCCATGCGGGGTCACCGTCTTGACGTGGAGCCCGGCCTCGTCGTGCTCGTACTCCATCCACGTCTCGTCCTCGAACTCGACCCGAGCGAGGAGATCGCGGCGCGAGTAGACGTAGCGCATCGACTGCCCATCGAACGTCTTCTCCTCGATCACCCGGCCGGCGCGATCGTAGGAGAATTCGTAGATCTCCCCCTTGGGATTCTTGATCTCCCGGAGGCGCTCGAGGATGTCGTAGCTCATCTCCCAGGTCTGCCCGTCGGGCGTGGTCCGGCGCGCGACGCTGCCCGTGCCGCACCGCTCGGTCACGGTCACGAGGCCGGCGCCGTCGCTGTTTCGAACCACGTTGTCCCCGGCGTCGAGCTCGAGCTCCACCACCGTGCCGTCGCGCATCACGTGGCGGATCGGCCGCCCGATCGCGTCGTACTCCCAGGTGGCTTTGCGGCCGAGCGCGTCGGTCTCCGAGAGCGTCCGGCCCATGGCGTCGACCTCGAAGCGCGTCGTCGCGCCGCGACCGTCGGTGACCGCGAGGAGGTTGTGCTCGTCGTCGTAGACATTCTGGGCGATCAGGCTCGTATCGGGGCCGAGCTTCCGCACCAGGCGACCGAAGCGATCGAACTCCTGCGTCACCCGCGCTCCGGACGGGTAAGTGATGGCGATCGGGGCCGGGCGCGCGTCCCACTCGATCGTCGTCACCGCGACTCCGTCGACGCGTCGGATGGGCAAGCCCCCCTCGGCGTAGTCGATGGTCACCCCGGTTCCATCGGCGTCCGTCGACTTGACGAGCAGGCCGAGGGCGTCGCGCTCGTATGTCGTCCCCTCTCCGGCTGCGTTCTTGATCGAGGTGAGGAGCTGATCGTCGTCGTACTCGTAGTCGAGCGCCGAGCTCTCGTCGAAGGTGGCCTCGCGGAGGAGATCGCCTTTGTCGCTGAAGGTGTATTCGTGCGGCTCGGGGTTGCCACTGACCAGGACCCGAGCTCCCGCCTCCTCGTACTGGAGGTTGATGCGCTGGAGTCGATCGGCTCCGGTGCTCTGCACGCAGCGTCCGCCGCGCTCGTCGTCGTAGGTGAACTGAAAGCGGACACCGCTCCTCGTCTTCTTGGCGATCAGGCGGTGGCGCGCGTCGTAGGTATAGAAATCGGTCTGGGCGAGGGCGTTGGTGACCGTCGCCAGATCGCCGTCGTCGCTGTAGCCGTAGTCGACGGCCTGCTGCGCCTCCTCGCGCGCCCAGACCTCGGCCCGCGCGATGAGGCCCTTCGGATCCCAGGAGATCCGGAGCTGGCGCCCGGCGGTGTCGGTCAAGCAGCGGAGCTGGCCCTTCTCGTACGCGAGCTCGATCCGGTTGCCAAAGCGATCTTTCAGGAGCTCGAGCACCGGCGGGCCACCGGGCACCACCGGCGCGAACTCGCGGGTGCGGCCGTCGTGAATGCAGGTGACCTCGTAAGAGTCGACGGCGCGCGTGAAGGTGAGGCCGCGGCCGCGGTGAAAGGCCTTGGCCCGCGGCGCGAGCGCGGGGAGCTCGACGCGGGCGCCGTCACCGAGGTGGAGGACGAGCTTCCCTCCCCGGTCGTCGATCCACTCTTGATAGCCGTGCCTCCACCCACCCTTGCCAAAGGGGCCACGCTCCTTGTTTCGACCCGAGGCGTAGTGCCGCGACCAGGCGAGGATGATCATCCCCGGGAGCTCGAGATCGACCAGGTTCTCGGCGACCTCGCCCGTCGCGAGGGCCACCGGATCACCGGAGTACCTCACCTTCGCGGGGTTCTTGCTCCCGTCGTTCCAGGCAGCGATGAGGCCCACGCCGTCGAGGAGCTTGCTCTGGGACTGGTGCACGGTGTTGGTGTCGGTCGGGATATTGAGCACCACGTCGGCGCCCACGACCGCGACGAGAGAGCTGCCGACCGTCACGCCGGACTGGCCACAGGTGGTGATCTTGGCCTGTCCACAGGCGACCTTGGACACGAGATCCGAGCCGTTCGGCGGCGTGTTCTGGAGGGGCTTCGAAGGATCGTTGGCCGGGTGCTCGACGTCCATCACCGAGCCTTTGATGAGATAGCGTGTTCGCCGCTTCTTGGTCTTGACCGTGCAGGTGCCGGAGTGCGCGGCCGAGGACTTGGCGATGTAGAGAAAAGGCGCGGGCGTGTACGGAGGCGCTCCGGCGCTGACCCCCGGGAGGATCCCGCTCACGGCGGGAGGGCCAGGGGCCGCGTGGTTGCTCTTCTGGTGCGCCGCGTACTTCTTGTGAATGACGACTTCGGCCATGTCAGGGGAACTCCACGCGCGCGGCCAGGAAGCGGACGAGCCCGCCGACATCCACCAGCATCTTGTCGCCCTCGAGCTTGAGCAGGCCCTCGGGGGCGAGCCGGAGCGCGGCGTCGCCGGACTCGAGGATCAGCGCTTGATCGGCCTTGAGCCGGATCTTCTTGGCGCTGAGGAGCAGGCTGCCATCGACCTCGCGGGCGATGGGGCGCGAGGTCTGGAGGGCGCCGACGATCAGCGGTCCTCGCTCGCTCGCGACGACGATCACCTTGCGACCGCGGCGCTGGCACTCGCGGGCGAGCTCGACGTCGACCTCGTCGTCGAGCGTCGCCGACACCACCGATCCGTCGAGCAAGCGCACCCGGTACGAGGCGTCGGACCGGAGCTCGATCACGCCGGCGTGGAGGCCCGGCGCGAGCGCGACCTCGGCGGCGAGCGCCTTCTTCTTCCTCGGAGTCGCTTCCTTCTTCGCCATGGTGCCCTCTAGTCGCCGTAGTCCTGATCGCCCTGATCGTCGCTGTCGACGCTCGACTTGTACTCACCGTCGATGGTGATTTCGCCCGGCGTGATCGTGATCGTCACCCCTCCGGCCTTGAGGGTGATCTTCGAGGTCGCCGTCACGGTGATCTCCGAGCCCTTCAGCGAGGCCGACGCGCCGATGCTGTACGACCCCGCCGCCCCGAAGCCCTCTTGTCGGTCCCCGCCGGCCTTGACCGAGCGCGAGGCCAGCGTCTCGTTGTAGGCCCCCTTGACCGCGAGGTAATACTTGGAGGCCTTGATGCTCTTGGCGCCCGCCACGACCTCGGTGGCCGCCCCCGAGACACCCACGTTCGCGCTCGCTCCGGCGAGGGTCTTCCACGAGCCGCCGACCAGCACCGTCTGCGCGCCCTTCACCGATCGGACCACGCTCTCGATCGCCACCTCGGCCTTGGCGCCGCCCACGAGGCGGGTCATCGTCGAGCACGCGGTCTTGTAGTCGCCGCCGACGTTGAAGCTGCGCAGGCCGCCGATCATCACCGTCTCGGAGCCGGCGGCGATCATCTTGTTCGAGGTCACGTTGACGGTCCGACTGCCACCGACCGAGTACGACTGGGCGGCGCCGACCTTCACGCTCAGCACCTGCCCGACGATCAGCTTGCGCGCGGCGCCGACCGTCCAGGAGTCGTTGGCCGTGATGCTGCTGGTCTTGTCGTTCTCGGTGCGCTCGTTGAAATCCTTCGAGGCGTTGAGGTGCATGCCCTCGCTGCCGGCGGTGTCGTTGGTCTCGATCAGGTTGGCGCTGCCGCCGCCCGGCGTGGTCATCGTGCCGAACGCGCTGACAATCTTCTTGCCCGGCAGCCCGCCGGGCGGCGGCGCCTGGCCGTTGTAGAGGCGCCCGACGATGTACGGCACATCGGCCGAGCCACCCTCGAACGAGACCAGGGCTTCCCACCCGACGCGGGGCAAGAAGAAGCCACCCGAGGTCGGAGGCTGCACCACGCGAACGAACGTGGAGGCGGTGTCGTCGCGAGGCCGACGGCGATCCCACCGGAGCTGGATCTTGGTGCGGCCGTGTTGCTCGGTGTTGAGCTCGGCGCCGCTCGCGCCGGTGACAGTGGCAGTCTGGATCCCGCCGAGGACCGGCGCTGACTGCCGCTCTTCCCGGTAGCCAGCGTCGGCGGGAACAGCGCTGAACCTCGCCAGATAGCGGTGCTGCCCGGCGGCCCCGGCGCCCTGATCGACGGCCTCGTGCTCCACGTCGAGGATGATCCATCGACCGCTGATCTGGTCGCGGCTCCCGTGAGCGAGGGTGATCACGTAGCCCGGCGCGAGCCGCGGAGAGGTGGTGCTCCCGTGGAGGACGATGCGGCGCGCGCGGAGCTGGTCGAGGCGGATCTGCGCCAGCGTCTTGCCCAGCGCAGGATCGGTGTAGCCGCCCGGGTATTCGTAGCGCTCGCGCGCGCTCGTGCCCGCGTCGGCGCTGGCGGTCTGATCGAGCAACGGCTTCTCGAAGTCGTAGTCGCGGAGAGTGACCTTGTCCGGGACGACGGTGCTCTTCACCCTGGCCTCGAAGACGGACTCGCCCGCGACCAGCCCGCCGCGCTCGCGGACGGTGAAGGTCGGGTTGCCCTCGAGATCGTCGTAGCCGCTCGCGTGATCGGTGAGCGTGATCGCGTCGATCTTGCCCGAAGGGACGTACCAGGTAATGCCCTCTTCGGCGCAAAGACGGGAGATGAAGGCCAGATCGCTCTCGAAGACCTGGACGCACTGCGGGCGCTTCGTCGGCGTGCGCACCACCCGGAGATCGACCGAGATGCCGTGCTCGGACAGGACCTCTTTCACGATCGCGACAGCGTCCTTGTCGACGAAGATCTGGTGATCGACGGCGTCGCCGAGGAGAGCGATCTTCGGGACGACGGTGAATCGAAAGCCGGTGTGCTCGGCCGCGGCCGCGTCGACGTAGCCCTCGATCGAGCGCTCGCCGCCGTCGGGGAGGGGCCACGAGAGCTTGGCCTTCTTCGCGAGGAGGCTCCGGAGATCGACCTCGGGCGCGGTCCCGTCGTCGGCCGCGGGCGCGCAGGTGACCTCGAAGCTGAACGGCGCGTGGATGCGCTCGCGGCCCTTCACCCGGGTCACCCGGGCATGGAAGGAAGCGCCCTCGATCTCGAAGGTAAAGGTCTGTGAAAGAGCCATTCTATTTCACGCGTCGCGCCCCGAGCGGCTCTCAGCCGTTGTCGAGGTCGGCGCCCCCCACTCGCTTGATGGTCCCCTTGACCTTGGTCGTGCCCTTCTTGATCTTGATGGCCCCGCCGGACAGCGAGAACTCGTTCGTCGTCAGCGACGCGGCCTCGATGGTGATGGTCGGGGCCTCGATCGCGATGGGCCCACCGGCCTTGATCTTCGCGCTCGCACCCACCTTGATCGATCCGGCGGCCTTGGTGTTCGTGACGATGTTGGCGCCGGCCTTTTCGCTGGTGGGACCGGCGGTGATGCTCTTCAGGCCGGTGACGTTGTCGGAGGCGCCGCCGAGCGCCACCAGGCTCTTCGAGCCGCCCACCAGCTCGGTGCGCGCCGCGAGCACCGTCTCGGCCACGCCGAGGCCGCCGACGACGTTGAGCGAGCCGCCGATGAGCTGGGTGAACACGCCGGCGGTGCCGGTGTTCGACTGGTTGCACTGGATGCCATAAAAGCCGCCGATGAGCTCGGCGTAGGCGCCGCCCACGTTGACCACGCGGTTGGCGGTGACCTTGATGGCTTCCATGCCGCCGATCATCTCGGTGCGAGAGCCCTTGATCCCCGTGGCGTAGTCGGTCCCCACGTTGACCGACTGCGCGGCGCCGACGCTGAGCGACTGAGACGCGGTGATGTTGGCGATGAGCGAGAGGCCGACGTCGTGCGTCTCGTTGGCCGAAACGCTGCTGGTCGCGCTCCCTCCCACGGTGATGGTCTGATCCTTGGAGGCGTGGAGGAACATCTCCTGCTTTCCCGCGCCGTCGCCCATCCTGATCTCGTTGGTGCCTCCGCCGCCCGGGGACGTGACCGACTGGAGCGTGGTCGTCGCCGCCGCGCCGGGGAGGCCATACGGCACGACCATGGTGGCGTTGTAGGTGCGCCCGAGGACGAAGGGCCGATCGGGATCGCCGTCGATGTACGCCACCGGGACCTCCCAGCCCACGCGCGGGAGGAGCATTGTCCCGCCCATGCCCATTTGCAGGCAGCGGACCCAGTACGAGGCCTTGTCGTCGGTGATCCCGGATCGATCCCAGGGAAAGCGCAGCTTGACCCGGCCGAGATCGTCGACGTGGATCTCCTCGCCGGCCGGGCCGGACGTGGTCGCGGGCTCGAGGCCGGTGACCCGCGGAGCCGCGCGGGGCAAGTCGGGGCGAAAGGCGATCTCCCCGTGGGGGACGAGCGTGATCCGGTTGGCGTACTGCCCGGCGGCGGCGTCGTTCTGCGTGCCCTCGAAGACCTGCTGCTCGACCGAGGTGATGAGGTAGCGGCGGTTCATCCACTCGTCGGCGCAGGTGTCGAGCTCGATGACCCGGCCAGGCTGGAGCCGGATGCAATCGCTCGCGCCCTCGGCGGTGAGCTTGAAGCGCCCGAGCTGCTCGAGCCGGACCTTGGCCCGGGCCTTCGCCGCGGCCGAGGTGAGCGCGCTGGTCGGGTATTCGAAGTGCTCGAGCAGGCCCTCGCCGGCCTGCCCCTCGATGAACACCGTCGGCGCTCGGACGTCGTAGTCGCGCAGCGCGACCGCGGTGGGGACCATCGACTCCGTCATCGCGAGGTCGAACAGGTGGCGACCGCCGGCCGCGCCGTGGGTGCCGTCGAAGGGGATCACCACCGCGCCGCTCACGCCTTCGTAGGCGCTCTTGTCGTCGGCGAGCACGAGCGTGGGCCGGTCTTCGCCGAGGAAGTCGCACCAGTACGAGATGCCCTCGTCGGCGAGGAGCCGCTCGATGAACGCCCACTCCGTCTCCTGGTACTGCACGCAGTGGAGGCGCTTTTCGTAGGCGCCCGACAGCCTCCACACCACGCCGCTGCTCGGGATCCCGGCCTCGGTCAGCAGCTCGGCGACGATCTCTTTCGTGGTCTTGTCGAGGAAGATCCGGTAGCCGGATCGACGGGTGAGCAGCCACTCGGCCGGCGCGAGCTCCACCGTGTAGTGCGAGCCGTCGCGCCCTTCTTCCTCGTGCACGAAGTTCGAGACGACGAGGCCGAGATCGCGGTGCGTCCCCTCGTCGTCGTCGACGAGGCGGAGCGCGGCGGGCGCGCCGATCACGCTCTCGGCGTCGACGGGAGCGCTCTCGAGGACGATGCCAATCTCCCAGCGCGAGAGGGCGTTGATCGCCTCGACACCGCGGCTGGTGACCACGCGAAATCCGTCCGGCAGCGCCGCGCATCCGAGCTCGATGTAAATACTCGCCATCGGCAACTCCCCGGGACCGCGAGCATAAACGCCGGCCCGGAGGACCACAAGCCCGCCGGGGGGCGCCACGTCGTCGCGAGCGTCGCGACCCCTCCGCGCATCCGGTACACTCGGGCGTCGTCGCGATGTCCGGACCCGCTCGCCTCCGCGTTCGCCCGTTGCTCGTCCGGAGCGATGCCCGCTTCGAGTGCTTCGTCGACGGGATCTGTTGCACTGACATCCATCGCCTCGGGCCCCTCGCTCGCGCCGACGTGCGACGGCTCGAGCTGCTCGGCGCCGACGCTGTGGTGAGTCCGACCGAAGGCGCGGGGCCCGAGCTCCGCTTCACGGACGACGGTCGCTGCACCCTCCTCGACGGCGCGCGTTGCTCGATCCACGCGGAGCACGGCGCGGCCGAAAAACCCTCGATTTGCCGCCATTTCCCGCTCGGGTTGATCGCGACGCCGCTCGGCGGGCGCGTGGTCACGGCGCACCGATGCCCGTGCCGAACGATGGGCGAACGACGGCTGCTCTCGCCGGCCGCGGCCGAGGGCTCGCTCGCGAGCGTCGGCGGCCGAATCACCGCCGACCGCCGCGCTCCGCTCCGGATCCCCGTCACGTCGAGGACCACGATCTCCTTCGCGAGCTGGGTCGAGCTCGAGGCCGCGCTGATCGCGTGCCTCGTCGCCGGCGATCCTCCGGAGGTCGTGCTCGAGATCGGCCGGGGGCTCCCGGCGTTGCGCGGGAGCTCGTGGCGCGAGATCGCGGCGGCGTTCGTGGCGTTCGGCGCCCACCCGCGCCGTGGTCACCGGGCGCTGGGCTGGTTCGGCGACGGGGTGCTCCTCGCGCTCGGCGAGCAGCCCGCGCCGCGCGAGCGTCCGTGGAGCGACGGCTTCGATCGGGCCGAGGCCCGATCGCCGTCGCCCGCTCCGCCGACGCGGATCATCGGCGACTGGCTCGCGGATCTGATCTGGGATCTGAGCTGGACCGATCACGGCGCGTTCGATCGCGCGCGGGCGTCGATCGCCGCGCTGTCGGTGATCGCGTTCGCGGTGACCGCCCGGCTGATCGAGCTGGGCGCGCGCGCCGATCGGGCCGCGGCCGAGGCGCTCCTCGTCGCGGAGATCGGCGCGGGCCACCCGCTGTGGGCCGCGAGCGTCGCCCGCCTCGAGACGGCGCCGCCGTGGATGACACGGCGACGCGACCCGTGAACAATGGGGGCGCGATGAGCTTCAACAACGCCACCGGGTTCCCCGCTCTCGACGTGCCGATGCCGGATCACACCGGGCGGCCCGTGGTGGTGGTGATCGTCAAGGCATCGTTCGCGATCCTCGACGACGGGCGCGTCGTTCCGCTCGAGCAGCCGACGGCGATCCGCATCAACGACGTGCTCCACGACGAGGACAACCCCGAGGGCAGCATCCGGCTGCCGACCGACATCTGCGTCGAGAAGCACGGGACCGACGTGATCGTCGTCGGCGACGCGCTGGCCTCGAAGCCGGTGACGGTGATGGATGTCGCGGTGAAGGTCCGCGACGTCACCGTCCCGCTCCGCGTGCACGGCGAGCGGCTGTTCTACCAGGGCCTCCTCGGCGTCACGATCGGCAAGGCCGCGCCGTTCGAGCGCAAGGCGATCGTCTACGAAAAGGCCTACGGCGGCGTGAGCGCGGACGGGATCCTCGTCGAGAGCCGCAACCGCGCCGGCGTCGGCGTCGCGCGGAGCAAGAGCGATCTCGTGGGCAAGCCCGCGCCGCAGATCGAGCACCCGGCGCGACCCCACACCTCGGCGGGCGATCACCACCCGCCCGTCGGCTTCGGGGCGATCCGCAGCCACTGGAGCCCGCGGCTCGAGCACGCCGGCACGTTCGACGAGACCTGGCAGGAGACGCGGATGCCCGCCATGCCGACCGACTTCGACGTCCGCGCCAACAACCAGGCTCACCCCTCGTTGATCTTCGACGAGCCCCTCGTCGCGGGTGACGAGATCGCCGTCGTGGGCATGTCGGCGCGCGGTGTTCTTTCGTTCCGCGTGCCCGATCTCGGGGTGATCATCCGCGCGCGATCGGATGGATCGGGCCAGGTCGAAGTCCGCCCGCACATCGACACGATCTTGATCGAGCCCGAGGAGCGTCGCTTCGAGGTGGTCGTCCGAGCCCATTTCCCGCAAGGCCGAGGAGCCGAGGTGTTGCGCGAGATCCGCGTGGAAGCCGGCGACTGAGCGAAGCTCAGGTGATCGAGCGTCAGGTGATCGCGCGCTTCGCGGTGGCGCGGTAGAAGGCCTCCGCGTAGCGCGCGGCGAGGGCCCGATCGCCTCCGAGCACCCGGGCCCAGCGGCGCGCGAGGCGCAGGTGATCCCCCGGGCCGAGCGCCCGGCGCACGAGCGCGGCGCGTCCCTCGGCCCCGACCTCGACGACGAGCTCGGCCCACTCTTCGGGGGTCATTTGCGGCGCCGGCTTCAGGCCATCCTGAGCGCGCGTGAACGCCTCGGCGTACGCGTCTGCGGCGGACTCGTCGGCGGCGAGGATCCGGCTCCACCGATCGGAGAGCTCGCGCCACGACGCGAGATCGAGACCGAGCTCGTGACGCGCGAGGATCCGGTCGAGCGGCGCGTCGCCCTCGGCGATCTCCGCGGAGACGGAGGCGAACTCTTCGAGCGTGAGATCGCGGGGCATGCGCTCCGGCATGCTAGCGACCTGCCCGCTTGAAATGGGCCTCGTAGTGCTGGAAGAGCTTCTGCCACTCGCGGTGATCGTCGGGGCTCCGCCGGAGCCGCTCGCGCCAGGCCAGATCGACCGCGATCCGGCTCGACACGGGCGCGAGGCCGTAGCGCCCGAAGGTCTGCTCGGTGGCCGTGGGAAACGCGGCGAGCTCCGCGCACAGCGACGCGTACTGCGCGAGCGTGAGCACGACAGCGGCGCTCGCTGGCGGCGGCGCGGACGGCGTGATCGGGACGGCCACGGGGGCTCGAGGAGCGGGGTTGGCGAACGGGGATTGGGCGCCGGGAATGCGCTTGGCGAGCGAGCTCTTTTCGCCGACCTTTTTCTCGACGGTCGGCGGCGAGGTTCGCATGAACGGCAGCGCCGCGGCGAGGAGCCCGGCGGGCATGACGCCGGTCGCGCTGACGCTTTTCGTCGGCGCCGGACCCTTCATCGGCACCGCGGGCGCGGGTGTCGCCGCGGGCGCCGTGAACGGGATCGCCGGCGCGAAGGGGCTTTGTTGCACCATCGCGGTCGCGCCGAGATCGGCCGGCGGAGGTCGGGGCTCGTCGACCTTGTCCGGGGCTGCAGGCGCCGCTGCCGGCGGGCCGTGCATGAACGGCAACGCCGCCGCGAGCAGGCCGCTCGGCAGCACGCCCGTCGCTCCGAGATCGACCGGCGGCCGCCGACGTTTCGCCTCGGGCGCCGGGGGGGCCATCTCGGTGATCGAGGGCGCGCCGGGCGCGAACGGGAGCACGGATTTGTTGAAGATCCCGGCCTGCATCGGCGCCGTGATCGACGCCGCCTCGGCGTGCGCGGCGTGGGCCGTGGGCAAAGGTGGCGCGACGCGCGGCGGAGGCTCGAGCGGGCTCGCCGGCGGCTTCGGCGACTCCGCGCGCACGGCGTCCGCTGCTGGGGCAACACGGGCCGCGCGGCGCAGCGGCGACGTCGTGGGCAGCACCGTCACCTCGAGATCGGGCGCAGGCGGCTCCGCGCTCGGCGCGTCGGCGGCCACCTCGTCCGCGGTACGGGACGGGATCTCCCCGGCGAGCCACGCCGCGAAGTCGACGAACACCCCGGGCTCGCCGTCCTCGCGAGGAACTTCGTCGACGGTCGGCTTCAGCGCAGCGGGAGCGCGGGGCGAACGATCGAGATCGCGCGGTCCGGGCCGGGGGACAGCGATCTCGCCCGGCTCGCGCAGGAGGATCTCCTGCGCCTCTTGCGCCAGCGCGGGTTCGAGCGCGAGGCGCGTCGACCAGGTGCCATGGAGCCGGAGAACGTCCGATGCGCGAAGCCCGAGCTGGGCCAGAAACGCGATCGGCTCGGCCGCAGCCGACCAGTGGCGCACGAAGTCGAGCCACGCGTCGAGGCGCTCGTCCAGCGGAGGAACGCGTCGACCGTACCGGGTCCGCGCCTCGGCGAGGTGGTCGTCGAAGGCCTGCTGAAGCGGACCGTCGTGCTCCAGATCGTCGAGGATCTTGTCCGACCACGCGTCGTCGGCGTCGAGCCACGAGGCCGGATCGACGCCCTCGTGTTCGAGCACGATCGCGATGTCGATCGCCTCGGCGAGCCCCGCCTGCACGGCGGCGTACTGCGCGAGGGAAACGCCGCTCAACACGGGGAGGAGCTCGGTCTCAGGATCCATAGTCGAAGGTCCCGCCGGCAGCGCGCCGTCGGCGACCGGCAGAGAATACATCGACGACGTGTCGGTGGTGCTTCGTATCCGCGTCCGCCTCTCGCCCGATGGGCCGGTCCTCGTCCTCGAGCCCCTGCCCACCTTGCTCCCCTCGGCCACCCATGGATGGCGGTCAGCTCAACGTGATCGATCGCCCCACAAGCGAGGCGTAATCATTACTCACCGACGACCGGGCATCTCCGATGCCCCTTTGCTGGAGTGCCTAGCACTACTGCGGCAAACTTCGTTTGCTGCGCTTCGCGCACCGCTTCGCGGCCGCAGTAGCGCTAGCTTTTGTCTCCCCGGGGCGAGCCCCGGACCCCACGGCGCTACGCGCCATCTAGCACTACCGCGGCAAAATTTGCCGCAGTAGTGCTAGCTCGCCAGGCAAGTTGGGCGTCCGGAGGCGGCGTGAGGAGAACGCGGGGGAGAGCCGGGAGCATCGGATCGGGGCCCGCTCGTGGTCGGCGATCATGATAGCGTCTCTCCATGGGGAGCCCTCCTTTCCGGACGCCGTTCGGACGAGATGCGCAGTTTGCAGGGCGCGCGGCGGAGCTCGACCCCCTCGGCGAAGTCGTGGACCTCGCCTGCACGGCGACCGTGAAGCGTGCTTGGCCCTCGCGCCCGACGGACGGTCGATGGTGCTACTCGACGTGGAGCCTTGGCTGTGAAGGCGCGGGCGTGCCGACCCGTCGCGGGCCGCGTGGTCACGGCGCGGGTTGCTGGATCCCGCTGCTCGGGCCGATTTTCGGCCAAAATCTGGGAGCCGTGGGCATCAGTCCCCCACGATCACCGTCGCCGCAGTGCCGATCACCTTCCCGTTGGGCTGATCCGCCGGATCGTTGCAGGTATCCGCCGGATCCCCGAGGTGGGCTGCCGGCTTGTTGTTGATCATCACGGTGGAGCTCCCGTCCCTGATCGTCCCCTTGTTGGAGGGCGGCGACTGGAACGGTCCGGCCGTGGGAATGTGCGGCGGCGTGTTGTCGGCGACGCTGCCCTTCGTCGCGGCAGGCACGTTCTCGATCATCACGTCGGGGCTGAGCTCGCTGCTGAGGATCCCGTTGAAGGGCATCGGCGTCGGCGTCGGCACCGGGCCTCCCGGTGATGGCACCATCAGGATGTGCGTGTCCACGCTGACGACCTTGTCGTTCTGCTTTGCCGCCGGCTTGCCCATGGCCGTCGAGACTTTCACGTTTTGCCCCGCGCGACAACGCGCACCCCGGATCTCCCGGCCAGAACACTGCGGCTCGGCGTATGTGCTCCATCGGATTCAGCTCCGGGGCTCGGCTCTGACTTCCGGCAACGGGGATTGCCAGAAGCCAGGGCACGTCAGCCACAGGCGCGTGCCCGTGCGGACGTCGAAGCCAACGAGCAGAGTCCGACGCAAATGAAGATCGGCGAGCCAGCTCACCACATTCCCACAGTCCCGAGAAGCTTGCCGCTGGCCGCATCGTGGATGTCGAGCCACGTCCAGTGAGGTACGTAAACGCGCGTCGGCGTCGCCGCGAGGCCGTCCACGCCAGAGCCCGATTCGCTGCGGATCACCGGAACATCCCACAGGCGTGCCCCCGTCTTCGCGTCGAAGGACACGAGGCGACTGCCCTTCATCACCGCCAGCTCGTAGGAGGTGAAGAAGCGCCCTCCGGCGAGATCCCCCGCGCCGCGGTCCATGCCACTGAAGCTCGCGGGATCCGAGGGGATGATCGTGGTCCAGGTGGCGGCCTTCTTTTTCGGGTCGTACCCGAGGGCCATGGGCGTGGGTGTCCCGGGCTCCTTGTGCCCTGTGGCGACTGTCGTGCTTCCCTCGGTGAACATCAGGTCGATGCGGACCGCACCCTGCTTGGGTTCGCTGTAGCCCTGATCGGCGCACGCCGCGCGCGCGCCACCGCACGAGTGCGCTCCCCCGGCGCTGCTGCGGCACCACGCGGGGCGCGCCGCGGCCTCGGATTTTCCGGTCTCGAGGTCGATGATCTGATGGTTCTGATCGGCCAGCTCGACCCACACCTGCTTTCGCGCGTCGAGGGGCCCGCAGACGCTCCGCGCGCGATCGCTCAGCCGCACGCTTCGAAGCTCTTTGCCGGTGGTCACGTCGAGCACGTGCAGCGTCGATCGATAGTCGGCGACGGCGACGCGATCTCCCGCGACGGTGAAGTGCGTCGCTCCCGCGGCCTCGGAGAGGTTGCCATACGGTCCCGCCTTCCAGACTCGCTCGAACGTCGCTCCGGAGAAGCCGCCCACGAACACCGTTTGCGTCGTCTGGCCCGAGAGATCCAGGATCACATAGCGCCCCACGAAGTCTTCCACAGCGTCGCCGTCGATGCGCGCGGGGATGACGTTCACCCCATTGGAGCTCCATTGCAGGCGCTCGCCGGAAGGTACGATGCCGCCGCCGCCGGGCATAGCGCTGCTGCTGCCGCGCCCGCGGCCGGCGAGCGAGGCGGCCGCGATCCCGCCGACGAGGGCGAGCATCATGACGCCCGCGGCGACGAAGACGACGGGGCTGGCGTTGACGGCGGGGCTCGTGGGAGACGGCGGCGGCACGAACGGGCGAGGCGGTGGTGCGTAGGCCGGCTGCGCGGCGGGCGCGGCCTGGGGAGGCGTGGTGGTGTTGAAGAAGTGCTCGTTGCCGCAGAAGGAGCAGACCTGCTTCGGCGCGGAGGGATCGAGGTGGAGCGGGGCTCCGCAGCGCGCGCAGGTGGCGGCGGTGAGCTGAGACATGGCCGCAGGATAGCTCAGCTGCGGCCGCGGGGAGGGGGCAAGTTGCGGAGGCGTCTCCGACGAGCGGAGATCATGGAGCCTTCGGGCAGGCCTGCAAGGCACCGAGGAAGCCGCTTCTGCGACTACTCCCGCTGATCGCGACGGAACGGACGCAGGTCTCCATGCTCCTCGGCGGTGAACCTCGCGGGCGCCGAGGGGCTCCTATTTCACGGTCGAGCTTCGCAAGCTGCCGAGAGAGGGTCCCGGGAGCTCGCGGGTTGATACGGTAAGATGAAGTACACATCGAGCGCGCCGCAATCGCCTGATCTGCGAACCCCAAGCGGCTCCGATCTCCGCTATCCTGCGGCGATGCGCCGAACTTCCGTCCTCGCCGCCGCGTCAGCCCTCGCCCTCCTCCTCGCCGCGTCCTCGGCGCGGGCCACGGTGACCCAGCCGAACGGCCTCATCGTGCCGCTCGACTCGATGAATGGAGAGGTGCAGCTCTATACCCTCTTCAGCAACCTGGGCGAGGCCATCGACTGGAAGACCGACGCGGCGAGCACGCCGGACGCGTTCTCCCCGCTCTGCGCCTTCACTGCGAAGTTCGTCCTCAAGCAGTCTGGCGCGTCGCTTGGCCTCGGCTGGTACAACAGCACGAACGTGAAGCCCTCGCCGGCCGAGATCCACACGCTGATCCCGGCGGGATCCCCGGTCGGGACGACGATCACCTCGTCGGACATCAAGAACGATCCCGCCTATCTCGGGGGCTTGATCGGCTTCGCTCTCATCGGCGGTCAGACGCACTACTCGGAGTCGAAATGGGATCCTCTGTGCTCCGGAGCAGGGTGCAACCCGCCCGGTCCGTGGGTCTCGGCTGTGCTCTACGCCTCGAAGAACACGCCCAACGCTTTTTACATCGCCTTCGAAGATGGCACGATGGGGTCGACTGGGGGGAGCTTCAACAACGATGGCGACTACAACGACGACGTCTACTTTCTCACGGGCCTCACCTGCTCGGGCGGCGGGCAGCCGTGCGATACCAAGCTCCTCGGCACCTGTAGCGTGGGCGTCACCCAGTGCACCGCCAACGGGACGACGTGCAAAGGCCTCGTCGGCGCCACGACGGAGACGTGCAATGGCCTCGACGACAACTGCGACGGCGTGACCGACGAGGGCGCGATCTGCCCGACGGATTTCGTCTGCGACAAGGGAACGTGCGTGAAGGCCTGCACCACGGGGGAGTTCGCGTGCCCCTCGAATCAGGTCTGCAACGCCGAGGGCTACTGCGTCGATCCCGCCTGCAAAGACAAGGTGTGTGACTCGGGCACGGTCTGCGTCGCCGGGGTGTGTCAGAGCCCCTGCGGGACCGCGGTGTGCCCTTACGGGCAAACGTGCCTCGGTACCGGCTGCGTGGATCCGTGCGCCGGCGTGAAGTGCGACATGGGCCAGATCTGCGAGAAGGGCGCGTGCATCACCGCGTGCAGCTGCGCGCCCTGTGCGGCGGGCCTTTCGTGTGACGCGATGTCGGGCGCCTGCGAGGATCCGGCGTGCGTGGGCGTCCCGTGCGGAGCAGGCACGCACTGCGCGGCGGGCGTGTGCGTCGACAACTGCGCAGGCGCAGTGTGCCCCGCCGGGCAAGAGTGCGCGATGGGGCAATGCGTCGCCATGATGGGTACCACGGGCGCCGGCGGCTCCACGGGAGTGGGCTTTGGGGTCGGCGGCGGCGGCGGAGCAATCGGCGCTGGCGGCGCCTCCGGCGTGACGGGCGGGACTGGCTCCACGACCACGTCGGGCGCGGGCGGCGGCGGCGGCACGGGGAACGGCGCGAGCGGCGGGTGCGGGTGCAGCGTGATTGGCGAGACCGGGAGCACCGGCGGCCTGGCGCTCTGTGGGCTGATGCTGGCGGCCGCGCGAATGCGGAGGCGCTCGACGAAGAAGAGGTGACGAGAGCTCGGGGCGAGCCGACCGGATCGAGGGTGCGCGAGGGCGGCCCTGGACCGAGATTGACAATCTCGTCGATCTCGAGAAGGCGACGACGGTGGCGTGGCCCGCGCTCCAGGCGGGCCAGGGGTCGCCGGCATGGGGCTCGCCGGTCCGCCCGGGCGGGGCTCGCCAAAAAATAATCTCCGCGCGATGTCAGCCGACAGGGGCGCCGCGTCTAGACCCCAGGCAACAACCGGGGAGGAGGCCGAGCTCGCGGGGCGAGCGGCGGCGGAGCCTCCCCTCGCACCGGGAAAATGGAGAGACACACATGTTCTTTGGCAAGATCGTTTACGGTTCGGTCGTCGTCGCGCTGGGCCTCTTCGCTGCCGGGTGCGCGGCCGACTCCAGCGATCCCGCGGACGTGGGGGACGGCGAGGCGGTCGCGGAGACCGCGGCGCCCCTGAGCGTCGATCACACCAGCGTCGACACGGTCGACGTCTGGGACTCGGGCAACATCAACAGCCTCTCGGCGTGGATGGCGCTCAAGTGCTCGACGACGTACCGCGGCGGCAACGACAACTACATGCTGACGGGGTTCACCGCGTTCAAGGAGCCGACGATCAACTTCGACAACTTCATTGGCAAGCTGAGCGGGACGTGCACCGACTACACCACCGCCGGCGTGCAAACGGGCGTCCCGGAGACGGACAACATCTTCACGGGGAACTGGCGCGCAGGCGGGCTCGACGTCAGCGTTCCGTCGAACGAGGTGCCGATCGGCGTCAAGCTCCATGTCTATGGCGGCGCGTCGTCGTACGTGAAGGACATCGCCATCGCCTCCACGGTGGCGACGTTCGGCGGGAGCACGACCTGGTCGAGCTACGCCACGGGATACGCCGGGGACGTCGTGTCCGCGACGTGCGCCCCGGGCAAGGTGATGACGGGCCTGCAGCTCAAGTACAACATGAGCAACGGCAAGATCCAGCACGTGCAGATGTTCTGCCGCTCCTTCAGCTGATCGGCGCGCAGACGGTTTGGGGGGTCCACCGCCCCCGCTCCGCGCGGCGGCGCTGCGCAGCCCTTCGTGCCCTTCTCTCCTCTTTGCGCTTCCGGGTCCGCTCCGATCCGTTTCTGGACCGCCGCTGTCGGTCGCGGTGACTTGATCCAGAATCGTGGTCGGTTATTCTGGCCGGGCGCTACCTGGAGAAGCGCGTGACGAAGGTCCCGCCGCCCACGGGGAGCGGGAGCGGATCCTGGCCAAAATGAAGCTTCCCCGCGTAGGAGCCGGCGAGCACGGTCGCCCCGCACGGCGAGCTCCGGATCCCCAGGCCGAGCGCGGAGGCATCGCCGAACCGGCCGCTGGCGAGCGGCTTCCCCTCCTGGTCGAGCTTGACGAAGAACACGTTGGTGTCCCCCTGGCAGTCGAGCGTGTCACTCCCAAACAGCACTGAACCCTGGAAGCTGCCCGTGAGGAGCAGGTGGCCAAAAGGATCGAGCGCCATGGACTGGGCGTGGTCTTGTGCGGCTCCGCCGAAGAGCCTGGCCCAGACGACCTTGCCGTCGGCCGCGAGCTTCATCAACCCCACGTCGGTCCCGCCCAGGGGCGTGAGCTTGGCGTCGAAAGGGACGAGTCCCTGGGTGGCCCCGAAGGCCAGGAGGATCTCCCCGGTCTCGTTCACGGCGACGTTGACCAGGCCGTCACCCTGGCCCAGATCCTTCGCGAATCGGATGTTGCCGGTCGCGCCCTCGAGCGCGACGACGAAGTTGTCGGCGATCCCGGGGCCGGCGTCGGGATCGGCTGCCGTCAGCGTGTGAGTGGCGTCGAAGGTGAGGTCGTGGTGGAGCGCGCCCCCGGCGACCACGGTGTCTCCGCGCACCGTGACTCGCAGCCCGAACTCCCTCGGGAACAGGGTATTCGCGGCCTGCTCTCCTCCGAACGATCGGGCCCACCGGCACGTGCCGTCACCCTCGAACACGGCGGTGAACACGTTGAAGCCCTGGCCGGGGCCGCCGGGCGGGCCCACGATTTGCGCGCAAGGGCTGAAGAGCAACGTCCCGTTGAAAAAGCCGGTGATCGCGATGGTGCCGCTCTCGTCGACGGCGACGTCCGTCACGAGCTGGCTGTTCAGATTGGGGTTGTGCTGCCCCCAGAGGAGGTTCCCGTCCGGGTCGAGCTTCGCCAGGAACACGTCGCCATAGTTGCTGTTGGTGTACGTGTGTGTCGCGTCGATCGAGAGAGTGCCAGAGAACGTCACCGCGAGAACGATGTTGCCGTCGGCGTCGGCGGCGACGCTGCCCGCATACGGGTTGTCGCCATCGATGCTGCCGTTGCCGATGCGGCGCGCCCACTTCACCTTGCCCGCCGGATCGAGCTTCGCCAGGAGCAGGCCGTACTCGTTCCCGCCGGTCGTGAAGGTCGACGTCCCCATCGTCACGTCACCGACGAAGGTCCCGAGGACGATGGTCTCGTCGGCCCGGTCCACGGCAATCCCGAGCATGCTGAGGTAGGCGCCCGTCGGTCCGCCGTCCGCCGCCGTGGCGCCGGTCGGGACCGCGACGAACCCGTCGCTCCACTGCGCCTCCCCGAGCCCCGGGGAGCCTCCGCCCGCTTCGCACCCGGTCCCGCTGCTCCCGCTGGTGCTGCTCCCGCCGGTCCCGTAGCTCAGGTCGTCGTAGTGGTAGATCAGCGCGCAGCTGCTCAGCGAGGTGATAGCCGCGAGCACGAGGCCGGTGCACGTGCGGGAAAATCGATTCGTCCTGCTCATAAAATTTCACCTTATCGCGTTCCTCGCAGGATGCGCGGCGTTGTCACGTGCGGGCCGGAGTAGCAACCCGCCATGCGTTCGGCGGCCCCCAGGGGCATCGAACGTCCCACGCGGCTTCCCCTTTGCCTCTCCTGCTCGCGCTCTCGGTGACAGCGGGGTGCGGCCGGGCGCGGGCTACGGGCCCATGAAGTCGCCTTTGCGGAGCGGCACGCCCTGGTGACGGAGGATGGCATACGCCGTCGTGAGGTGGAAAAAGAAGCCCGGGATCGCGAATTCCGTGAGGAATTGATCGCCCCGATAGACCTTCGTCGCGCCGCGATGGGGCATCTCGATCGTTCGATCGAGGCCCGCTTCGAGCGCCGCCGGATCGACCGCGCCGAGATCGGCGATCACCGCGTCGAGTCGCTCGTGGAGCTCGTCGAAGCTCTTTGCCTCCTGGGCCGGCGGCGCCGACGCGACGCCCAGGAGCCGGTGCACAGCGATCTTCGGCCCCTCGCCGGCCCATTGCACCTGGACGGCCAGGTTGTACATGTCGTCGGCGAGCTTCGCGGTCAGCAGCGAGCCTGGATCCGCTCCAGTCGACGACGCGTGCGCCTCTCCCTTCGTCAGTTGCACTTTGAGGTTGGTGAGACCTCGAACGAATACGCCTACGGACAGATCGAATGCCTTCATCATGGAGGATGCGTATGGCACCGCCGAGAGCGCGCGTATTGAACAAACGCGACAGATCACGTACGGTCCACCGCGGTGCCGGAGGAAGCGCGAGAGTCGAAGCGAGTGGCGCCGTCGCGCGGGATCCTGCGCGCGCCGAGGCCCGACGGCTTGCTCGACGGGCGACGCATCCTGCCCTCCGAGGAGGTCGCGACGCACGTTCATCACTTCTGGTGGGTGCGGTGGTCCCTGCGCTCGCCGTACACCGCGGAGGCGTTGCTCCATCCGTCGGCGCAGATCACCCACGTCGACGCCGCCGGGGAGCGGCGCGCGGAGCTCGTCGGCGTGCACACTCAACGCCTCGCTCGACGCCTCGTGGGCGAAGGACAGACGTTCGGGATCACCTTCCGCCCGGTGATGTTCCAGCCGCTCCTGGCCGCCTCCATGGCGAGCCTCACCGATCGCACCGTCCCGCTCGATCAGGTCCTCGGACCGCAGGCGAACGCCTGGACCCAGGCGATCCACGAAGCGGGCGACGTGGACGACAAGATCGCGATCACCGAAGCGTTCCTCGGGCCGCTCCTCCCGCGGTCGAGCCCACGACTCGTGCGCTTGCGCGATCTCGTGGAGCGCATGGCCGTCGATCGATCGATCCTCCGCGTCGAGGACGTCGCCGCGGAGAGCGGCCTCGACCGCCGGGCGCTTCAACGATGCTTCCAGACCTACGTCGGTGTCAGTCCCAAATCGGTCATCCAGCGGTATCGGTTGCACGAGGCGGCCATGCAGCTCCAGGGGGCGCATCCTCCCGCGCTGGCCGCGCTGGCCGCCTCGCTGGGCTACGCGGATCAGGCCCACTTCGCGAGAGACTTCAAGCGCGCAGTCGGGCAGACGCCGCTATCCTTCGGGCGCTCGGGCGGCTCGCGGCCGGCGCGGTGAGCGCTCCGTTCGCTCGAGGAGGTCAATGATCGCGAGAGCCCCTCGGCGCGACCCCCGATGATAGCGTGAGCGGAGCATGGACGTCGTCTCCTCTTGCCGGTTGCCGGTCGCCTCGCTCGTCTGGCAGCCGAGCGCCTCGGCGTGGGCGCTCACGGTCGTCTGCAAAGCGACGTTCGTGTTGCGGCCGGGCGAATCGCCGCTCGCGCCCGAGCAAGAGGCGCCGAGCCCGGAGGACGAGCACTGGAACAAGGACGCCGCGCAGAGCCTCCGCGTCGCGTCGGATCTCGCGCCGATGAAGGCGCGCGCCGAGGTCGTCCTCGTCGGCCAGGCGTTCGCGCCGGGGCAGCAGCCCGTGCGATCGCTGGTCGCGCGGCTGATCGTCGGTGAGCTCGACAAGGCGATCGAGGTGCACTGCGATCGGGCCTTCAGCCCCGAGGGCGCGCTGCTCGAAGGCCAGCGCATCAGCCGCCTCCCGATCGTGTACGAGCGCGCCGCGGCCACCGCGAGCCTCGCGAATCCGGTCGGGATCCGCGTCGGTCAACGCGACGCGTACGGGAACCTCGCGGTGCCGAATCTTCAGCCGCCGGGCACGATCGTGGCGACGCCGGACGATGCGATCGATCTCGTCGGCTTCGGCCCGATCGCCGCGAGCTGGCCTTCGCGGAGCGAGCGCCTCGGCCGCCACGCGGCGACGTGGGATCCGCGCGGGTGGACGCGCGCGCCGCTGCCCGAGGATTTCGATCCCGCCTACTTCAACGCGGCGCCGCGCGATCAGCAGATCGCGGCGCTCCGCGACGGCGAGCGGCTGGTGCTCGAGAACCTTCACCACGAGCACGCGAGCCTCACCACCAGCCTCGCTTCGGTGCGCCCGCGCGCCGTGCTCGAAGGGCGCGCCGGGGGCCCGGTCACCGTGGCGATGACGCCCGACACGCTCTGCATCGACACCAACCGTGGCCTGTGCACGCTCACGTTTCGCGGGCGTGTAGCGCTCGAGCACCCGCAGGAGCGTGGCCGCGTCGTCGTCACCGTGGAGGCCGCGCGGATCGGGTTCGGCGCACCGGAGGAGCCGGCGCCTGCGCCGGTGCCGGCGCTGCGGATGCGCCCGCAGACGCTCATCCAGGGGATCTCGCTCGAGGCGATCACCGGCTTCGCCAAGGCGCTCCCGTTCGGCAACTTGACGGCCCCCGCAGCGCCGCCGAGCGACGCGCGCAGCGTGAGCGACGGCGGGCTGCCCTTCATGCGATCGATCGCGTCGGCGCCGCCCGAAGCGCCGGTGTTCGGCGCGCCGCCGCCGCCCATCGTCGCGCCCTCGCCGTCGCCCTCGCTCCCGCCCTCGCCCTCGCCCTCGACCTCGATCCCCGCGCCGCCGCCGATGATTCGACCCGCGCCGCTCTCCGAGCCGAGCCGTCCCGCGCCGAGCAGCGCGTGGTCCACGGAGCCGCGCGCCGCGTCCACGCCCGAGCCGCCGAAGACCGTCGGGCAGCTCGCGGCGCGCTTCCAGGACGCCGACCCCGCCGACACTCGCGCCGCCGCGCTGGTCGGCGTCGCGGCCGCGTCGACCGCTGCGGCCGGCGCCTCCCGCGTCGTCGCTTCGATCGACGCGCCCGCGCCCCGCGCCGCGCCGACGCCGGCAGCACGGCCCGCTGCGCGCCCCGAGAAAGAGGTCTACGACCTTCTGTGGTTCGACGAGCCGAGCGTCCCGCGGCTGCGGCGCAAGGCCGCCTGGCACGCCATCCTCGACGAGCTCGAGCAGCAGCGGCTCGATCCCGAGCTCGACGATCCCGATCTCGCGAGCGATCCGGCCGATCTCGAGGATCGACGCGACGTCTTCGAGATCCTCACCCGCGCCGACGCCAGCGAGGTCGACGCCGTCCACGACGCGCTCCTCGCCGGTCTGCGCAGCGACGGGAAATTCATTCCCACGCTGGCCCTCGTCGCGGGAGAGCTTTCATTTCCCTTCGACGAGCTGGAGACGCTCAAGGCGACAGTCACCACCGTGACTCCGCTCGTGGCCGGCGACGAGCACCTGAAGAGCACCCTCGACGCAGCCCGGGAGTTCCTCAAGACTCCCGATCTCCTCGCGGCCCCCGCCGTCGCCGAGGGCCTCACCACCCGGATCAAGGACGCTTTCTCCACCGGGAAGCGCGTCGTCGCCCAGGGCTACATCGAGGCGCAGACCGAGCGCGCGCTCCTCGATCAGCGGCACTACCAGCGGCGATCGATCTTCAAGGCCCGTCGCATCCGCGCCCTGCTCCACCCCGGGAACGGCGCGGCCCCGGCGCCGGTGTACTTGCCCGACGATCTCGCCGCCGGCCTCCCGCTCTACCAGCGCTTCGGCGTCCGGCTCCTCGTCGAGGTGCACCTCAAGGCCGATCAGTACGAGAGCCACGCGCTGGCCTTCAAGGCCCTGGCCCTCCTCCGTTTGGTGCCATTGCCTCTGCCACGAAAGTGACGGGCGCCCTCTACGCCAGGTCCCAGAACCAGATGGTGTGTGCGTCCCAGTACTGCTGCCCCACCGGGCCCGCTCCGTTCCACAGATCGATGTGGCCTTCCCCGCTGTAGGTGGGGATCCGCGCGTAGAGGATCAGGCCTTTGCGCCCCTGGATGTCGGCCGGGGCGGCCGTCCGGTGCGGTTGCGCGGGCCAGCCGGTGTTCCGCCCGCCCCAGCTATGGGCCAGGAACGCGCCGAGCTGCTGCGCGCCGCGGGCGATGCCGTGAGGGCAGAGCAGCCCGTAGCCGAGATAGCCGAAGTTGCCGAGCAAGAAGCCCGCGCCCGTGCCCCGGCCCCTCCCAGTGCCCTGCTCGCGCCCGAGGGCGGCGATCGCCTCGCGGTTGGGCACCAGGTTCACCGCGATCACCAGGGCTTCGCTCAGGCGCGCAGCGCAGGTGTTGCTGGTCTCGGCGTGGGTGGGGTCCAGCAGCCGACACTCGTGCACGCTCGTCGAGGGGAGCTTGTACGCGGCGGCGATGTCGGCGAACCTGGGCTTGGCGAGCTTGGCCATGGCACTCTCTCCCCGGCCGCTCAGCGGCCTTGCACCCGCTCCTGGCGGAGCGCGGTGACCTTCCAGATCGCGTGATCGTCGCGGGCGAGATCGGCGACGAAGAGCGTCATCACCGGGCTGCGCGCCGGGTGACGGACCAGCGCCAGGTGATCCCCGCGGCGCTCCAGGAGCCACTGGTTGATCCTTCCTGTGCCGTCCTCGTCGATCCACACCATCGCCCCCGCGAGCTCCTTCGCCAGGGTGTCTCGCTGCTCCTCGGTGGAGCCGCGCAGATAGGCGATCACCGCGGCGCGGATCGCCTCGAGATCCGCTTCGTGCACGGTGAGCTTGCCGGAGGGCAGGTCGAACACGATGTCTTTCGGAGCGTCGGTCGTCATCGGGGTGCCCTCGTCAGCACTTCCACTCGCTGGTGTCGATGTCCTTGTGGCCCTTGACCTTCATCGGGCCAGGGTAGGTGTCGCCCCGCTGCGGCTTCCGCTTCCAGGTCTTCGTTCCATCGCTGATGATGGCGTCGCCGTTCGGGGCCTTGCCCACCACGGTCTCCGACGCTCCGGCCTTGGGGATCGGGTAGTTGTCGTGCACGAACTTCTGGATGCCGGTGGTGTTGGGGACGACCTTCCCGTCGGCGGTGGTCGCGCGCATCTCCGACGGGCTCCCCTGGCTGCCAAAGCCCTTGTTGATGGTCCACTGCTCGGTCACGGTGTACGCGTCGTACTCCTTCTCGGCGAAGGTCATCTTCGGATCCTGGTTCTGGTGGTGGATCTCGTGGTAGATCGTGGTCGCCGCCTCTTCGCAGGAAGAGCCGCTGAGCAGGCCAATCTTCTTCTCCGAGCCGTCCGACACGCCGCCGGCGGGGAACACCTTCGTCGTCCACCGGGTCCCGTTGTAATAGGGATCGTCGAAGGTGATCTCGTCGGCGACGTCGAGCTTGGTCTTCGCGAGCTGATCGATCACCGCCTTGTCGCCCGGGCAGAAGATCTTGAGCAGACAGTCCTTGTCCCACTTGTGCGGCTTGGCCGCGCCGGCCTGCCGCGCGAGGAGCGCGCGCTGCACGTCGGCCGAGCCGCCGCCGCCGGATCCGCCGGTGTTGATCTTCACCAGAGTGCCACTCACCACACCCCCGCTCGCGTCGATGCGGAGGAACCCGCCCGGCCCCTTCAGGGTGATGTCGCGCGCCTCGCCCACCAGGACCGAGCCGGCCTGAAGGAGGATGTCGGCGCCGGCCTGGGTGGCGTGGCTCCCGCCGATCTTCTCCTGGAGATCGATGCCGATCGAGAGCGCGAAGGTCTTGTCGACGCGCTCGTTGCGGTTCTTGCGGACGGTGACGTGCTGATCGATGTCGATGAGCTCGCGCTTCTCGCCGCGGGTTACCGACTCGTGATCCTTGCCCACGCGAAAGACCTGATCGACCTCGTTGGTCTCGGTCTCGTCGCCGACCACGCGCTTCTCCAGGCTGGAGACGACCATGGTGGTCCGGTGCATCCCGATGGTCTCGGTGCGGTTCAGGACCGTCACCTCGGTCCGGTTGCCAAGGGTGGTGTCGGTCTCGTTGAAGACCACCGTCTTGTCGCGGTCGCGCCCGACGGTGATGGTCTCGTCGTGCTTGACGAGCGTGCGCTGGTGGCGCTGCGCCTGGAGATAGACCAGCTCGTCGCCGGCCTGATCCTCGAAGTAGACCTCGTTATAGCCGTGCGAGCCCGGGGAGGTGTCGCTCTTCCAGCCGGCTCGGGTCTTGTCTTCGGGGAGCCGGTAGGGGACCGGGCTGGTCAGGTTGTGGACCCGGCCGACCACCACCGGCTGGTCGACGTCGTCGTCCATGAAGCCGACCAGGACCTCCTGGCCCACGCGCGGCACCTGGAAGAGGCCATATCCAGCGCCGGCCCAGCCCTGGCTCACCCGCATCCAGCACGAGCTGCTCTCGTTGCGGTGGCCCAGGCGATCCCACCGCAGCTCGACCCGCACCCGGCCGAACTCGTCGGTGTGGATCTCTTGCCCTGCGGGGCCGACCACCGTGGCGCTCTGGACGCTGACGGCGCGGGGCTTGGGGGTGATCTGCGCGGGGCGATACTGCACGTCGGTGAAGACCGCGCGGCCGCGCGCGCTCCACTCTTCGCCGGGCGAGCCCGAGCAGGCGAGCTCGATCACCAGGAGCGGAGCGGCGAGCTCGCCCCGCGGGTGATTGCCAATCGAGAAGACGACGCCGGGCCAGAGATCCAGGGTGTTGACGGCGAAGCCGACGGCGCGGCGATCGGCGCGCAGAGCCTCGAGCGCGCGGCTCGCCTGCGACTCGGCCCACGGCGGATCGTAGCGGGCGACGCCCCGATCGTCGGCGTGGGGGTGCTCCCGGCTCTTGCCCCGCATCTCGATGAGCTGCGCCCCGGGATCGTAGTGATACTGCTCGTAGCGATCCTCGGGCGCAGGGGCCTTGGGCGCCGCGCCGCTCGGGTGCTGGTCGGGCCGGCGAAGGTCCTGTCCACGCAGGGTGTAGGCCCCGGGGCGGACGTCGTGGCCGACCACGACCTCGGTGATGAACTCTTGCTCTGCCGACTGGCCGGGATTGTCGACGTAGCGCACCGGCGGGCCCGGGCGCGGCGGCGCGCCCTGCAGGCGGTCGCCGAGGGTGAGCACCGAGCCCCTGGCGGGGTCGTCGACGAACCGGAAGGCGATGCCAGCGTCCTCCAGGAGGCGGCAAAAGAAGGAGAGATCGCTCTCGCCGTACTGCACGAGGTACTCCAGCCGCTCGTAGCGCGGACGATCGATCTGCCACTCCGGCGCGATCCCCCACTCGCCGAGCACCTTGTCGATGACGTCGGGGACGCTGAGGTACTGAAAGATCCGATAGTCTCTCTTCTGCGTCAGCAGCCACAGCGTGGGAACGATGGCGAGGTGGTACGTCGAGAGGCCTTTGGGATCGACGCGCACCTGCTCGATCGACGCGCAAATCCCCGTCCAGAGGCGGGTGCCGCCGCCGCGAACGTGCTTCCACCCGGCGGTGACGCGGAGGGAGGCTCCTTTGCCGACGAGGTCCGCGAGCGCGAGGCTCGGGTTCGGCGACACGGCCCACACCGAGACGGTGAACAGCGAAGAGACGGACTCCACGGTCGAGAAGCGCCGTACGGACAGCGAGTCTTCACCGGATTCGAAGGAGAGCTCCAGATCGGGCATGGCTACCTCAGGACAGGCTCAAGAGCTCGACGCGTCTCAGCATCGGGTTCGACATCGCGCGCTCCTCGGGCGAGAGCTCGCCGCCGAGGAACTCGATCGCCAGGGCGGCGCGGACGCGTCGGTTCTCCTCGGGCTCCGCGACCTGCACCGGCGTCACTCGCGGCGGGTGGCGGAACGCCGCGATGGCTTCCGTCTGCCATGAGGCGCGCGCCGCGCGGAGGATCTGCCGTGTCGCCCAGCGCTTGGTGTGCTCGTGGTAGCGCAGATCGAAGCCCACGTAGATCCGCGCGAGCTGGTCGAGCCGCGCCTGGGGATCGAGCTCCGCGAGCACCTCTTGCTCGATCGCGGCGGCGCCGACGATGCGCTGGAGCCCCACGTCGCGGAGGCTCTCCAGGTGGCTCAGCGCGCTCTGCTCGGGGCTCCAGCCCTCCGCCTCGTCGTCCCCCGCTGCGTCGAGGCGCGCGCGGAGAGGCGCT
Source organism: Byssovorax sp. (assembly GCA_040006075.1). GTDB lineage: Bacteria > Myxococcota_A > Polyangia > Polyangiales > Polyangiaceae > JANYGI01. The sequence goes on along the minus strand of JBDTXR010000018.1, from coordinate 698 downwards.
AGCGCCTGTTCGATGCGGCCGCGCAGGAGGCCGCTGGTCTCGGGCGGCGTGAAGGCGTCAAAGCACTTGAGGAGCAGAGGCATCTTGTCGTCGACCCGCGCCGAGGCGACGAGTCGATGGTAGTGCCCGAGCCCGCGCTGGTGCTCGGCCGCGTCGCCGAGGACGCCCGCGCCGATGACGAAGAATCCTGCCGTGAAGACGTTGGCGTCGGTGGCCTCGCCCCGGTCGAGGATCTCGAGCCACGCGGGGACGACGCCGCGCGCGTCGTAGAAGTCGGCGAGGTCGAGGTGACGCTGCGCTTCGGGCGGCGGAGGGCGCCCGTCGACGAGCTTCTCGAGGAGCACCCGCTCGACCAGCGCCGGTTCGAGGCGCTTCGGCAGCCCGTCGACGCGGTGGTCGAAGTCCTCGATGTAGCGGTTGATCTCCGCGCGCGCCTGCGCCTCCGGCTTCAGGGGCGCGCCCCCGACCGGGCCCACGATCCGGACCGCGGTCGTCATGGCGACACCCGGAAGGGCAGGAGCATGCCCGCGCCGAGCGAGCGGATCCTGGTCTCCTGCACGATGTTGATGGTCGGTCCATCGAAGAGCGTCGCCGTGTCGGTGAAGCGCTTCGGGCCGTCGACGCGGTTGTTGCCCAGGTACTGGTCCCACATGATCTGGGTGCTGTCCCCCGGGGTGTGGATCGCGTCGAGCAAGACA
>JBDTXR010000017.1:0-43269 GCA_040006075.1 Byssovorax sp. | reverse complement strand
TCCCCCGTGGCAAGGCTGCGGCGACGGCAACTACCGCGCCCCCTCGTCCCACGGCGGCAACGGCGGCTACGAGCAGCGCGACAACCGCTTCGCCGGCCCGCCCCGCGGCGCGCCGCAAGACGGCGGCTTCGCGGCCGGGCCCGCCGGCGCCGAGGGCGCGCAGCAGCGTCGCCGCCCCACCGCCGAGATGTTCTCGATCACCTGCAACTCGTGCGGCGTGCACGCCGAGGTCCCGTTCCGCCCCGCCGAGGGACGTGACGTATTCTGTCAGGCCTGCTACCGCGCCCGCAAACCCACCTGAAGCCCGCGTAGGTCTCGCCCACGCGGGTCGGGACTTGCGCAAAAGCGCTTTAAACTCAGCCTATTTCGCAGATCAGCTCGGGCGAGAAGCTCTGCTCGCCCGAGGTGATCACCACGCGCGCGTCGAGGCGGACCGCGCGGCGGACCGTCTGCTCGACCACGCCGGCGATCCAGTAGCGGAGCGGCTGCGCGGCCGGCTCGAACTCGACGATGTGGAGCTCGGCGCGACCGTCGGGCCGCGCCGCCACGCGCCAGCCGCCGAAGCTGAAGAGGCGCGCCCAGATCGACGTGCCTCGCCGCAGGACCGCGGCGAGATCCGGCGTCGTCCGCAGCAGCGTGCGCACCACGTTGTAGAGCTCGCCGTCGACGGCGACGCGGCCGATCTCGCGCCAGCGGCCGGGATCGCGCACCACGATCACCGTGGCGTGCTCCATGTACGCGTCGAGCGCCTCGAGCTCGTAGGCCACCAGCGCGTTGATCGATCCGTTGCGAAAATCGCCGGCGTACGCGGCGGGCATCTGCGCCACGATCTCGTCGCGGGCCTCGAGGCCGAAGAGATCTTCGATGACCTTGTCGACGCTGCGGAGCACGGGGCCGCGCACCTGGAACCGGCCTGCAAAGCGCTGCGGGAGCGCGCGCACCGGCGTGAGCGCGCTCATTGGCGGGGACGAGGCCGAGCCCACGCCGACGAGCGTCGCGGTGGGATCTTCGGAGCGCGAGCTGACCGAGATCGGCCCCTCGAGGGCGCTGCGGATCGTCTTCGGAAAATCGCCGGGCAGGCCGCGCGGCGAGGATTTGACGGGCTCGGGCATCGGCGGCGGGCCGGCCTTGACCACGGGAGCCATCGCGTCGTGGCGCTGCGGTGAGTCCGGCCCACGCGACGACGGCATGCTCTGCATCGTGCGCGCGGGCAGCGGCACCGAGTACCCCAGATCCGGGTTGCTGCGCCGCTCGCGCGAGGCCGCGGTGTCTTCGCGCAGGCTCGCTCCCGCGACCGGCATCATCCGCCGCGCGATGTTGATGATCCGACCCAGCGACGCGACCCGACGCGTGACGTCGGGGACGATGCGCTCCAGCTCGCGGATCACCTCGATCGCCGTGGGAAAGCGCTTGGCGGGGTCCTTCTGCAGGAGGCGCTGCACGATGGCCTCGACCTTCGGATCGACGTGCGCGCCCGACGACGACAGCGACGGCGTCTCGGCGTGCACGACGCGGAACGCCGTGGCCACCGCGGTCGGCCCGCGGAACGGACGCGAGCCGGTGAGCAGCTCGAACAGGAGCACGCCGACGGCGAAGAGATCGCTGCGGCCGTCGAGCGGCGTGTCGCCGGTGGCCTGCTCGGGCGAGAGGTAGTCCGGGGTCCCGAAGACGACGCCGGTGCGGGTGCGCGGGCTCGGTCCGTTGCTGTCGGTCATCTTCGCGATGCCGAAATCGAGCAGGCGCACCGTGGCGCACGCGCGCCCGGCGTCGAAGGCGATGAAGACGTTCTCGGGCTTGAGATCGCGGTGAATGATGCCGGCGCGGTGCGCGGCGTCGAGCGCCTCGAGCACCGGGATGCAGGTGCCCACGGCGGCGTCGATGTCGAACTTCCCGACGCGGAGGAGGGCCGCGCCCACCGACTCGCCGTCGAGGAACTCCATGACCATGTACGGGCCCATGTCGCTCACGCCGGCGTCGGTCACCTCGACGACGTTGGTGTGGCGAATGCGGCTGACGGCCTGCGCCTCCTGAAAGAAGCGCTGCGAGAGGTCGGAGTTCTGCGCGAGATCGAGGTGGAGGAACTTCACCGCGACCGATCGACCCCCGCCGACCGGCTCGGCGCGAAAGACGTCCCCCATCCCGCCGCCGCCGATTCTCTCGGCGAGGCGATACTTGTTGTCCAGGAGGACACCGGAGCTAGGAGGACGAAACGACATCAAGCACTGCAGTCACGCGCGGATCTTGACCGATCGTCGCTGGATGGAAGCTGAAGTAGAGCGCCGTCTCGGCCTCGTGAAAAGGGAATCCCACGCTTGCCCCTCTCCACCTCGTCTGATCGACGTTATTCCATGTAACACGGTTCTCCCACGGAGCCTCACCCCGCGGCGCGGAGCTCGACGACGCGGGCGGCGAACGCGGCGAACCCCGCGCCCATCGGCTCGTCGGTCACGAAGCGCGGCGGCACGCTGAGGCGACGCGCGGGCCCGCGCACGTTGGCGACGCCGACGGTGAGCTTGAACGCCGCGAAGGGCGCCGCGTCGTTGCCGCTGTCGCCGATGAAGGCGTGGCGCGCGCGGGCCGCCGTCGCGTCCTCGCCGAAGCGACGCGCGAGCAGGCGAATCGTCCCCGAAGCCTTGTCTTCAGGCTCCATCGTCAGGTGCAAATGCACGCTCGACACCACGGTGCGCACGCCGCGCGCGGCCGCGATCTGCTGCATCGCCGTGATCGCCGCGGGGAGCACGCGCCGGTGCTCGCCGACGTCGACGGTCACGTCGGACCGCCGCGCGTCGTTGTCGTCAGCGAGAGCGGCCTCGGGAAAGCGCGCGCAGAGCTCGGCGGCGAGCTCGGCCAGCGCCCCACGGCGAGCGCGTCGCGCCGCCGGATCGAGCGGATCGAGCGCGACGATCTGCCGTGATCCGCCCTCGCTCGGCGCCAGGGCGATCGCCCCGTTCTCGACCACGGTCGCGTCGATCGGCCACTGCCGCTGGATCACCTCGCCCCAGCCCGCGGGGCGCCCGGTGCAGGCGATGAGCCGGAGCCCCGAGCCGCGCAGGCGAAAGAGCGCGGCGTACGCGGCCTCGGAGAGCGCGCCGTGATCGAGCAGGGTGTCGTCGAGATCGAAGATCACGCCGCGGAGCGACCGCGCCTCGATCGCGGTGAGGCGCGACAAAGGCTCCATGTCAGAGGGCCTCGACCCGGGCGATCAACGCCTTCAAATACAGCCCTTCCGGGAACGCCGCCGGCACCGGGTGATCGCCGCCCTGAAAGTGTCGATCGAACACGATCGCCTGCATCCGCGCGTCGCGCGCGCCGAGCGCCAGCGCCCGCGTGAGGTCGTCGAGGCTGACGGCGCTGGAGCACGAGCAGAACACCAGGATGCCGCCCGGCCTGGTGGCGCGGCACGCCGACGACGCGAGCCGCGCGTAGGCCCCGAGGGCGCCGTCCTTCGCCCCGCGCGAGGGCGCGAGCTTCGGTGGATCGCAGATGACGAGATCGTACCCGCCGCGAGCCGAGGCCTCCTGAAAGGCCTGCCGCGCGTCCTCGCGCACGTGCTTGATCCGATCGCTCAGGCCGTTGAGCCGCGCGCACTCGGCCCCGATCTCCACGGCGATCGCGCTCTCGTCGACGGCCACGACCTCGGTCGCCCCGCCGCGCGCCGCCGCCATCGCGAAGCTGCCCACGAACGAGTAGGCGTCGAGCACCCGCCGCCCGCGCGCGAGCTGCTCGACCCGGGCCCGCAGCGCGCGCTGATCGAAGTAGAAGCCGGTCTTCTGGGTGAGCGCGAGCGGGATCTCGTAGCGCAGCCCGCGCTCGTGAAAGCGGAGCGCGTCGACGGACGCGTCGCCGCGGACGACGCCGACGCCGGGCGTGAAGCCTTCCATTTTCGCCTGCGCCGCGGGGGTCCGATCGATGATCGCGCGCGGCCCGAGCGTGGCCTGGAGCGCGTCGAACACCACCCCTTCGCGGAGCTTCACGCCGATGGTGTTGAGCTGCACCACCGCGACGTCGGCGAAGATGTCGATCGTGAGCGACGGCAGCCCGTCGCCCTCGGCGTGGACGAGGCGAAACGCGTCCGTCTCGTGCCCCGGCGACGCGCTCGGCAGCCCGAGATCGCGTCGGTGCTGGAGCGCGCGCTCGATCCGCTTGCGAAACACCGCGCCGTCGATCGGGGTGTCGTCCCGCGTGAACAACCGCACCGGGAGCGCGGATCGGGGCGTGTAGAGGCCGCGCCCGAGCACGGTGCCATGAGGATCGACGACGGTGACCTCGTCGCCCGCGACCGCGCCGCCCTCGATCCGCGCGATGGCCTGGGCGAAGACCCACGGATGCCCCGACCACACAGGCCGCACATGACCGGGTTTCAGGGTGACGATGGGCATGATCGAGCTACCGAACCTCGCGAGGGGAGAACCGCCGTGCAGGTAGCACGGGATGGCTCCGCGGGGATCCAGGCGCGGGCCTGCGATCAGGGTGCCCACGATGGCCGGCTTGCAGTAATCTCACACGTGCGTGTGAACCTCGCATCACACCGGGCCGTGGCGACCGATGCACTGCGGCCCACGGAAGCTTCATCCGCCGCGGCAAACCATCACGATGGCGGATGGCATTCCGGTTGCTAGGTTGCCAAGCTCGAACGAGGAGTCGCCCGATGCGCCGTTGCTTGACCCCAGTCGTATTCGCTGCCGCGATGAGCTTGTCTTTGCCTGCGCTCGCGCAGACCTGCCCTCCCGGGGCATGGTTCTGCGAGCAGGCCGAGGTGCAGACGCCGCCTGCGCCGGCGCAAGCGCCCACGCAGCGGCAAGCTCAGCCCCCTCCCCAGCTCAACCAGGACGACGAAGACGACGCGGTTCAAGTCGCGCCGCCTCCCGCCGTGCGATCCGCGCCGCCGGTCGTCGTGTACCAGCCGGTGCCCGCCGCGCCGACCACGCGCGTGATCATCATCGCGCCGGGCTACGGCGGCGGTTACTACGCGCCGGCCCCGCCGCACCCGCGCGTCGTGCGGATGACGCCGCCGCCGCCCGCCCCGCCGCCGCCCCCGCCGCGGTGGCACCGCGACACGAAATGGGGCCTCAACCTCCGCGTGGAAGGCATGACGTTCGGCCACAACGAGAAGGCCGCGCAAGACTCGGGCATGGGCGGCCTCGGCCTCAGCCTTCGCTACCGGCCGATCCCGCACTTCGCCTTCGACGTCGGCATCGACGTGCTCGGCGGCACCGACTTCAACGGCTTCAAGCGCACCGAGACGCCCTTCACCGTGAGCGGGATGATCTTCCTCAACCCGCGCAGCCCCGTGCAGCTCTATCTCCTCGGCGGCATGCACTTCTCGCACGCCAAGGTCACGTCGGACTTCGCCTCGCCGCTGCTCTCGGCGACGGGCGACGGCAACTTCGGCGCCGAGTACACCTACTTCGGCGGGCAGGGCGGCGGCGGCCTCGAGTTCCGCGTCGGCCGCCACGTCGCGCTCAACATCGACGTCGTCGGCTTCATGCGCAAGCGCACCGACGACGGCCGCATCCCCGAGTACTCGGATCCCGAAAAGGGGTCCACGAACTCCTCGGGCGGCGCGCTCCTCCGCGGCGGCCTCACCTTCTGGTGGTAGTCCTGTCGCGGTTGTCGCGTATCGCTCGCCGCACGGTATAACCCGCTGCGGCGATGCGTTTTCTCCAGAGCCACCGCGCGCTTTTCCTCGCCGTCGCGGGTGGCGTCCTCTTCGCACTGACGTCACCGCCGACGAACATTTACCCGGCGGTCGTCCTCGGCCTCGCGCTCCTCGCGGCCTCGCTCACGCTCCCACCCGAGCCTCGGGGGAGGTCGGCCGGGCCGGCTGCGCTCGGGTTCTGGCGGGCGTTCGGTCGCGGCGCCGCGTGGGGAACGGCCGCCGGGATCGTCGGATTGCGCTTCGTTCCGGCCGTGATCCAGCGCTTCACGCCGCTCGGGGTCTTCGCGGCGTACCTCGCGCTCGTGCTCCTCGCCGCGGCGCAGTCGCTGATCTGGGCCATCGCCGCCGGCGTCACCGCGCTCCTGCGTCGTCACGCCCGCGCCCCGTTCGAGCTGGCGTTCGCGATCGGCGTCTTCGTCGCGGTCTCGCTCCCCACGGTGTTTGCGTGGACGCCGGCTGGCCTCGTCAGCCCGTGGCCGATGTTCGTGCAGCTCGCCGATCTCGTCGGCGAGCGTGGCGTCTCGGCGATCTTCGCCGTGGGCGCCGCGCTGATCTGCCGCAGTGTCCTCGCCCTCCGCGGCGCCACGCCCGAGCCGAGCGATCCCCCCGCGCTGCCCGGACCGCTGCGCTTCGGTCCCGCCGCGCGTCGCCCGGCGCTCGCTGCGGTCGGGCTCTTCGCGCTCCTCGCGATCCACGGCGCGCTCCGCATGCGATCGATCACGGCAGACACCGCGGCGCTCCCCACGGCGCGGATCGGCCTGGTCGATCAGGCGGTACCGCCCCTCGAGCGCTGGGATCCGAAGAACAGCGCCCCGATCCTTCGCTCGCTGCGCGAGCTCACCCGCAAGCTCGAGAACGACGGCGTCGAGCTCACGATCTGGCCCGAGGCCGCGTACCCGTACACCCTCGATCACGACGCGCGCTTCGTCCCGCGCGCCGGGCCGATGACGATCCTCGGCGGGAGGGTGCGCGGGCCGCTGCTGATCGGCCTGATCACCCGGGAAAAACCGATGATCACGTCATCGGGCGCGGTCGAGTACAACAGCTACAACTCGGCCACGTTGATCACGCCCGACGGCGCGATGCAGGCGCCCTACGACAAGCTCCAGCTGCTCTGGTTTGGCGAGATGGTGCCGCTCGGGGCCGAGCTGCCCTGGCTTCGTCACCTGTTCCAGAAGAGCGGCGGGCTCATCCCCGGGAGCGAGCCGCGGGCGCTGACGCTGGAGCGCGACGAGGGGCCTTCGCTGCGGATGGGCGTGCTCAATTGCTACGAGGACACGCTCAGCGGCGTGGGGCGCCGGGTCGCGGTCGAGCTCGCGCCCAACCTGATCGTCAACGTCACCAACGACGCCTGGTTTCAGGGCACGGCCGAGCCCGAGCTCCACGCTCGCCTCGCGGCGATGCGCGCCGTCGAGCTGCGGCGAGACCTGGTGCGCGCCGTGAACCTGGGCGTCGCCTCGTGGATCGACGCGGCGGGCGTCGTGCGCGCGCGCTATGCCGGCGAGGAGGCCTCGACGCTGCAAGCGCGGCCGGCGATCCGCAACGGGAGCCTGACCGCGTACGCGCGGCTCGGCGATGCGCCCTTGCGCGTCTCGTTCGGGATCGCGGCGGTCTTCTTCGCCCTGCGCGCGCGCCGGGCGAAGAAGACGTAGCGGTCAATCGTGGAGAGACGAAGAACACCTCGCAAAACCGGCCGTTGCGGGCTGGTTTTGCGCCGTGCTCTACCCGAGGAGGTCCTTGAGGGCCTTCACGGGCGTCGCGCGAACCTTGAGGCTCGCGGGCTTGCCCTTGATCGTCGTCGGCTGCTTCGTGAAGGGGTTGACCCCGGGACGATCCGCGGTGGCGGGCGTCGACTTGGCCTTGAGCTTCACGAGGTTGGGGATGGTGAACTCGCCCGGACCGTCCTTGCCGAGCTCCTTCTTGATGAGCCCAGCGAGGGAGTCGAGGAGGCTGCTGACAGCCTTCTTGTCGAGGCCTGAGCCCTCGGCGAGCGCCGCGATGATTTGCGACTTGGTAAGCTTGTTTGAACCCGGCATTTTGCCCACCTTGTTTGGAGAGGGCGCACCTCTTAACAAGCGCCCTTCAGCCTCGCAAGGGAGAAATCCGTGGGCTGGGCCGTTTTTCGTCCGGGCGAAGCCGCGAGCGAGCGGAAAATCCCTCACTCCAAGGGCGAGGAAGCCCCGGCGCGACGGGTGGCCGCCGCGGTGAGATCCCCGGTCTTCGCAGTCATTTCGCGCTCTTCCGCGTCGGTGCGGTGATCGTAGCCGATCAGGTGCAAGAGCCCGTGAGCCAGGAGCATGGTCAGCTCGGCCAAAAGCGGACGGCGGTGTGCTTTTGCCTGCCGGCGTCCCGTCTCGATCGACAGAATCACGTCGCCGAGCATCCCCTCGATCGACTCCGGGGACGGGCGCGAGCCTTTTCCAGGCTTCGGCGGCACCCGCTCGATCACCGGAAAAGCCAGCACGTCGGTGGGCTTGTCCATTTTCCGGTAGTCGCGGTTCAGCGCGTGGATCTCCGCGTCGCCGACCAGCGCGATCGAGAGCTCGACCCCGCGCATGCCCAGGTGACGGAGCATCTTCTCGGCGCGGCGGCGCAGCACCGCGGGCGAGGTGTCGCGGAACGGACCGCCGCGGGTGGTGATCTCGACGACCGCCTCGGGCCTGATTTCGGGCTTCTTTTTCACGTTCGCTGCCCGCTCGTTACCGCGACGAACCGGCCGCGTCGACCCGCTAGGGCCGGCGCGCTGAACCTGCTACCGTCGCGCGGCCATGTGGTGGATGTGGATCGTCGGGCCGTCTCTCCTCGTGTTGATCTGGCTCACGACGGGCTTTCGCGATCGTCGTCGTGAGCGCGAGGTCGAGGCCTGGCGGCTCACGATGGGACCGAAGGTCGCGGTCGAGAAAGAGGCCGCCGGCTACCGCACCACCAAGAAGATCGGTAAACCGCCGGTCGGCCCCGGCGCGAAGATCGTCAACGCCCTGCCCGGCCCGCTCCAGCGCGTGATCGACACCGCGGGCGGCGGCCACGCGCTCGGCCACTACGAGCTGGTCCCGAAGATCGCGTTCCTCTCGTCGATGACCGCCAATTTGCTCACCGGGAGCGATCTCCAGGCCGTCACCGGCAAGCTCGAGGACAGCGCGCCCGCGTTCGTCGTGCGGCCGCTCCCGATCATCGAGGGCGAGCGCATCGCCAACACCGGGATCGAGTTCAAGAAGGATCCCGACTTCATGGGGCTCTTCCAGGTCGACGCCGACGTCCAGCCGCCGATGCAGATCAAGCCCGGCGCGAAGGCCGCGGTCGCGCTGCCGACCGAGGCCGAGATCGCCAAGAAGATCCGCGGCTGGCTCTCGCGTCCCGTGCGCGAAGCGCTGCGCGATCTGCCCGACGCCTGGCTCTACGTGCAAGGTCGCGCGATGGCGCTGGTGCTCTACGGCCCGGCCGACGCGAGCAAGCTCAACGCGCTGGTGACGACCGCCGACGTGATCTTCGCCGAGTACGGCGAAGACGGCGGCCCGTCGCTCTTCGAGGACGACGAGGACGACGACAGCGTCGCGCCCGCGCCCGCGCCCCCGCCGCCCGCGGCGAAGAAGAGCAAGCCCGCCGCGAAGACCGCCGCCGCCAAGGCCTGATCCGCTACGCCGCGCGCATCGCCTCGCGCACGCCGTCGATCACGAACTGCGCCGCCGTCGCCGCGAGGATCAGGCCCATGATCCGGCTGATCACGTTGATCCCCGTCTTGCCGAAGAAGCGCACCACGCGCGAGGCGAACGTCAGCGTGACCAGCGCGATGCCGACCACGAGCAGGATCGACACGTAGAGCGCGATCTTCTCGCCCATCGCCTGCGCGCGCGCCGACCACATGATCGCCGTGGCGATCGCGCCCGGGCCCGAGAGCAGCGGGATGCCGATCGGCACGATGGCCACGTCGTCCTTGTGCTGCGCCTCCGAGGTCTCCTCGGGCGTGTTGCGCATCGGCGAGGTCTTCGCGCGCATCATCTCGAGGGCCATCGTGAAGAGCAGGATGCCGCCCGCGACCTTGAACGCCGGGATGGTGATCCCGAAGAAATGGAAGATCGCCGTACCCGACACCGCGAAGATCAACAGCACGATCAGCGCGGTGATCGAGGCGCGGACGGCGATCGCGCGCTGCGACACGCGCTGCTCGCCGCCGACGAGCGCCAGAAAAACCGGGACGCAAGCGATTGGATCCACGATCGAGAAGAGCGACGGAAAGCAGAGCGTGAAGAACGCGAGCGCACCCGACATGCGCGCTGGGGTAGGGCGGGGCGCACCCTGCGGCAACCCCCGGGCGCAGCTCGATTGACTCAACGCGTTAGCGTCCCTAGAGCGGAGGTCGCCCGCGGCTCCGATTTCGGTGGCGGGAGGGAGAACCCATGAACGAGTCATCCGGACGCGATCGCGTCGCCGTCGTCGCGGGCCTGCGCACCCCGTTCACCAAGGCCGGGACCTCGCAGAAGACGATGCGCACCGTCGACCTCGCCACGGCCGTCGTGAAGGAGCTGATGGCGCGGAGCGAGCTCGACGCGAAGGAGGTCACCCTCTGCGTCTACGGCCAGGTCGTGCCCACGCTCGACTGGCTCAACCTCGCGCGCGAGGTCGTGCTGCGCTCGGGCCTCCCGAAGGACATCGACGCGTACAGCGTGTCCCGCGCCTGCGCGACCTCGATCCAGGCCATGACCTCGGCGGCGCAGGAGATCCTCGCCGGCCAGCACGACGTGGCCATCGCCGGCGGCGCCGACAGCATGAGCGATGTCCCGCTCGGCGTCGGCAGGAAGCTCGCGCTGGCGCTGATGGAAGCGCAGAAGGCGAAATCGTTGGGGCTCAAACTGAAAGCGTTCTCGAAGCTCTCGCCGAAGGATCTGGTGCCGCCGATCCCCGGCTTCTCGCGCGAGCCCACGACCGGCGAGCAGATGGGCGAGGCCGCCGAGAAGATGGCCAAGCTCAACGCGATCAGCCGCGAAGAGCAGGACCAGATCGCTCATCGCTCGCACGTCAACGCCTCGCGCGCCTGGAAGGACGGCACAACCGCCGCCGAGGTGATGGCGGTGATCCCGCCGCCGTACGACGCGCCCGTCAGCCGCGACAACCTCGTGCGCGACGACTCCTCGATCGCGAGCTACGCGCAGCTCCGGCCGGCCTTCGATCGCGCCCACGGGACCATCACCGCGGGCAACGCGTCGCCGCTCACCGACGGGGCGAGCGCGCTCCTGATCATGCGAGAATCGAAGGCTCGATCGCTCGGCTATACGCCGCTCGGGTTCGTGAAATCGTGGGGCTACGCCGCCGTCGATCCGGGCTGGCAGCTCTTGATGGCGCCGGTGTTCGCCGCGCCGCGGGCCCTCGATCGCGCCGGCCTCACGCTCGCGGACATGGATCTCGTCGACATGCACGAGGCCTTCGCCGCGCAGGTCGCAGCCAATTTGAAGGCTCTCGCGTCGAAGCAGTTCGCGGCGGAGAAGCTCGGGCGCGCGGCGGCGGTCGGCGAGATCGATCCCGCGAGGCTCAACGTCAACGGCGGCTCGATCGCCATCGGCCATCCCTTCGCGGCCACGGGCGGGCGCATGGTGCTCTCGACCCTCCGCGAGCTGAAGAAGCGCGGCGGCCAGTACGCGCTGCTCACCGTCTGCGCGGCGGGCGGCCTCGGCGCCGCCGTCGTCCTGGAGTCCGCATGAGCACCCCGCCCTCGGCCTTCTCTCTCACGGTCCGCGCCGACGGCGTGGCGGTCGTCACCTACGACGTGATCGGCGCCCCGGTGAACACGCTCAACGCGGCATTTGCAGCCGATTTCGAGCGCGTGTTCGCAGAGGTCGCGAGCGATCCGAAGATCAAGGCGGCGGTTCTGGCGTCAGGCAAGGCGGACACCTTCATCGTCGGCGCCGACATCGAGATGCTGCAAGCGATGACCACGGCCGGCGAGGCCGAGGCCATGATTCGCGGCGGCCACCGCGCGATCTCGAAGATCGTCGACTCGCCCAAGCCCGTCGTCGCGGCGGTGCACGGCGCGGCGCTCGGCGGCGGCTTCGAGGTGGCGCTCGCCTGCCACGGGCGCGTCGCGAGCGACGACAGGAAGACGGTGTTCGGCCTGCCCGAGGTGCAGCTCGGCCTCCTCCCGGGCATGAACGGGTTGCAGCGCCTCGCCGAAAAAGTCGGCCTCCAGACCGCGCTCGATCACGGCCTCACCGGCAAGAATCTCCGCGCTGCAAAGGCGAAATCGCTCGGCGTCGTCGACGACGTCGTGCCCGCGGCGATCCTCGTCGAGGTCGCCGCGGCGTTGGCGCTCTCGCTCGCCGAGAAGGGCGCGCCGTTCACCAAGCGCGCCAGGAAGCCCGGCGCGAGCGTGCAGGAGGCGCTCACCCGCGCGGCGCTGGAGAAGAACCCGATCGGCCGGCGCGTGCTCTTCCGCAAGGCCCGCGAAGGGGTGGCGAAGAAGACCGGCGGCCACTACCCCGCCCCCGAGCTGATCGTCGACGTGCTGCAAACCTGGGCAGAGAAAGGCTTTGCGGCCTCGAAGGACGTCGAGGCCAAGGCCTTCGGCGAGCTCGTCGTCTCCAGCGTGGCGCAGCGCCTGATCGAGATCTTCTTCGCGACCACCGCGATGAAGAAGGACCCCGGTGTGAGCGATCCCGCGGTGAAGCCCCGCAAAATCGAGAAGATCGCCATGCTCGGCGCCGGCCTGATGGGCGGCGGGATCGCCTACGTCACGCTCAACGCCGGGATCCCGGTGCGCCTCAAGGATCGCGACGAGGCCTCGGTCGCGCGCGGCGTGAAGTACGTGGCCGATCTCCTCGACGAGGACGTGAAGCGGAGGAAGCTCACGCGGATCGACCGAGAAAAGAAGCTCGCGCTGCTCACCGCGACCACCGACTACTCGGGCCTGAAGAGCGCCGGCCTGGTGATCGAGGCCGTCTTCGAGGACCTCGCCGTCAAGCACGCGGTGGTCCGCGAGGTCGAGGCCGCGGGGGCGCCCGGGGTGATCATCGCGTCAAACACCTCGTCGATCCCGATCGGCAAGATCGCCTCGGCGGCGCAGCACCCCGGGAACGTGGTGGGGATGCACTACTTCAGCCCCGTCCACAAAATGCCGCTACTCGAGGTGATCCAGACCCGGCAGACCTCGCCAGATGTGGTGGCCACCGCGGTGGCGATTGGCAAGAAGCAGGGCAAGACGGTCATCGTCGTCAACGATGGATACGGCTTCTACACCAGCCGGATCCTGGGACCGTTGATGAGCGAGGCCAGCTACATGCTGATGGAGGGCGCGGCGATCGACTTCATCGACAAGGCCATGACCGCCTGGGGATGGCCCGTTGGCCCGATTGCCCTGCTCGACGAGGTAGGGATCGACGTCGCCGCCCACGTGGGCCCGATCATGCTCTCTGCCTTCGGCGATCGCCTCGCGCCGCCGCCGACCATGGCCAGGCTGATCGACGACAACCGCAAAGGCCGCAAGAACCAGCGCGGATTCTACCTCTACGGCGACGAGAGCCGGAAGAGAGGCCGGGGCAAGCGCGTCGACGAGAGCGTCTATGCCGTGCTCGGGCTCGACGTGCCTGATCCGGAGAAGAAGCCGGCGATCATGCGCGAGGAGATCCAGATGCGCTGCTCGCTCCAGCTCGTCAACGAGGCCATGCACTGCCTCGGGGAGGGCGTCCTCCGCAGCGTGCGTGACGGCGACATCGGGGCGATCTTCGGCCTGGGGTTCCCGCCCTTCCGCGGCGGGCCGTTCCGCTACACCGACGCTGTGGGTCCGGCCCTTGTTTTGAAGCGGATCCAGGACTACGAGCAGCGGTTTGGCAAGCGCTGGGCGCCGGCTCCGGCGCTGGTGGAGATGGCGAAATCGGGGACGCGCTTCTACCCCTGAGATTGCCTATTTGCCCACGGCGGCGAAGACGTTGATGGCTGTTGCGAGGCCCCAGTGCAAGAGCCACGCTCCCAGGAACGATTCGCCGCGCCAGGCGATCACCGCGAACAGCACCCCTCCCCCGATTGACGCGAAGGCCTCGGCCTCGGACTTCGGGTAGTGGGCCATCACGAAGGGCACGAGCTGGACGAAGATCGCGACCGCGCCGAGGCGGCGGCCGAGGCCGAAGAGCAGGAAGCCGCGGAAGAAGAACTCCCACGCGAAGCAGTAGAGTCCCCAGCCGAGGGTGGAGGGGATCCACAGCCACGGCTCGGTGAGCACGTAGCGATAGGCGGGGTACGCCGCGTGGATCGCGGGGATCCGCGCGGCGAAGAAGGCCACCGGGAGCAGCACCGCGGCGAGCACGGCGAGATCCTTGCCCCAGACGCGCGGGGCGCCGAGGCGGAGGCCGTAGTCGAAGAGGCGCTCGCGGAAGCCGACGCGGATCACCAGCGCCGGGACGACCAGGAGGAGCGCGACGTTGACGGCGAACCAGCCGAAGAGCTCTTCCCGCGGGCCGAGCGAGGCGACGTGGCCGTGAAAATGGACGACCGTGAGCGCCACGATCGCCAGCACGAGAATGGACGCCTCGCGCGCCGGATCGTCGATCGAGGTCTTCATCGGGGTGCCCCGATATACACCTGGACGCGCCGTGCCGCGCGCCACAGAGTGCCGCCGGCGAGCGAGGAATGGATCACACCAAGCGAACCGCGGCGGTCCCGTTCATCCTGGTGACTCTGCTGCTCGACACCCTGGGCATCGGGGTGATCATCCCGGTCTTGCCCCGGCTGATCGGCAGCTTCTTGCACGACGACCTCGGGCGCGCGTCCACGTATTATGGCGCGTTCATCGCGGTCTACGCGGCGATGCAGTTCTTCTTCGCCCCGATCCTCGGCGGGCTCAGCGACCGCTTCGGCCGGCGGCCGGTGATCCTCACCTCGCTCGCGGGCGCGGCCATCGACTACCTCTTGCTCGCGTTCGCGCCGTCGCTCGCCTGGCTCGCGGTGGGCCGGGTCTTCGCGGGGATCACCGGCGCGAGCTTCTCGGCGGCCACGGCCTACATCGCCGACGTGACGCCGAAAGAGAAGCGCGCGCAGAGCTTCGGGCTGATGGGCGCGGCGTTCGGGCTCGGGTTCATCATCGGGCCGGCGCTCGGCGGCGCGCTCGGTGGGTTCAGCCTGCGTTTGCCGTTCCTGGTCGCGGCCGGGCTCAACCTGCTCAACTTCGTTTATGGCAGCTTCGTCCTGCCCGAGTCGCTCGGCGTCGAGAATCGTCGGGCGTTCACGCTCCGTCGCGCCAACCCGCTCTCCTCGCTCAGGAACCTCGGTCGGCATCCGGTGCTCTTCGGCCTCACCGCCACGCTGGTGTGCAGCTACATGGCGCAGCAAATGCTCCAGAGCATCTGGGCGCTGCACACCCAGGGACGCTTTGGCTGGGGCCCATTTCAGGTCGGCGCCTCGCTGGCCGTCGTGGGGATCTCGGCGGCCGTCGTGCAAGGAGGGTTGATCCGGCTGATCTTGCCGCGGCTGGGGGAGCGGCGCGCGCTCCTGCTCGGCCTCGCCGTCAACATCGCCGGGTATCTGGCCCTCGCCGCGGCGACCCAAGGATGGATGATGTACGCCATCTGCGTGCCTTTCGCGCTCGGCGGGCTCGCGGGGCCGGCGACGCAGGCCATCCTCTCGCGCGAGGTCGGTCCCTCCGAGCAGGGTGAATTGCAAGGCTCGCTCAGCTCGCTCCAGAGCCTGACTGCCATTCTCGGGCCGCTCCTCGCGACGGCCCTGTTCACGCGATTTGCCGCGCCGACGGCCGTCCCGCGCGTGCCGGGGGCCACCTTCTACGCCGCTGCGGCCTTCAATCTGCTCGGGATCCTGCTGGCGATCCGGCTCTTCGCCAGGACGCCTCCGCGACCCGTCGATGACGCCGCCGACGTCCCTCCTGCGAGCGTCCACCACTGACGCTCTCGCGCGCGCATGATCCCTGAAATTCACGCCACGACCCTGGCGCTCGGCCCGATCGCGCTGCACCCGTTTGGCCTGCTCCTCGTCGCCGGCGTCATCGCGGCGCACACCGCCTTGGTGCGCCGCGCCCGCGCCGAGGCCCTTGCCCCGCCGAGGGTGATTGAAGGCTTCGCCATCGCTCTCGGCGTCGGAGGCCTGCTAATCGCGCTGGGCTTCAATCGGCTGCTCGGAGCGCTCGGCTCCCTCCCCGCCGCGGCCGGGGCCATCGTCGCCGGCGCGGTCTACGGAGCGGCGTTTCACCTCGATTTACTCGCGCTGGCCGATCTCGCGGCGTGGTCGTTCCCTTTTGGCTGGGTCTTCGCGCGGCTCGGCTGCGCGCTCGTGCACGATCACCTGGGCCCGCCCTCGACGTCGTGGCTCGCGGTGCGTTTTGCCTCGGGATCGCGGCTCGATCTCGGCCTCCTCGAGTGGCTGCTCGTCCCGCTGCTCTTCGCGGCGATCCTGATCGCTCGGCGCTCCGGCCGCCGCGGTGCCATCGCCGGCGCGGTGGCGATCGTCTATCCGTTGATCCGGTTTCCCCTGGATTTCCTGCGTGAAAGCGACGCGCGGCCCCTCGGGCTCACCGCCGCGCAGTGGGCCACACTCCCCCTCTTCGCCGCCGGCGTCGCGCTGCTGGCGCTCGTTTTCACCCGCCCTGCCCCGTCGATTCCGCTATCTATCGAGGAATGATCCGACCCGCGATCGCCTTCTCGGCCCTGTCTCTCGTCTCGCTCCTCGGCTGCGGCCCCGGGACACTCGGAGGCTCCGGCGGCGCGAGCGCGAGCACCGGCGAAACCGCGAGCGGATCCGGCGGGAGCGGCGGCCTCGGCGCCTCCAGCGCATCGGTGTCGTCGGGCAGCAGCGGGACCGGCGGCGGCGGGCCGACAATCACCCCGGCGCCGTTCGACTGGATCGGTATCGTGAGCACGGGACAGAGCCTCTCGGTCGGCGCGACGGGGACTCCGGTGGTGAGCACCACCCAGCCCTACAACAACCTGATGCTCTCCGACGCGTCGCCCGATCCGAAATACGATGGTGTGGGCGACATGCTCTCTCTCGTCCCGCTCATCGCCCCGATGAAGGTGCCTGCCGCGGGTGGTCCGGCCTACCCCGACAACATCGCCGGAGAGACGCCGAGCGAGGGCACCTCCAACCAGATCTCCGCGCTCACGAAGGCGCTCGGAGGCTTCGATACCGTGAGCGTGGCCTCCAACGTGGGCGAGTCGGGACAGAGCATCACCGTGATCAAGAAGGGTGGCACGGGCAAGGCCTTCGCGTCCACGCTCTACGAAGGCGCCGCGATCAAGGCCCTGGCCGGGCAGCAAGGCAAGAGCTTCGGCTACGGCGCGATCCTCCTCACCCACGGCGAGACCGACGCCGGCGACGTCAATTACCTGGCCGACATCACCCAGCTCTCGGACGACTACAACACCGACTTGAAGGCGCTGACGGGCCAGAAGCAGGACATCCCGATGCTGATCTCGCAGCAGGGCACCTTCCCTCAAGACGCGAACAGCTACGCCCAATCCACGCTCGCCGAGTGGCAGCTCGGGGTCGTCTCGCCCGGCAAATTCCTCTGCGTCGGCCCCAAGTACCAGTACGAATACTCCGCGGATCACGTGCATTTCCCCGCGCCGCAATACCGTCGGCTCGGCGAGAAATACGGCGAGGTCTACGTCCGCGCGATCCTGATGAAGGAGCCCTGGGCCCCGCTCCAGCCCACCAAGGTGAGCCGCAACGGCGCGGTGATCACCGTGGATTTCCACGTCCCGGATCCGCCGCTGGCCTGGGAGGACGCCATCTCTTCACCGCACCAGGAGATCGTGAAGGCCTGGGCCGCCGGCCGAGGATTCGAGGTCTCCGACTCCAGCGGCGTGCTGACGATCGAGGGCGTCGCCATCGCCGGGAGCTCGGTCGTGGTGACCCTCACCGCTCCTCCCCCGGGACAGGGCCTCACCCTCAGCTACGCGTTGATCCAGGACAAATCCGGCTATTCGGGCGGCACCGACAACGGAAGGCGCGGCCAGCTCCGCGACTCGGATCCCTTCATCGGCTACGACGCCCAGACCATCGCCTGCACCGTCGTCCAGGGCTCGACGACGATCACCGCAGCCGTCCCGGGTGGCTTCGACCAGCGCAGCATCACCGACGTCGTCACCGATCCAGGCGCCGCCGACGACACCGTGGTGATGTCCCGGAGCGGAGACACGCTGACGCTGAGCCACCCCTGGAAGGGCGCGAGCGGCGCCGTGATGGCGGGATTCCACGCCGATCAGCGCAACTATGGAGTCCAGTTCGCCCTGCCGGTGCCCTGAAGAAGCGGAAGAGAGGGATTAGCCGCGCTTGAGGCGCTCGATTTCTGCGAGCGCTTCGGCGAGGCGCTGCTCGGCGTCCTCGCGGAGGCGGTGCTCTTCTTCGCGGAGGCGGTGCTCCTCGACGAGCTGCTCCTCGAGCTCCTCGGCGCGTCGCTGCGCGTCTTCTTTGTGCGCGAGCACCTCGTGGAGCATCGATTCGAGGCACGCGATTTGCTCCTGAGCGCGCTCAATCGGTGTGGTGCCCGCGATGAAGTGCCATTCGGCGCTGCCGTCGATAATCTCGCGGGCCAGTGCCTCGGAGGTAGTGTCTTCCGACGGCAACAGCGCGACGGCGCGCTCGCGGTCGATTGCGCTCATCCGTGCCCACTGCTCGTTCGAAGGAGCGCGCGGATCGGCAGGGTCGAAGATGTAGCCGGTGGAGAGGTGCTGGACCACGCAGGGGAGCATAGCCGATGCGCGTTCGCAACGCGCCTGTCAAACAAGAGCGCGCTCCCTGATTTCGCCACGCGCATCAGGGGTGCGTCGACGCCGATTTCGCTGGATTTACCGGATTTTTCAAGGCTCTTTACGACACCGTAATCGGGACTGGGAGCGGTTCCCCTGGGATCTGATCTCTTTCCGTGTAGGGCGGGCCTCCGTGCGTGAAAATGGGTAACAAGAGCGGGCCCATCTTCGGGCTGAGCTACTTCGGGGCGCCGAGGCCACTTGCCCCCTATCCCCCGGCCCCTTTCCCCCGCGCAGGGCGGGGGCAAGGGGGGTCTTGCCTCGAAGCGTCGGGACGATCTTCGTGCGGAAGCGTGCTTCGGGGCGACGTCCCTTCGACGGAACGCCATTGCCGACCCTCGCCGGTCACGCGGCTCTCTATACCCACAGGAACCGGACCCAACCGTCAACCCGTCCCGATCCCACCGGAACCCTTCAAATCAAGACCCCCCTTGCCCCCGATCCGGGGGAAAGGGGCCAGGGGGATAGGGGGCGAGCGACCGCGACGGCCCCACGGCCCCCGATCGGCAGCCGAGCTGGCTCGCTTTTGTGACCGCTGATCAGGCATCTACGGCCACCCGAAGGCCAGCGAGCAACCCAGCCCCAGCGAGGCGCTGGCGAAGTTCACCGCGAGGGACCACAAGAACGCTCTCGGCAGCTTGAACGCCCTTAAATACATCGCTTCGACGCCCACGGCAAAGCTCTCGCAGCAGGCGGCCAGCACGATCCAGCGGAATTCGCCGCTCCACACCGCGCCGATCTCCCGCCCCGCCATCCACGCGAAAATCCGCGCCACGAGGCCCGGGATCACGAACGTCACCACCGGATGCGTGATGGCGCTGGCGCCGAACCCGATCAGCGCGGCGCGCGCAACTGACGGCTTCGGGACGAGGCTTTTGCGCAAGATCACCACGTAAAGAGGCACCTCGACGGCCTGGGTGAGCAGGAAGACCGTCACCCACTCTCGGGCTGTGGCGTGCATTGTTTACGCGGGGATCGCCGCGCTGCGCGCGGGCAGCGCGGGGGCGCCGAGGCCGGATTCGGCCCAGAGCAGCGCGGCGGCCACCAGCTCGAGGTAGCCGTGGAAGAAGGCCAGATCGATGTAGCGGTCCCGCGCTTCGCCGATCCCGCGCCAGAGTGCCAGGCCGAAGAGGGCCAGTACGCCGAGCAGGGCCAGCCACAGGATCAAGCCGCCCACGTCGGCTTTCAAGGCGCGGAGGCTCTGCGTGAAGGAGCGCGGGGTCGGGCTCGGGCGATCGTCTTCGGGCATGAGGCGGAGCCAGACGATGTAATGCGCTGACTGGCCAAAGGCGTAGAGCAGGAAGAAGCGCGCGACGAGCGGGCCTTCGAGCACCGGGCTCGAGCTCCAGGCGAGGCGGTGGAGATCGAGGCCAGTCCAGGCGGCGCGGAGGCCGCCGGTGTGCGCGGGGATCGCGTCGACGCTGCCGGCGAGGATCAGCGCGCAGCCGGCGACGAAGAGGGCCAGTGGGGCCCAGTGGAGCTTTGAGTCGCGGCGGCGCCACGACCACCAGAGGGCGACGCCGACGAGGTTGTGGAGGTGCACGAAGGCGAGATCGGCCTTCCATCCGGCCCACTGCGCGACGGCGAAGAGGGCGCCCACGACGGCGACGCCGAGGACGCGGCGCGCGCGGGAGGCTCGCGCGAGCACCAGCGCGGCGAGGGCGCCGGCGAGGGCGCCGCGCACGCCGAGGCCGAGCGCGCCGGTGATCGTCGCGCCGCCGATCACCACGAGGATCCACGGGCGCTTGTGCAAGCGCGGGCGCGCGACGAGATAGCGTACATCGGACACGATGTGCGGGATGCCCCAGAGGAGCGGGCCGACGGCGATCACCGCGATGGGGAGAGCGCACGCGACCGCGAAGGCCGAGAGCAGCAGCAGCGACGCGGCGAGGGCCACGCGGGGCTCGCGCGCGACGATGACGTGACGGAGCGCGGGGACGGGAGCGAGGGCGCGGAGCAGGCGTGATCGCACCGCATCGAGGGGCCCGAGGAGCCCTCCGAGCGGCGGCGCGGCGATCGCCCAGCGGCTCATGCGCTCAGCCGGGCGGCGGGAGCTTCTCGGGCGGCGTGGGCGGCGTCGGCGGCGTCGGCGCAGTGGGAGCGACCGTCGGGGCGACGGGGGGCACCGGATCGACGGGGCGCTTGGCTCCGCCGAGACAGGCGTCCTTGCCAGCGAGCAGCGCGCCCACGACGACGAACCAGCCGTAGCGCGACGCGTTCAACCACGAGACATTGCGAACCATCGAATCAGGCCTCCAGCGCGGTGTCATCGATCGGGCGCTGGGCGGCGTCCAGATCCGACATGGCCCCGTCCTTCGCGGCGTCGGCCGGCGCGGCGTCGGCCGGCGGCTCGGGCGGGTGACCGCCGCCGCCGCACATGTCGCGGCGCGCGAGCAGCGCCCCGACGATCGCGAACCATCCCCATCGAGACAGGTGAAGCCAGGGCGCGCGCATACCGATCCTCCTGAACAATCAGGAATACAGCGCTCGCCGGACGGCGTCGAGAGGTGCTTTGTGAGGTGAGGAGCCGCGCGACCGCGCGACGCCCCCGGATCGAGATCGAGATCGAGATCGAGGGCGCGGCGGCCGCACGAGCGGCGATCGAGCTACTTGACGGTGTACTGGAGATCGACCTCGTCGACCTCGGTACCCGAGAACGCCTGGGTCACCGTGCAGCTCGGGATCGCCGTGGTGCACGTCATGCCCGAGCAGGTGAACGAGCTGGTGGTGACGCCCGTGCCGCCGATGCTCTTGCCGTCGATGGTCACGTTGATCTTCACGTCGATCGTCGCCGTGCGCTTGGTCTGCGTCACGTCGTCCATGTCGTACTCGACGTCGACCTTGGTCGCGCCGAAGCCGATGCCGGTGTCCGTCTCCTTGCCCTGGAGCGTGTTCGCGCCGAGGTCGAGGAAGTAGTTGCCGCTGGCGTCGGTGGTCATGACCCAGGTCGCCGAGGCGAGCGAGGTGTCGGTGTCGCTCTTGGTGTTCGGATCGGGCCCGGTCACGGGGTAGCAGCCCGTCCCCTTCGTGGCGCCCTGGAAGTCCATCTTGTAGATGCGGTAGTCGCCGGGCTTGAGCGCGTTGCCGCAGCCGGCGATCACGGGAGCGAGCGCTAGGGCCACGCCCACCAGCGCCGAGAATCGAGCCATCTTCGTTGCCATATCCAAGTCTCCTGTCGAAACCATTCCAGAGTGTTTGCGGGCCTTTACCGCGCCCCGGCGGTGCCGTGACGAGGCGGCGAGGGCCGCTCCCGCAGGCGGAAAATCAGGGGCAAACAGCGCAGCCGAGCGAGGTGACCTCACTGACGCAGGAAGCGTCCCAGTTCGTCGCGCAGCAGAAGGGATCGGTGTTGCAAACGCAGGTGTTGATCGCCGCGACGTTGCAGTTCTTGGTCGCGTGGGCCGTGCAGCAGTCGCCGACGCCGCCCATGGCCGGACCGCAGGTGCCGTTGGTGCAGACGTTGTTGCAGCACTGCGCGTTGGTGGTGCAGGCGAGCCCATCGGCCTTGCAGACCACCGCCGTGCCGCAAACGCCGTTGACGCAGGTGTTGCCGGTGCAGCACTCGGCGTCGACGGCGCAGCCGCCGCCCTTCGGCAGGCACATGCCACACTGGTTGTTGATGCAGGTGTTGCCAGCGCAGCACTCGGCGCTGGTGGCGCAGTCGTTCCCGGTCGGGAGGCAGCCGCCGCAGGTGCCATTGACGCACTTCTTGCCGCAGCACTCGGTGTTGGCGTTGCAGGCCTCGTTCGCCGGCAAGCACGTCGCGCACATGCCGCCGACGCAGAACTTCTGATTCTGGCCCGCCTGGGCGCAGCACTGGAACGCGTCGGTGCACGCCGCGCCGACGGGCGCGCAGCACTGGTTGTTGGCGCAGGTGGTGCCGCTGCAACAAGCGCTGTTGCCGCCGCCGCAGTCGCTGCCGAGGCTGGAGCAGTGCTCACAGACACCGTTCTTGCAGATGTTCGAGCAGCAGTCGCTGGCCAGCGTGCAAGTATCGCTGTCGCCGAGGCAGCTCCCGCACTTGTTGTTGTAGCAAGTGAGGCCGTTGCAGCAGCCGTCGGTGCAGGCCTGGCCCTTGCCGCCGCAGGTGGTGCAGATCTGGTTGGCGCAGGCGCCGCTGCAGCACTCGGAGAAGGCCTGACAGGCCGTCCCGCCGACCTTGCAATTGCCGCCGCTGGAGGTGGAGGTGGCGCCGGTGCCGGCGGGATCGCCGCCGCCCATGGCCGCGCCGGTGGTGAGCGAGCCGGTGGTGTTGGGGTCGCCGCCGCCGGCGCTGGTGGAGCCCGTGAGGGGGTTCGGGTGGCTGCCGCACGCCCCGGAGAAGGCGAGCGCGAGGGCGAGCAAGGCGAAGACGATGTTGAGAATACTGCGGTGTTTCATGCGAACCTCGGCGGGAAAGGGGAAGCTCTGTGGCCGTTCGGTCGCAAGGGCGCCGAGCGCTGTCGGCGAGGCCACTACCCGCGCCGCGCCCTTGGACGTCGGCGGCTTCGGCGTATTCGTCCGGCTTAGTGGTTTTTTTCCAAGAACACAATCCGGAACACGGCCCAACAATGTCCCGCTCCACGCTTCCGTAGCGGCAGCTCTCGCCGGAGGGCGTCACCGCACGGCGATCGAAATCCGCTCAGTTTGCCGGCGAAACCGCGGCGTGCACCGCCGGGTTCTCGAAGGCGAAGAGCTTGTTCTTCTCGAGCTTGTACGAGTCGATCGAGTTCCAGACCGGGTTCATGTCGGTTACCCAGAACACTTCTCCGGAGACGAGCGTGTCCTCGGGGTGCCCCGTCCGCTGCGGGAGCTTCAGCAAATACTCTTTCATCGCGTCGCGGACCGCGCCGGGGTTGTGCGCGCGGTTGAAGTAGTCGCCCCAGATCTGGTTGGTGCGGAGGCTCTTGGCGTGGAGCAGATCGAAGCTCGGCTCGCGCAGCGTGTAGGGCTCGACGTGGAGGCTGAAGGGATCGACGTGACGACCATCGACGGTGATGGCGTCGACGACGAGGGTGCCGTCGTCCATCACCGGGTTGGGCGAGAACATGAACCAGCCCTGGTTGAGCTGGAGCTTGTGCGCGAGCGATCGGAGCGGCTCGGGCTGGCCGACCTTGATCCGGCGGTTGACGACCCAGAGCTCGACCATCGCCTGGTTCACCGCGCCCGCGAAGAGCGCGAGGATCAACGTCTCGCGGACGACGACGCCGAGCTTGCGCGCGCCGCGGCGGAGCGGTGACGGCGGGTCCGCGGTGAAGCTCGGCGCGCGCGCGAGGCCCAGCGACGCGGACACCGATCGTCGCGCGATCGCCTTGAAAACAAGGTCGAATAGCCAAGGCACGGCCTGCATCGGGAGCGCCGCCAGCGGCCCGAGCGGGAGCGCCGAGACGATGTCGACGAAGGCCTGCGTGCCGCTGATCAACGCGTCGTCTTCCGCCAGGATCGCGAGCCCGAGCGGCCCCGGCTCGCCCTCGTGGAAGGTGAGCAGCTCGAAGCGATCGAGGCGCACGAGGACCCGGCACACCAGCATGGATCCGGGCGACGTGGGATCGAAGATCACCGTGCGCGCGCGGTGCTCGCGGCGCATCGTGCGGCTCACGATCTCCCAGTCGTCGGCGCTGAAGAGCAGCGTCGAGAACACGCAGAGCGCCCACGAGAACGGCCCGAGGACGAAGGTCAGGCCGAAGACCAGGTGGAGCGCGTTCATCAACACGATCGCCACGCGCTTCGACCACACGCGCCCGAGCGGCGAGAGGATCGCGAACGGGAGGCCGAGCTCGATGCCCATCGCCGAGCGGGTCATGAACAGGATCGCCCAGTTTGGAAGGTGATCGCGCACGCGAGCGATGAGCGGAGTCGCCATCCGATCGACGTAGAGCACGTAGTGCACGGCGGTGCCGTCGCGCCACGCGGGGCCTGTCTTGTGGATGACGTTGAAGAAGTAGATCGCGGCGAGCTGGATCAGCAGCACCGGCCCGAGCGCCGTCACCAGCGGCTTCTCCTGATCGGGCGTGAGCAGCGCGCTCCGATCGGCGAGCTCGTTCTCGGTGGCCTCGCGACGTCGTCGCATCGAGGCGAGGAGCGCGTCGAGCGAGAAGCGATCGCCGAGCGGGAGCAGGCAGGTCCAGAGCAAGAGGAGGTTCTGGACGACGTACCCGCCGTTCTCGATCGCCGGGAGCCGGATGTTCATCCCGGTCACGAAGAAGAGCGCGGCCACCTGCGCGAGCTTGGTCCGGTAGCCGACGAGCAAGCAGGTGAACGCGACCAGCATCAGCGCCCAGAGGACGCGGACTTCGCCCGCCGAGGAGAAGGCGTCGAAGATCGAGAACATCCCCTGCGTGTGCCAGAGGTTCTGGACGTTCGGGTACACCCCGTCGGCCGAGTAGAGCTCCACCCACGATCGGCCGCGGTGGAAGAGATCGAAGATCAGGTACACGCCGAGCACGAGGCGCGTGAAGCCGAGCGTGCGGCGATCGAAGCTGAGGTACCCCTCGCGGAGCTGCTCCGCGAACGTGGGATCCGGCGGCGGCGCCTCGGCCGCGGGGGCGCCCTCTGCGGCGTCGCCCGCAGATCCCTCGGTGCTCTCCGCTTCGTTCGTCTTCAAGCCATCCATGAGCGCCGCGAGGCTAATCCATCCTGACGGCGCCCGGGCACCTTGTCGCGCTCATCGATCGTAGAGGTAGGGGACGGTCGTGCCGAGCCGGACGAAGCCGAGGCGGGTGAGTATCGGCTCGCTGTCGGGCATGGCGTCGACCTGGAGATAGCGATAGCCCCGCTCGATCGCCAGCCGGGCCCGGTGAGCCACAAGGGCCCTGTAGACGCCGCGGCCACGCCACGCCGGCGCCGTCCCACCGCCCCAGAGGCTGGCGAACTGCGTACCTTGGTGGAGCTCGATCCTCCCCGCGCAAATGGGGAGATCGCCGGCCATCGCGACGACGGCAGCCATCGAATCGGGTCCCTCCGCGAGCTGGGCCAGCAGCCGGCGCTCCAGCGAGCCGTGAGGCTCGGCAAAGGCCGCGTCGTGCGCCCGGACCACGAGCCGTACGCCCTCCGCGTCGACCACGTCGAGGAGCCGCACGCCCTCGGGGAGCACGACGTCAGTGAGCAATTCGGCCGCATCCGCGACGAGCAAGGCCTCCTCCGGTCCGGCGCGAAAGCCCGCGGCGATCAGCCGATTTGCCAGATTTGCAGGCCGGTCGTGGGCATAGAGCTTCCACTCGAAGTCGCGCCCAAGAGGCGCAAAGCGCTTGATTTGCGCGGCGATCGCGGCGTCTGCGGTCGCCTCGTCGAGGTCGGACCAGACGATGGTCGCCCAGGCCCCGGCGGAGTGGAGCGCGCGTGTGGTGGGGCGGGCGAGCGTGGATTGCGCGAGCGCCGGCTCGCCTCCGCCGCCCTGTCGGATCTGGTGATCGAAGAGCGCGAGCGCGGAGCTGGGATTCATGAGCGCAGGCTATCTCGGGGACGACCCCCGTTCGGAGCGGAAACTCGGGGGGCGATGGACTACGTTCCAGGCCACATGCGCCGATCGTTGCTCCTCGTTCTCCTTGTTTCCCTGCCCATCACCGGGTGCGCCGCCGTCGACAAGAGCTACCGCGACTTCGCCGCCGAGCCGACTCCGGCGCTGGCGGGGGGCGCGGCGTCGGCGGAGGCGCCGGGGCTGATCACCGCGTTCTACGGCAAGGAAAGCGCCGATCTCGCGGCCGCGCTGCCCGCCGCGCTCGCGCGGGCGCCGCGGCACGGCGGGCTCCGCGAGATCGCGGCGTATCAGGCGCTGCTGGAGGGCGACGCGCACGCGGCGTTCACCCACTTCGTGCACGCCGCGGCCGATCGCGACGCGGTCGCGCCGGAGCTCTCGCTCTGGGAGATGCGCGATCTCGAAGACACGGTGACCGAGCGGCTCACGGCGATCGATCTCTACCGCACGCTCGCCGCGCAGCACCCGAGCGCCTCGGTGCGCGATCTCGCGACGTACTACCTGGCGCAAGATCTCCGGCTCCTCGCGCGCTACGACGAGGCCCGCGCGGCGTCGGCGCAGCTCGGCTTCATCGACGCGTGGTCGATCCTCGGGGCCTTCGACAACGATCAGGGCAAAGGCTTCTCGACGGCGTACGCGCCCGAATTACCGGGCGATCCGCGCGGCGAGTACCAGGGAGCGCGCCTGCCGATCCGCTGGCGCGCGAGCGACGACGCGCCGATGCAAGGGGTCCTCTCGCTCGGCAACAGCATCTGGCCGGCGGAGTCCGCGGTGGCCTACGCCGAGACCTTCGTGACCTCGCCGCGCAACCGCGAGGTGCTGCTGGCGCTCTCGACGTCGAACGATGTCCGCGCGTGGATCGACGGTCGCCTCGTGCTCTCCGACGAGAAGGTCTTTCACGACGATCTCGACAACGTCGTCGCGCGCGTGACGCTCAAGGCCGGGACGAGCCGCCTCCTGATCAAGTCGGCGCACGGCACCGGCGGGTGGCGCCTCGGCGCGCGGTTCACCGAGATCGACGGCAAACGCCCTCTGGATCTCACCTTCGCCCGCAGCGCGCCCGCCGCCGCGCCGGCGCACGCAGGGATCGCGACCAAGCCGGGCGAGCCCGCGCCAAAGCTCTTCAGCGGAGCGGCGTCGGCGCGGATCGCGGCGATCCCCGACGCCAACCGGCGCCTCTTCTTGCTGGGTCGCCTGGCCTCGAAGATCGGCCACACCCGCAAGACGCCGCTGTATTTCCAGCCGCTGCTGGAGGCCGCGCCGAAGAACCCCGCGGCGATGTACTACGCGGCGGTGAGCCAGTGGGACACCGGCGAGGCGGGCAAGGCGCTCGATCTGCTCAACGTCGGCGTCGCGGCGTTCCCTCGGCTCGCGGCGTTCCCGATCCAGCGAGCCCGCTTTTACAAGCAGCGGCGGCTCTTCGACAAGGCCCAGAAAGATCTCGAGGCCGCGATCCGCGTGAGCCCGAGATCGCGCGACGCGTACTTCGAGCTCTCCCACGTTCAGGCGGCGCGCGGGTGGCCGATCGATCGCTGCGCGGCCATGAGCCGCGAGCTCGCGCTCTGGCCCGACACGCCCGACGCGCTGGTCGAGCGCTCGCAGTGCAAGGGCGATCAAGGCCTGGCGCGCGACGCGGAGCTCGACGCGCGGCGGGCGGTGGCGCTGCTCCCCGGCGACACCGCGGGGCTCGCCCGCGTGGCCCGGCTCGCGCAGAACCGGCTCGACGACGACGACGCGCTCACGGCCCTGCGCGCGCTCCGCACCACGGTCCCTGCCGCGGTCGACTACCTCTTCGACGAGGCCGATCTCCAGCGCCGCGCCGGCCACGACGACGAGGCGCGTCGCCTCTTCGAGCTCGCCCGCGACGCCAGCCCCGACTCGCCCCGCGCTTACGCCGCGATGGCCTCGATGGCCTATGCGTCGAACCACATCCCCGAGGCCACGCGGCTCTATCGCCTCGCGCTCGAGCGCGATCCCGACGACTCCACGCTGACCGAGCGCGTCGCGGCGCTCGCGCCCGAGGCCCCCGCGCTGGGCGAGCGGCTCGCGCCGACCAGCGACGACATCGACAAGGCCGTTCGCTCGGCCGAGCGCGTCACCGTGCATCCCGGGAGCCACTATGTCGTGCTCCTCGACGACGAGGTCACCACCGTGAACGCCGACGGGAGCAGCCGGCGCATCGTCACGTTCGTGGCCCAGGCGATCACCACCGAGGGCCGCGACGCGCTGATCCAGGCGCGCTTGCCCGGCAGCGGCAAGGTCCGGATGATCGAGTCGTACGCGGTGCGCAAGGACGGTGAGCGGCAAGAGGTCTCGTCGCTCACCGGCGGGATGGTGCGGTATCGCAACCTCGACGTGGGCTCGATCGTGGTGCGGCAATACGTGCACTACGCGCCTCCGCCTTCGTTCCTGCCCAACGAGTACGCCTCGACGCGCTTCAGCTTTCAGCAGATGAACGCCCAGGTCGAGAAGGCCCGCTGGTGCCTGATCCTCGGCAAAGAGCGCACGTTGAACCTCCGCAAGCGCGGTGAGGTGGAGACCAAGCACGAGACGCTGGACGACAAGCAGGTGTGGTCGTTCTCGTCGCACGGCGCGGCGCCGCTGCTCCCCGAGATCGACATGCCGCCCGCGCAAGACGCCCTCTTCATGGCCGCCGTGAGCACCGTGCAAAGCTGGGACAGCTACGTCCGGTGGGAGAACGCGCTCCTCGGCGACGCGTTTCCGCCGAGCGAGAGCCTCGATCGGCTGGCGAAGAAGATCACCCTGGGCGCCGCCACCCCGCGCGAGAAGATCGACCGACTCTGGGCCTACGTAGCGCAGGAGATCCGCTATCAGCAGGAGTACGAGGACACCATCGCCGGCGTGAAGCCCCACCAGGCCAGCGTGGTCGTCGAGCGCGGCTACGGCGATTGCAAGGACAAGTCGGTGCTGCTGATCCGCCTGGCCCGCGCCGTCGGGGTCGATCTGCGCTTTGCCCTGCTCCGCACCACCCCGGCGGGCGAGGTGCTGCGCGAGATCCCGAATCAGCAGTTCAACCACGCCATCACCTACGCGCCGAAGCAGGAGGGCATCGCCGAGGGCTTCTTCCTGGACACGACGACCAACGGCCTCGACATTGGCAATCTGCGCAGCGACGATCAAGGCGCGACCAGCCTGGTGATCGATCCGAAGACGGGCACCTTCGAGATGCTCCCGATCCCGTATCAAGATCCCGAGCTGGAGCGGGTGACGCACACGATAGCGGTCGATCTGTCGGATCCGGCGAAGGCTCACGCCCGGGATCAGTTGGAGGTCCGCGGGGACGCGGCGTCGCGGCTCCGGCGCACCCTGCGCAGCGGGGAGAGCGCGAAGAAGGCCTATCAGGCGATCTCCGAGAGCCTGTTCGCCGCGACGACGCTGCTCTCCGGGACGACCGAGCACGATCAGGATCTGACTCGCCCTCTCGCGGTCACGCTCGACATCGATCTCGCCAGCGCCGTGCAGGCCGACGGCGCGCGCTCCCGGCTGGATCTGCCGTTCCTGTTCCCGCTCGGCGGCGAGGCCACCCTGGCGACGCGCAAGCTCCCGCTGCTGTTGCCGCGCGGGACCCGGACCGTGGCGATCACCGCCGAGCTACCCGAGGGGCAAGAGGTGCTGCACGCGCCAGGCGATCTCGACGTGAAGCACCCGTGCTTCTCGATGCGTCGGACCACCGTCGCCGCGGGGCGCAAGGTGACCATCACCACCGAGCTGCGGAGCTCGTGCGCGCGGGTGGCGATGGATGAGTATCCCGCGTTCCGCGCGGCGGTGCAGAAGGCCGTGGTGCAGAGTCGCGAGAACCTGGTGTACGGGCCGAAAGAGGCCGAGAAGCCGAAGGCCAAGGCCAAGGGCGGGAAGTAGATCGGCATGGTCAGCCGGAGGGCGCCAGAGGCCATGACGGCACCGCATTACCGTCCAACGGACCGAACGGGCTGGAGGTGGTTCTGACCGCGCGGAAAGGCGCTGGACCGCCTCGACCCGGAACACGCAGCGGTGTACGTTCAGATCGGTTGCACGGCGCGGCGTGAGCACGTGCTGGGGGCATTGAAGGCGAAATCATGGAGTCGCAAGCCGAAGCCAGGGTTTCACGACGGCCCGCCGCAGCTGCCAGGATGCGGCGGCGCGCCTCGGGCCCGGGGATCGGCTCGACGACGCCGTTGTCGACCTCGGCGAGGCGGCGCTGGATCTCGTCGGCCCAGGCA
Source organism: Byssovorax sp. (assembly GCA_040006075.1). Classification (GTDB taxonomy): domain Bacteria; phylum Myxococcota_A; class Polyangia; order Polyangiales; family Polyangiaceae; genus JANYGI01. Next base: position 13,200 of record JBDTXR010000017.1, on the reverse strand, counting down.
GCCTCGACGTCTTCGTCCGGATGCTCGTCTTCGTCGAGGCTCTCGGTAACCTGGGATCTGCGCTCATGTCCATCGCGCCTGTCAGGGGGCCCCTGGACTGGCACCGAGTCGCGCGAGGGCCCTCCGCGGAGGATCGCTCACTTCACCGGGCACGCGCCCGCAGCCTCGGGCGTGATCGTATAGCTCGTGACCGCGTCCGGGTTCTTCTCATCCAGCCCGAGCACGAGCGTGGCCCCTCCGCCTCGCTCGCACCCGAGCGAGAACTGGTGCTGGCCGCCCCACTGCTTGAACGCCTTCACCTCACAGGCCCCGTGCTGCTTGCGGATCCGCTCGAAGAAGGCTGCGATGTCGGCGCGCGGTTTCTTGGCCTTCGGCGCGAGATGCTTCCGATAGACGTCGTCGTTCCACTTGCCGATGAGGCCCGCGAGGCGATTGGCCACCTTGGTGAGCTCGGGCGACGGTTTTGCGTCAATCGATGTGCCCGTGAAGCCCTTGATCAGGCCGTCCGTCGGGTCGAGGTTTATGACCATCTCGAGCGTACCCCGCTCGCACTGCATCGCGAGGCGCGCGCGGAAGGGGGTGAAGATCTCGAGCGGCGTATAGCCCGTGCAAGCGCCGTGCAGGCTTCTGTACGTCGCGAGCTCCTCCCGCCCGCCGTCGACGAACTCCTCTGACTTGCTCAGCATCGCCTTGTACGCCTCGCCGTCCCATGCGTTCTCCACGGCGATGAACTGCGCCATCGCAAGGGCAAACGCGGGCGCGAGCTGCCCATGGCGCTGGTGGACCCTCTTCGAGAGACCGCCGCTCTTCGCGAGCGCCAGGAGCACGCTGTCGATGAGAGGCTCGAACCGGAACGCGTCCTCGAAGAAGTTGGTGAGCGCCACAACGCCGACCCCGCTCTCCGGAAGGAAGCTCACGCTCGCGGCGAACCCCGCGACGGCGCCGCTGTGCCTGATGATCTCGTTGAAAGTACACGTCTCCTCGCTGCGCCAGCCATAGCCGTACGAGGCCGAGCTCGCCGTGACGAGATCCTCGCCTTTCGCCGGCGCCTCGCGCAATTCTACGCTGAGCCTCCCCGATCGCCGCGCGTTGAAGTGCGCCTCCCGCACCGAGCTCCGCCGGATCGACCCTGGAGCGGGCGCGTTCCTCGGCGGGTAGGCCGCGAGCTGAAAGGCCACGTAGCGCCCCATGTCGCGCAGGGAGGAGTAGATCCCTCCGGCGCCCTCCGACGCGCCGAGGCGCCAGGTCGCCGTAGGCTCGAGCGCGCCCGACGCGCCCCGCTTGTACGGTGTCGCGATCCGGCCCGCTGGCACGCCGGCAGGGTCCCAACCGGAGGACGTCATTCCGAGCGGCTCGAAGATTTTCTTCCCGACGACCGCGCGCAGCGATGTATGCGAAGCGCGTCCCACGGCGATCCCGAGGAGCCCGAAGCCGAGGTTCGAATAAACGAAGCTGCTGCCCGGCGCGTTCTCGAGCGGGAAGCTCGCCAGCGACTTCAAGACCTCTTCTTCGGAGAGCTCGCGATCGGGCCGTGTGTAATCGAAGCTGCCGAGTCGCGGCAGGCCCGAGGTCTGCGTCAGGAGCTGTCGGAGGGTGATCGAGGGCGTATCGCGCGTGGGATACACGAGCCCGCCCGCTTCGGGGAGAAAGCGGGTCAGCGGATCGTCGAGCCCGAGCGCGCCCTCGTCGCGGAGGGCGAGCACGGCGAGCGCGGTGAACGACTTGGTGATCGAGCCGATCCGATACACGGTGTCGGCGTCGGGCTTCGCCTTCGTCACGAGGTCGGTGACGCCAAAGCCCTTGGCGTAGGCGAGCTCGCCGTCGATGACGACACCGAGGGCGATGCCCGGGAAGCTCTGCGCGCGCACCTCCTCGTCGAGCAGGGCGTCGATCGACGAGAACGCGGACTCGATCTTCTTTCGCCGGTCGGGGTCGGTGAACACCATCTCCGGCTCGTCGTCCGCGAACATCTGCGCGACGCTCGCCTGCGCGGCGGTCGCCGTGACGACGGGGACTGGCGGCGCTGGCTGCGAAGCGGGCGAGCGCATGGGCGGTGGCTCGGCGCCCCCGCAGGCGACGAGACCGGCGGTGATTGCTGCAAAGGAGAGGGCGTATCGCGAGGTGGGCACGACGCGAACGTTACACGATCGGAGACGCTTCTTTGACTCCCTCGGGAAGGTGGTCTCGCGCGCAGCGATCATTCGCGCCGTGCTGCTCGCGGGGGCTGGCGTCCGCGGAAGGTGACCTCGATTTCGCCAGCGCGGTGGGCTGCGCACTGGTGAAGCGCGGTCGCAAGGCGGGATGCCGGCGCAAAGGGGGCCTCGGCAATCGAAGCTGATCGCTGGGAACGGGCTTCCGCCGGGGATCGACCCGCAGCGGCCCCTGGCAACCGGGCTTCTTTTCCGGCTCAATACGGATTTTTCGCCCGGCTACCGGACTTTCGCGGAGCGTCGACCCGCAAGTCACCCCCTGCTTCCGGGCTGCCGCTGGGGGTCGACTCTCATTTTTCCCCAACGACCGGGCTACCGCTGATCCTGGCTCCGATTTCCTGCCCGGTCGCCGGCCTCCGCCGAGCTTCGACCCCTGGCGAAAGCCCCAGTGCCGGGTCCGCGCCGCCATTCGACCCTCGACGCCTGCCCGTTCTCCGGGTTCGCGCTGAGGGTCGACCTGCGCCGAGCACCCTCCTGCTGGACCCAGACCAGCTCCGCGCGGCGCTACGGCGTCTTGCCGCCGACGGGCGCCACGACAGGAATGCTCGGATCCGTCGCCCCGGTGTCGGGATTCACGTCGACCACCGAGCGACGTCCCTTCAGCGCCACCCCGATCGCGTCGTTCTGGTCGAGGATTGGCCCGAGCAGATCGCTCCGCGCCGCCACATCTTCGGGCGAGCTGCCGTGGTGCTTGCCGATCACGATGGCGACCGCTTCGAGCAGGAGATCTTGTCCCTTGATCCTGGCTGCGCGAACGTCGCCGAAGGCCAGAACCTCGGCCGCCGGAGCAAGGAGCGAGATGCGGTAGACGACCGCGAGCTCGCCGAGCCGCTTGACGAGGCGCCCGAGCCCAAGGTCCTTCGCCACGGGTGCAAGCTCCTTGCTGTGCAGCAAGCCGACGATGTGATCGACCGCGGCGAGCTCTTCGATGAAGCCCAGCTTGGTGACCTCCTGAACGCCGGCAGGGTAGATCGCCTTGAGAAATGCGGCGACCGTGACGTGAATGGGATCGTCGGGCGCGGCGCCGGCGGTCTGGCTCACGGCATGATCCCGGATCGCCGTGAGCGTCCGGTCGACGAGCGGATCGACGTCCGCTGCGACCGGCGGAGCACCCGCCGCAGCCGGCGCCGGAGCAGCTTTGCCCTTGGTCTCGGCCACCATGCCTTCCCAGCGACGCTCGAGGGAGAGGCACGTACGGTCGTGGGTTATGGCGCCGGCGCAGTGCTTGGCCAGCTCCGGGAAGTCGCGAGCCGTGGCGCGAGTGGCGACCTGGCCGAGGGCGAAGAGGCGGCGGCCGGTGGGGAAGACGTACAGATCGATGAACGCGGAGAGCGAGGTGTTCATCGGGATCCTTTCTCGGTCGGTCGAGGAGCGGGAAGTAAGGAAGGCTATGGATCGATAGCAGGTTCCCGACGGTCTCTGGAAGGGCCTCCGCGCACTTCGTGAGCGATTCGTGTCCGCCCTTGATCTGCGTCCCGACGTCACGCGTCCGACGATAGCCGCCGACGCCCCGTTCGGGCGTGGCGCGCGTGGGCGCCTCGGTGATCGGGCGCGGGTCGAGCCCCGCAGCCTCTCCCCGGCGCTCGGAGTCAGCTCGATGGAGGCCTGCGGCGGCGGGGAGGACGTGGGAAGATGGATTGGGGCGGGTAGGTAGGTGTCGGAGCCGAGCGCGTTATCGACGAGGATTCGACCCTGGAATTCGCGCAGCTCGGGTGGATCCGGCCGCGGGAACTGGCCGGATCCGGCCGTTTACATCGGTCCGTCGAATCCGGGCGGGCGGGACGCGCGCGGCGGTAGGAGGCCGCGGCCGGCGGCGAAGGAAGGCCCGGGATTTTCGCCCAAATTCCGTGGACAAGCGCGGCTAGCCGCTGGTAGCGTCAAGAACGTGAGCCGGGATAGATCGACCGGTGGAAGCAATTGCGGGGGGACCGGCCGAATCCAGTTCGCGGAGATCGGTCCTGATGCCTTATCCTGATCACTGGACTCCTTGTTGGGCCGCCGGGCGTCTAGGCTACAACTAACGGATGCGCCGCGGAGAATCGCCACACGACGACCTGTCAAGTGGAGCTTGACGGGCGAGAACGTTCTGGTGTCTACTCGAAGCACCCTCTGGCTCGACGTCCGCCGATGCCGTCGGGGCGCCCGAGCCGCGTGGATGATCGCCGCACTCACCAGCCGGACCATCGTACCCCGCGGTCCACGAACAGTTCGCAAAGGACGCCATGCCCCCCCCCTCTGATCCCCCTGAAGCGCCGGAGCCGACGGATGCCTCCGATGAGATTAAGGCGGCCACGAGAAGGTTTCACCTCAAGCTGTCCAGTTTGTACCTCGACCCCAACAACTACCGTTTCATCGACAACAAGCACTACAAGAGAGTTGACCGGGACGAAGAGAGTTTCCGGGTCGACGTTCAGCTGCGAACACGCCAGTTGTTGCTTGGTGAAAAGCAGAGCAACGTTGAGGATCTGCTGGCAAGCCTGCATCAGAATGGTTGGCTCGACATGGAGCCCATTCAAGTTCGGCAGGTTGGCACTCGCTATCTAGTTGTGGAGGGCAACAGGCGCGTCGCGACACTCAAATACCTGCTTGATCGTCACCAGAACGGTAGCCCAATCGGGGCGCTGGACCCCGCCGTCTTCGATAAGATTCCGGTGGTCCGCGTGGCGGACACCGACCCGCTTCACCACCTCGTGATCATGGGCCTGCACCACATAAGTGGTAAGCGACAGTGGCCCCCGATCAACCAAGCGCACTTGATGCGCGAGCTGCGCGCCAATTACGGCAAGAGTCCGGACGAGATTTGCCAGGCTTTAGCGATATCTAAACGCGAGTTTAACCTGTCCATTCGTACGCTGGCGCTGGTCAATCTGTACAAGCAGAGCGACTACGGCGAACAATTTTCCTCAGACAAATTTAACCTGTTTCGCGAAGTGCTCAAGGCGCCGGCGCTGAGAAATTGGATTGGATGGGACGATACCAGCGAGGACGCCAAAGATAAGCAGCAACTCCAGCGCCTATTTTCATGGGTTTCTCGGGAAACGGCCACCGAAGCTCCCGATGCCAATGACGAAGAGGAGAATCGCGTGTCACAGCCGCTAGATCCTGTGGTCACGACTGGCACGCAAGTGCGAGAGCTGGCCGGTATCATCGCCGACCCCGAAACGGTCCGCATTCTCGACGAGACACGTAGCTTGCAGTCGGCCTCTCTGAGCAGCGGTGTACTCGCCCGCAATGACGTCGACGTCGCGCTGCAGCGCGTCGAGCAGGCCACTCGTCAGCTGTTCGCAAGAGCTACGACGCTGGAGCGTGGCGATTTGGGGCGTATTGAGGAGGCCGTGAATCGCTTAAGTGGCGTGCTCGTGGCTGCAGGTCGGCACGGTGGGTCATCGGCCCTTTCGCAGACGAATTGGATCCCCTACCAAGAGTTTCGTGAAGCGAATTTTAGCGATGTCGTCGTCACCAGTTATCGAGGGCTGCAAGACGTACACCTTAGTGCGCCCTCCCGCATCAATTTGATTGCAGGCGTCAACAACGCGGGTAAGACCTCGCTTCTCGAGTCCATCTTCCTGCTCGCTCGCCAGAGCGACTCGCGAGCTTTGCTCGAAGTGGTACGGCGACGCGCACATACCGAGAGTCTGCCCGAAGCTAAGGTCGTTGCCGCTCTGCTCCCGGCGAACGCATCCATTCGAGGGAGCTTCGACGGGCGCGATGCCATTCTCGATTGGAAAATCGAGAGCGAACCTGATGACGAACAGACGGATCGCGCCACCTTCGAACACCAGGTGAAAATGGACGCGCGTTATGGAGACCGCGAACAGAGCTCTACGACCATTCTACGTACGGCGCTGGCTCCTCAGATCCGTACCCGAGGAGATGCGCGGGTGCTGTGCCCAGCGGAGTTTTCTAGCCCGTTTTCCCTTGCGGAACCGGCGAGTTTGGTTGCCGCGAACGAGGCGTCGTCTCGAACAGGCGTCAAGGCCGAGATCTTGACGTTCCTTCGCGATCGTTTTGTCGGAACGCTTGAGGGCATCGAGTTGGTGGACACCCTTTCGCGCTTTCATGTTCGGGAAAGCGGCCGTACTCAGGCGGAGGACCTCGGCTCATATGGCGAGGGCATGCAACGCATCTTCCACATTGCGATGCTCTTCGCCAACGTGCCTGGGGGCATCATGTTAATCGATGAGTTCGAAAACGCTATTCATGCCGGCGCATTTGTGCCTTTCGCCGGGCTCATCCGGGAACTCGCCCATCGATTCAACGTGCAGGTGTTCTTGAGCACCCATAGTGCTGAGGTGGTTGATGCATGGACCTCGACCGAAACGCTCCGCGCCGAGGTCGTCGGATATGGCCTGCGTCGCGCTGCCACAGGCCGAATCGAAGCAGTCCGTTTCGACGGCGAGCGCCTCCACGCCCTTAAGGAAGCATTCAGCTTCGATCTGCGGGGGCTTGTATGAGAGCCGTCGTTGTATTTGTCGAGGGCCAGGGCGATGCTGTATATGTGCTCCGCAGCTTGGGGCGTGTAGCCGGAGCTGTATTCGACAAGCGCAAGCCTGAGGATCTGCCAACGCCGTTCGGAAAGACCCAGGGGCAAGGCAGTCAGAGTCTCCGCGGTATCGTCCTGAATTGGAACGAAAGGGCGGCGTTTGCCGGTCGTACCCTTGCGGCAAGCGCGGAGGATCAAGAACCAGTCTTCCAGTTGGCCGTGACCGTTCCCAAAGATCCGCAGGAGCCACGGCGTCCCGATTTAGTCTTGGTCGTTCGGATGGGTGGTGACCGCAAGGCCATCGAAGTTGGCGTGCTGATCGATCGACTCAAGTTGAGCTTCACATCCCAGTTGACTCACGACATCACGCAACTCGCATGCGCCTTTGTTTTCGATGCCGACACGCCGGGTCATTACAAACAAATGAGCGGCGATTGCGTCCAATTTCGGGAGCAGCGTTTCGCCGCCGATTACGTCAAAGAGTTGGCGGGCGCGGCGTCGCCGCAGCACGCCACCTGGACGACCGCTCTGCCATTTCCGCTGGGCCTTTTCGTCCTACACGCGGGAGCGACACGCAGTGGCACGCTGGAACACCTCGTCGAGCCCGCGCTCCAAGCGGATCCGGTCTGGGCCCCCCGTATGCAGGCGGTCGAGCAGATCCTTCTTGCACACGAACAACCTACCGACCCGGTCTTCGATAAAGATAGCGCCGACCGCGCGAAGGCTCGGCTTACGATGGCGGGCCAATGGCGCGACCCCGGGTCGTCGCTCGCCCAGATTCTGCGCCGTGGTGACCCCAAGAGCCCGCCTTCTGTTCCGGATGCCGTATTTGCGTCGCCTGATGCGAGCGCACTTGTACAATTTCTGATGTCGGCGCCTTGGTAGCTGGCGTGCCGTGGGCGGCCCAACGCCAGGACGTTGGGCGGGCAAGCTTCCGGTGGCCTCTGGTGCCCTCGGCTCGTCGCGGGTGGAGATCCGACTACTCGTTGGGTGCGAAGAGCGCCGCCAGAGCACGGTAGGCGAACACCCACAGCCATGGTCCGGGACGGTGCGCAACGCTCGCACCGAGCGCGCGACGGTTCTATATTCCGGTACGATGTCAGCGACACACGCAGAAATGGAAAAACTCGTCATGGCGCACGCCGCCCTGGACGAGCCGATGGAGACAGCGATCTGGATCCGCCAGAACGACCGGGAAGCCTGGTTGGTCGAGGTCATCCCTTCGCTCCCCGAGGACGAGCACCCTGAGCGTCCTGTCGCGTTCAACCCTGGCCTCGGATTCCGGCATCCGTTGAACTTGCTCGCCGGTAACCGCGCAAGCGTGGAGACGGCGGTTCGGGTCGACCGTGATCTCGCGCAGACAGTCGCGCAGGGAGTCGTCCTTTATGGGGCGGCTCTCGGCGAGGAACTGAAGGCGCTTGCAGCTCAGCTCGCAAATGGCTACGCCCAAGCAGGTTAGGGCCTGGATCGATCAGGCCGAGGCTGACCTCGGCGCCGCCAAGGCAGAGTGCGTCGGCGTCGCCGAGTGCCATCGCCGGTGACGGCACCTCGCACCGATAGTCCCTGCGCTGGCGGGAGTGCCGCTCGGCTGCGAATACCGACCCTTTGCGCGATCCTCCGAACTCGGCCGGATGGAGATCATGAAAGCCCTGCGAGCGCTCACTCCCCCATCTGCGCCAAAAAATTCCTAATTCCGAGCCGTCCGTCCGATCTCCCGAGAGAGCCTATTGCTCCCGGCTCAGCACCCGCCGCAACAGCTCCAGCGGGTGAAACCCGAGCACGCTCTTCACGTCCCGCTGCCCGCTCGTCAGATCCCGCAAAGCCTGGATCGACGGCGCCACGATGCCAATCGGATCCACGCGCTCGGCAATGGTCTTCAAGGCCGATAGCGCAGCCCAGCCGGCGTCCACGCCGATCGGGATCGCCAGAGCAGCAGGCACGGGCGACAAGATCACGTCTCGCACAGCAACAGCGCGAGCCCACGCTCCCGGGCTGGGGTCGACCTCCAGCTTGCGAATGGTCGAGACCTCGGCAAAGCACCCGAGCGCGGAAGGCCCCGCGCGATGCTCGATTGCGCGCGCGAGGTGCCGGTAATCACGGCGCCAGTCGCCGGCGAGAAGGCCCATGTCGCCGCGGACCTCGTCGGGGCCGAGGATCAGATCGAAGCCACGCGGGCCGCGGTGCAGAGCAATGCTCGTCCAGAGCTCGCCGTCCTCGAAGAGGCCCACAATCAAGGTCTTTCCGACGCCACAGACCGAGTCGAGGCTGCTGTTGACCATGCCCGGAGAGGGGATGGGCATGCCGCGGAGGCGGGCGGGCCAGAGATCGATGCGACCGGCGATGGTCTCTTCGCGCACGCAGAGGGCGAGGTTCACCACCTGCGTGGTGATGTCGTCGCCGCGGCGCGAGCGGGCGCCGAAGCTCTCCATGATTTGCTCCAGCGTGCCGGCTTCGAGGGCCAGGCCCCAGCTCGCGTGGTGGCGGCGCGCCAGCTCTTCGGCGGCGATGGGCCAGGCGGCGAGGGCGTCGTCGAGGCGGAGGCGGCCGACCTCGGTGTGGACCAGCTTGATCAGGCGCCCGCCGCTGTGCACGGCGACGACGCCGCCGCGCGGGCGATCGGGTGAGCGCTGCTCGCCCGAGGCGCGGCGCGGGACGAAGAGCGAGAGGACGCGCGTCCAGTCGGTGGTGGTGAAGCCTTCGAAGCGAACGTCGGCAGAGAGCACGGGCGGAGCCTAGAACGACCAGGGCGCTAGAACCACCCGCGGATTGCGGCTCCGCTCGAAAGCGGCACCAGCGCGACCCCGGCGGCAGGCGCGGAGGCGGGCGACGCGGTCGGATGCGGCGTGAGCACCAGGCCGACGACCCCGAGCCCCACGAAGGCCACGCCCGCGCCGAAGCCAACGTTGCTGATGTTGGCCATCGTCAACGATCGGTCGAGATCGGGCTGCGCGCTCGGCGGGCAGGCGCCGTCGACCGCGCAGGTCTTCTTCGCCGCGGCGACGGCGTTGAGCGAGACGATCCCGGTGATCGATCCGACGACCAGGCCCGCCGCGCCGAGGCCGAAGCTCGCGTAGATCAGGGCCGATCGGCCGCTGCCGGCCACCGGATCCTGGTGCGGCAAGAGGTTGAGCGTGAGCGTCGAGGTCTGCCCCTCGGTGAGCGTCGTCGTCCCCGTCGCCGGCGAGAAGCCCTTCGCGAAGATCCGGACCACGTGCTCGCCCGGGTTGATTTTCATCGCCTCGTGAAGCTGCTCGGTCGGCACCCGAATGCCGTCGATCGTCGCCTCGATCGCCGCGCCGGGCGGGAGTCCGGTGGTCGCGAGCCGCAGCGTGGGGATCCGCGGGAGCACGCTCTCGATCAGCGCATCGGCGTCGCGCCGCGCGCGGGTGAAGGCCTCGGGCTCGGTCGGCTTGCGCGGGAATTGCGTGACGGCGACGGCCGTCCGCCAGGCGTCGAACAGGCGGCCGAGGGCGAGCTGGGTGCGGGCGACGTCGATGCCCGTCGTCGGCACGCTCATGATCGAATCGGCCTTCTGGTAGGCCTCGAGCGCGCCGCGGAAGTCTTTCACCTCGGTGCGGCGATCGCCCTCGTCCATGAGCGTGCGGGCGATGGCGCGATCGGCCGGATCCGGCGCGGCGAGCGCGATCGCCGGCGCGAGCAGCGCCGCGAACGCGAGCAGCACGGCGAGGTGGGGGGAGCGATCAGAAGCCACGATCTTTGGGGCGGGTGGGCGTCGCAGGGCCTTTGATTGCAGGCGCGCGAGCGGTCGAGGTGGACGGTGGGCGCGCGGCCAGCGGCGCCGCGCTGGAGGATACCGGGGGAACGGCGGGCGCTTCGATCGAATCGGCCGGGGCCGGGGGCGGCGCGGTCGAAAGCTCGATCGATCGCGGAGCTGCCGCAGAAATCTCGGGTGGAACGGCGATCGAGGCGGCGGGGGCGAGCCGCGGATCGGCCGCGTGAGGCCGCGTGAGCAGGAGCGTGATCACCGCACCGACGAGCAAGAGCGCGACGCTCGACGCGACGACGGCGGCGATCTGGATCGAGCTCGACGATCCGGGAGCGGCGCGCGAGATCGCCCCCGACGCGCTGACGCCCGACGCCGAGGCGCGCTGGAGATCGGCCGCGGGGAGCGTCGCGCCGGGGACGAACGTGGGGAAGCTCGGGAGCTCGGTGGCGACCGCGGAGGGATCGGCCACCGCCCGCGCGAGGCCCTGCACGAGATCCTTGAGCGAGGCGAAGCGCGACGCCGGGTTGCGCTGCAAGGCCCGAGAAAACCAGGCGTCGAGCGCCGGCGGCACGTCGGGGCGGAGCGCGCTCGCGGGGATGAATTTCCCCTCGTGGACCTTGATCGCCAGGGCCCCGAGCGTGTCGCCGTGGAACGGGAGCCGCCCCGTCGTGGCCCGGTACGCGACCACCGCGAGCGACCAGAGGTCGCACTGAAAGTCCACGTGCTTGGCGCTGAGGAGCTGCTCGGGGCTCATGTAGAACGGGGTGCCGACGGTGCTCCCGGTCGAGGTCATCGCGTGGCTCGGCTCGAGCAGCTTGGCGACGCCGAAGTCGAGCACCTTCACGAAGACCTCGCCCTCGTCCTCGAGCAGGAAGATGTTGTCCGGCTTGATGTCCCGGTGAAGGATCCCGGCCTGGTGCGCCTTCGAGAGCGCCTTGCCGACCTGGAGCACGATCGCCGCGATTTCCCCGAGCGGGAGCGGTCCTCGGCGCTTGATCCGCTGCCCGAGATCCTGGCCGACGAGCAGCTCCATCACGATGAACGGCAGCCCCTCGTCGAGCACCCCGTGGTCGAGGATCTGGACCACGTGCGGGCTCTTGATCTGCGCGGCCGAGGTGGCCTCGCGCGTGAAGCGCGTGACGAGATCCTCGCTCTCCAGGTACTGCGGCGACATGAACTTCACCGCGACGTCGGTGCCGAGCGAGAGGTGCTGCGCGCGCCACACGCTGCCCATCCCCCCGCGCCGGAGCAGCTCCGCGAGCCGGATGTTGGCCGTCACCCTCCGGCCCGGCGCGAGGCTCATCTTCCATCGATACCACACCCGCAAATCACGGGGTGCGCCCCGCGAAGAGCCCCGGCCGCCGCGCTTGATCTATCCTCGCGGCGTGGACCCGACCGAGCCCTCGGAAGACCAGCTCCTCGCCGTTCACGCGGCGTTGCTCGAAGGTTGCCAGGCCGATCTCGCGCGCGGCGGCGATCCGCTCGCGCCCGATCGCGTCGCGCTGATCGCCCTGCCGCACGGGATGATCGAGGCGCAGATCGCCTTCGGATCCCGCGCCGAAGTCGCGCGCGAGCTGGCCTATCTCGCCGTCGACGAGGGGCCCGCGGCCAGCGGCCTCCCCTCGATCGGCGCGGCGCTCCGGCTCCGCGAGCCGGCCGCCGAGGGCCGCCTGCTCTGCGTCGTCGTCGCCCTCGGCCGCGCGCGGATCCACGACATCCCCTGGCCTCGCGCCGCGCCGCCGAGCTTCGACGCGTGACCCGCGCGCGCCCGCCTCACGCTCCCGTGTATGCTCCGCCGCCATGTCCACCGGGAAGACCGACCTCGCCGGCCGCAGCATCCTCATCACCGGCGCCAACACCGGCATCGGCCGCGCCACCGCCGAGCTCCTCGCCGCGCGCGGCGCCCACGTCACGCTCGCCTGCCGATCGCTCGAGAAGACCCAGCCGGTGCTCGAAGGCATCCGCGCCGCGGGCGGCTCCGCCGACGGCGTGATGCTCGATCTCGGCGACCTCGATCAGGTCCGCGCGTGCGCCGCGGGGCTGCTCGCAACCGATCGCCCGATCCACGTGCTGCTCAACAACGCCGGCCTCGCGGGCACGCGCGGGATGACCAAGAGCGGCTTCGAGCTGGCCTTCGGTACCAACCACGTCGGGCACTTCCTGCTCACGATGCTGCTCGCACCGCGGCTCCTCGCGTCACCGTCGTCGCGCATCGTCAACGTCGCGAGCAAATCGCATTACCAGGCCAAGGGCATCAACTTCGACGTGCTCCACACCCGCACCAGCAGCATCACCGGTCTGCCCGAGTACGAGGTCTCCAAGCTGGCCAACGTGCTCTTCACGAAGGAGCTCTCGCGTCGGCTCGGCCCGAAGGGCGTCCGCTCGTACTCGCTCCACCCCGGCGTCGTGGCCTCGGACGCGTGGCGCCGCGTGCCGTGGCCGATCCGCCCGCTGCTCAAGCTCTCGATGATCACCAACGAGGACGGCGCGCGCACCTCGATCTACTGCGCCACTTCGCCCGACGTCGCGAATCAAGACGGCCTCTACTACGACAAATGCCGCGAAACGAAGCCGAATCCGCTCGCGGACGACGTCGATCTCGCGCGCCGGCTCTGGGAGAAGAGCGTGGAGTGGACGGGCGCCGATCTGCCGTCCTGATCGCGCGCGGCGGCGCTACGCCGGCACGTCGTCGAGCCAGCTCGTCAGCGCCGCGACCCAGCGCTCGGGCACCTGGAGCTGCGGCACGTGGCCGACGCCGTCGAGCACCGTGAGCCGCCAGT